>DAOUHE010000110.1:0-5677 GCA_034428715.1 Dehalococcoidia bacterium | reverse complement strand
CACTGAATGAACTACAGGATACATCCCATGCCAGGTGGAACAGTTTGGCCCTGTCGCGGGCGCCGGTGGTATCTGTTGCCAGGTAGTGGTTGAGATCTTTAGCCATGGGGGTATCAAAATCGGCCTCCGAGGGTAAGGCCATGAGACTGCTGGTCCCCAGAAGCTGGATGATCTCCATTTAACTCACCCCCGTGACACCGCGGGAAAAGTAAACTGCCATCGACCATCAGGAATCGTAGGGGAAGGGAGGACGTGAAGTGAACAAGATAATCGTGATCGGCAACCTGGGCGGCGACTCGGAGATGAAGTACACGCCAAACGGCCAGCCAGTCACCAGTTTCAGCATCGCCACCAACCGCAAGTACACCACCAACGATGAGCGCCGGGAAGAGACCGAATGGTTCAACGTCAGCGCCTGGGGCAAGCTGGCCGAGACATGCAACCAGTTCTTGACCAAGGGCACCCGGGTCTACGTGGAAGGCCGTCTCACCAGCCGCAGTTACGAGACCAAAGACGGCCAGACCAGGTTCTCCATGGAGTTCAACCTTACCGAGGTTCAGTTCCTTGAGTCCAGCAACCGGGAGCCGGTGGGCGCGGGAGCACAGGCTGATGCTGGGGACGAGTTGCGGTATTGAGCTAGGGCTAGATTCTGAGGTGGGAAGGGGCAAGGGAATTATGGGCTTAGGGGGCTTCCGTCCTGGGTAGCCCTTTACAGACAGGCGGGCTTTGGTGTCCTTCCTTTAGCAACAGTCGGAGTGGGCATAGCTGGGTTTCTTTGCATATATCGCCGCCCGATCGGGTGGGTCCGCAACTCCGTGCCGCCCTCTCTGAAAAGTTATCGCCGGCCTGTTATTGTTAATGGTCGCTGCGGGGATACTAGGAGCGGCTATTTACGAGCAATGGGTGTCGCCGATGGTTACGCAGATGGGGAAGCCGGAAGTAACGCCAAGGCGGATTTACCAGGAGACGGAAACGGACCGGCTCCGGCGGGAGTTCGAGCGACAGAGATACCTATAACAGCAATATGCGGAAGAACAAAGAAACCGCCAGGAACTCCAGCGGCAACAAGACCTTTGGGAAACGGGGCAACGCAACAAGGAATACGCTGATTGCATTGCACGGGGCGGTTACTTCTGCTGACTACCGGGTACCCCCGGCAGGGCCTAGCGGATACGGGCAGGTCGCCCTCTCTGAAAAGTTATCGCCGGCCTGCTGCGGCTGCTTCGTATACTCACCAAAAAATCTGGTCTGAACAGGAGCGGTTCCTTGCCGCCTTCCGCACCGGCGGGACCATCAAGGCGGGCCTCGAAAACGTAACCGTATGCCGCCGCACCGTGGAACTCTGGAAACAACATGACACATTAAGGTTCAAAGAGCGGTTCCTAGCCGCCCATGAAGAGTTCTGTGATTCCCAGGAACAAATTCTTTATTCGCTGAACGGTGGTCTCAAGCCCGGCCAAAACCCCGTGGGCCTGTTAGGTACTTTGAACGCCAACCGCCCGGAGAAGTGGCACCCAGCGTTGAAGCTAACCCACGAAGTGCCAAATGAGCTTATCCAACAACTGCAGCGGCTAAAGGCCCTAGGCCCATCCACCGGCGCCAAAGGAACTGGGGCCGGGCGCTGTGGACGCAGAGGAGCCGATGCCGATGCCGTGGGAGTGAAGTCACCAAATTGACTCAAAATTCCCGTCCCACCTCAATCTGAGCTATGGTGACCGATACACTAAGGGCCGCCATCGGCGTGGCAACAACGAGCAACAGGGTCTGGGTAAGGTGTAACTGGACAGCAAGACGCGCTGGAGAGCGATAAGTGGTGCAAGGTGGCGGCTACAATCGCGGCGGTCAAGGGGCAATAGTACCGAAACAGCGAGGACACTGCTCCTCTTAGTTTCATGCGCCCCGGCAGAAGCATATCAGGATAGACCGGTCGTTGGATTTCCCCGTAAGCCGGAAACTGAGGAAGCGGACCTAACTAAAGTGCATCAAAGAATTGACAGTCTCTATACTCAAATTGAATTCCTAACAAATCGAGTCAATGAGTTAAAGCGTACCAAGGTTTCAACCATAACCAGTTAATTGTATATGCAGGTAACATATGCCCAATGATTTAACGGCACCCGATACGGCATGGCTTGAACCTGTATCTTCTCAACCGTTGGCTGGGGCAGTTTTGGCGCTGGTGGGTTGGTGTAATAATCCACCGTCTCGGCCCAACCCTCTTCAGGCATCTTCCGCACTAATCGCAGTGCTTCTGCTCTGTCAGTCATCATGGGCCTCCTAGTCGCTTCAAGTCTCCGTGCTGGTGTTATCTCAAATTATAGCGTAATCCGGTTCCAGCACTGTCCCTGACAATCGCTCATTCCCATCCCCGGTAACCATTCCCTAGAATCGGCTCGTAGCCGACGCCAAGGGAGTCCACCATGCCCAACCGCTCCAAAGCTCCAGGACCAAGGCCCCAGCCGCCGATGCCCGTCACCGTCGCTGAGGACGGCTCCCATCGGCCGCTCTCCGTGACCTACCTGGGCCAAGAGCTACAGGTAGATTACATCGACCAAGAATGGCAGGACGACGCCGAGACGTGGGAGCTTAAGCCGGTCGCCAGGCTCTATTACCAGGTGGCGCTAGAAGATGGCCAACGGTTACTGGTATTCAAGAACATGGATACGAACAGTTGGTATACCCTGGCGGCATGAAGCTGTTTCCCGGTTCAATTGCTCTTTGGGTCAACAGCGTAGATCTGGTTGCTGAACCGGGTTGCTGCAGTGATTGCTGCAATTGCGTGATATTGGGCCAGAAAACCAGTTGGTATTCCACGCCTAGCACGTATCTGGTCGGGGTGGGCAGATTCGAACTGCCGACCTCCTGGTCCCAAACCAGGCGCCCTGCCACTGGGCCACACCCCGAATGTCTGATGCGGCTGCCTTGCCGGCCGGAGGTATGAAGAAGACCGAGGCGTTTGAAGGGGTATTTATGGTACCCCCGGAGAGGGTCGAACTCTCGTCTCTGGCTCCGGAGGCCAGCACTCTATCCACTGAGCTACAGGGGCACGTACCAGAATCAAGAATAACACTTTAAGACTGGGAGCAACAAGACGGCTTTCCGACCCATATCGTTCGGGCGCATGGCTCCCTTAGAATGACCTGGCGCTGGGCCAACAACCCAATTGGTGGACAACCCCCCAGGCGTGGTAATAGACTGCGTTAATCAACCACAATCATCCGGCTAAAGGGGTCTCGATAATGCCAGTTTTTACACCTGAATACCTGCATAAAGTCACCTACGAGATATACCGGGCCAAAGGGGTCTCGGAAGGGGAAGCGGAGATAGTCGCCCGGCACCAGGTAAAGGCTAATCTGGTGGGCCACGACTCCCACGGTGTCATCCATATTATCGATTACGTCGGGCGTATCGACCGGGGCCACATCGTGCCCGGCGCGCCCTTTGTGGTGGAAAAGGAAGCCCCCTGCACCGCCGTGATCAACGGCAATTGGGGCTTTGGGTTTGTGGTCACCGAACGCGCCATGAAGATGGCCATCGAAAAGGCCAAGACCAACGGTGTGGCGGCCATCACCATCCACTACCAGAGCCACATCGGCAGGCTGGGTGATTACCCTTCCATGGCGCTGGAAGAGGGAATGATCGCCTTGGTCACTGCCGACTCGGGCGCCGGTCCGAAGGCGGTGGTCCCCTTTGGCGGGATGGCGCGGCGGTTGGGCACCAACCCCATGTGCATCGGTATGCCCAGCGACCTGGACGGTCCGGTGTTGATGGATATGGCCACCAGCGCCGTGGCGGCGGGAAAGATCGGCCTGGCCCGCAACCGCAAGGAGCAGGTGCCGCCGGGCTGGATCATCGACAAGGACGGGCATCCTACAACCAACCCTGAGGATTATTCCGCCGGCGGAGCGATCCTTCCCGTGGGCGCGGACCAGGGCCACAAAGGCTATGCCATGTCCTTCATGGTAGAGGTGTTTTCCGGGCTGCTCACCGGATTGGGTTTCGGGCTAGACCCCCAGGCCAAGCATAACGACGGCGTGTTCATCAGCGTTTTCAACGTGGAGCATTTCCGGCCATTGGACCAGTTCAAACGGGAAGTGAAAGAGTTCGCAGAATTCGTCAAATCTTCGCCACCCGCCGCCGGGTTCAAAGAGGTGCTATACCCCGGCGAGATCGAGCACAACACCGAGATCACCCGCCGGCGCGACGGCATCCCCATTGAGGACGCGACCTGGCATCAGATCACATCCTTGATGCAGGAATTGAAAGTGGAAGACAAGGTGGGCAGTCCATGACGGTTCGGGAAGCCTACCAAGCGGCGGCGGATTCCTTCGTAGGCGCCGTGGACCAGGTGGGAGACCGGGATTGGGATTCCCCAGCCTTGGGGGTTTGGACGGTGCGGGACTTGGCAGGTCATACCTGCCGGTCCTTGACCATCATAGAGGGCTACGCCGCCCAGCCGGCCGCTCAAGTGGATTTCCACAGCCCGGTTGAATATTTCTTAAAAGCTCTGGACGGGGCATCGGTTCACGACAGCATCGCCCAACGGGGCAAGGAGGCCGGCCTATCTTTGGGGGACGATCCCTAAGCAACGGTGCGGGACGCGCCAAAAAGAGGCCTCGCCTTGCTGGATGGGTTGGCCGATGATGCCGTCCTCGGATTACCGTGGGGAAGGATCAGCCTGGCCGATTACCTGCCCACCCGGACCTTTGAGTTGACCAAATACATCTTGGACTTGGCGGCGGCCGCCGATTTGGAAGTCGAGCCACCCGGCCAGGCGATGTCGGCTACCCTCCACATTTTGGCGGACCTAGCTTCGTTGCGAGGTCATGGTCCCTTTGCAGTTCTGGCCCTAACGGGCCGGCGGTCCCTTCCCGTTGGCTTTTCCTTGTTGGGGTAGAAACCAGGGTCCTTGGTGATATCCCCTTACTTGGAGTCTAGATTTTGGAGGCGCCACAATGGCCGCAGGAGCAGAGCTTCCCGTCGATGAACGCATCCTTCAACTCTTACGGCATTTGGGCATCCTACAAGCCCACTTCGCGGCCAGCAACCCGGTCGATTGGCAGGGCCTGGTGGCGGCCCATCCTGAAGTCGTCTCATCCTTGACGCTGATTACCCCGAGGGCAGTCGATCCGGCTGTTGCCTCGGCGGTAGCTCCACGGCTGCTGGTCTTCAACGGCGACAGGGGGAATCCCGCCGAGGCGTTGCAACGCTCCATGGCGGGTCTTCCCGACGCTAACATCGCCGTCCTTCAAGATTATCAACGATCCAATTCCGCCGATGTGATAGCTAATCGCTGGGAAAGCATCGGTCCAACCGTGATCGAATTTCTGGGCCGAATGAACGAAAGTCGGCATACCGGCTCCGTCACCCTGGTTGAGGGCCAGGGAGAAGTGGCTGGCATTTCCTACCGCGTTCGGGGATCTGGCCCTCCGCTGATATTACTTCCGATAGAGTACGCTTCTTCCCAGTGGGAGCCCCTTGTTCCCACCCTGGCCCAGCATTATTCCACCGTCACTCTGGGCGGCTCCTGGTTGGGTGTAGTAGCTAATCTAGCAGGCTGCTGAAGAAAGGGGTATAAGTCCAGAACCTAGGGTTCAGGTCTGTGAATCATTGGTCCTGTTGGGGGGAATTGGGCCGTTTGAACGAGACTTTTGGCCCTTGACGCTCCCTGACCCGG
>DAOUHE010000109.1:0-5080 GCA_034428715.1 Dehalococcoidia bacterium | reverse complement strand
AGGGCCTCCTGGTCTGAATCGGCCACAACCAACCCCCGTTGCACCCAGGTCTGGTCCAAAGCCGACTCCACTGCCGATTCGGCAAACCCCGCGTCGTTCATGGTGTTTCTATACAGTTCCAGGCGGTGGTGCAGTGTGTCGACGGTTTGGACGCCGATGAGCACCGGACGGCCGATCTTGGCCATTTCCGCCACCGACGGCTCGCTGATGCAGGCGCGGATTAAGGGAGGGTGGGGTTTCTGGTAGGGCCGGGGCCGCAATCCGGGGAATTTACTTTGCCAGTAGTGGCCCTGGTGATCAACATCCTTGCCGGTCCAGGCTTTGACAAGAAGTTCTTCAGCCTCAGCCAACATTTCCCGGCCCTGATCTATGGTGATGCCGAACCCGATGTATTCGTACTCGTTGTAGGCCGAGCCTCGCCCTGTGCCGACTATCAGCCGGCCCTTGCTAAGGTGGTCCAGCAAAGAGGTTTGGACGGCCAGTCTGACGGGGTGGTACAGAGCCATTTCCAGCACCGCGAACCCGATCAGCATCCGTTGGGTGCGCATGGCAACGGCCGTGCCGAACACCACCGGGTCGGCGTAAGCCACCGCGCCGTCGAAATGGTGCTCAGTCAGCCAAACGGCGTCGAATCCGGCCCGTTCGGCCAACTCCACCTCATGGAGGGTGCGTTCTATGACTTGATGGTCTTTATCTGGGTCGGCGCTGATGGAGAAAACGAATGATCCGAAACGCAACCTGCTCTCCTGCGGGTTCCATCCTGGAAATTTATTGAGCTTTGAGTGGGTTACTAAACTTGATCATAGTCAAGTCCGTGGGAGGAAATCCCCACAACCCCCCTTCACAAGGGGGGCTAAGTCTCCCCCTTTACAAAGGGGGATTAAGGGGGATTTCAACTCTCGCCAGGTAACTCGTAATTATTAACAATCAACGCAAGGCTCGGCTAGTGTCAAAAATCTAAATCAGATTACTTCATCCAGTCGGCGACCCGCTCGGCGATCATGATGGTGGTGGCGTTGGTGTTGGCGCGGATCACATTGGGCATCACCGAGGCGTCCACCACCCGGATACCCTCCAAACCGTGGATTCGGCAGCGTTGGTCCACCACCGCCATCGGGTCCGACGACGGCCCCATTTTACAGGTGCCGGAGATGTGCTGTGAAGTAGATACGTTTTGTAATAGCCAGGCGTCCAGGGCTTCATCTGATGCCAGGTCGCCGTCGGTGGGGGCTATTCTTCGCTTGACGATGTTCTGGTGAGAATCGTGCTGGGCGAACCCGACGCAGAGCCTTACCCCCTCCCGCATCCGCTCCCGGTCCCAAGGTTCTTCGAAGTAATGGTAGTTCAGGTTGGGCTGTATTGACGGGTCGGTGGAGGCCAACGTCAACTCTCCCGACCCCACGGCCAGCTCCAAGATACAGGTAAACCGGACACCCTCGGCTTCCAGCGGGTCGCCGGCTATGGGCGATGAGAATGAAGACGCCATGATCTGCATATCGTTTCGTTTATCAGAGCCGTTGGCCGTGTAGCGAAGGGCGACCTGGCTCCTGGGCGCCTTGGGGTCCAGGGGAAAGCCGTCCAGCACCTCTAGCGGCACCCGGATGTTGGGATGGTCGCGCAGGTTTTGACCCACACCAGGCGATTCGTGGATAACGGGAATTCCCATGCTCCGGAGGTGGTCCTTCGGGCCAACCCCCGACAACATCAGCAACTGGGGAGAAGCGATGGCGCCGGAGGACAATATTATCTCGTCAGCCTCCAGCGTAAACTGGTCTCCGCCGCTCTCCACGGCCACTCCGATGGCCCTATTGCCTTCGAAGATCACCCGCTTGACCAATACCTTGGGCCGGATAGTGAGGTTGAGCCGGTGGCGCTCCGGATTGAGGTAGGTCAGGGCGGTGCTCATGCGGACGCCCTCGGGGTTATTCATGGGGATGGGGCCGACGCCGCCCGAATCCGGGTGGTTCATGTCGGGGTCGTGGGGAAATCCCGAAGCCAGGCAGGCCGTGTGAAATGCCTCTTGAACGGGCAGCCAGGTCTCCCGTTTATGGCGGCGCACCGGTATGGGGCCGTCAAACCCGTGGAAGTCGTCCCGAATGTCCGTGTCGGTCTCTAGCTTGCGGAAGTGGGGCAATACGTCCACGAATCTCCACTCTTCGTTGCCCATCTCAGCCCAAGAGTCGTAGTCTTCGGGCACGCCCCGCAAAAGTACCTGGCCATTGATGGCGCTGGAGCCTCCCACCACCCGGCCCCGAGGCACCGGCATGGGGGCGCTTTGCTGGGGTGTAGCCGTGCCTGAGAAGGACCAGTTGTGGGGTGCGTCGATGGATGAGGCGGTCTGATCGTAGCCGTACTTGAGGTCGTCGGGATACTGGTCGAATTCCGGGTAGTCGGGTCCGGCTCCCAGAAGGAGTACCGAACGGTTGGGGTCCTCGGAAAGGCGAGTGGCCAGAACGCATCCGGCCGACCCGGCGCCGATGATTATCACGTCGTATTTCATTGAACCCCTCCTCAGTCGTTCGTTTATTCTCCTGGGCCTCCGAGATTATAAACGAACTCGATGTCGCCGATACCATCAAGGACCAGGTTTCCTCTGGCATTGACCTCAGGAATCATTTCGTTGGCTTGGTTTCTTTTGGCGGTGGCGCCCGTTTGGACGAATTCCAACTCCAGGGTAAGCCAGTCGTTCACCCTGCGCAAATAGGACAGAGCATTTTGGTGCAGCTTGTCCAATTCTGCCGGCGGCGAGACTGCTTCCAATCGGCTTACCAAGATTCGAGAATCGGCGGCCATCTCTTGTTTATCGGGTATCCTTTGGGAAAGCGGCCGGGTGAGGG
This sequence comes from Dehalococcoidia bacterium, assembly GCA_034428715.1. GTDB lineage: Bacteria > Chloroflexota > Dehalococcoidia > Lucifugimonadales > UBA3495 > Io17-Chloro-G2. The sequence continues at coordinate 2,243 of DAOUHE010000109.1, read as the reverse complement.
TTATCTCCTGGGAACGGCGGGAGGTGATCGATGATTCGTCGTCCATGACGGCGCCCAAGACGGCCATGTAGTTGCGGATCTCTGATCGCTGGGGGTCATCCCAGCCTTTGAGCCAGTCTAGGAATGCGGTCTGGAAGCTTGGATAGTCCACGCCGGTCTCGTCTTCGACGGCAGTGAAAATGTTGGCGCCCCGGCCGATATTTTTTATCATGGCCACGGCCGCTTTGCTGCCGTAGGTTTCGTTCAAATACCTGACCGCCATATATCCCTCGGCGTACTGGAGGCCGATCTTGGCATCATCGGTCTGGCTGTTCCAAATCTCCAAGCTCTCCAGGTCCCGGAGATCTATGATCGTCCCATCCAGCGCCGCCGATCTTACCTTGTCTGCGTCCCGGAACATGCGGATGCGGGTGGCCTCGGGCCGTTCGCCCTCCAGATTTAGCGTGTATTCAAAATACCGGGCCGCACCCTCGTTGAGCCAGGCTGGTATTTCCCGGTCCAGCGATACTCCATCCAGAACCAGATGAACATATTCGTGAGTCAAAAGCCGCAGGATGTTGGTCCTGAAGAAATCCGTCCTCATGTAAATGCCGGGACGGCTGCCGGACTTTCGGTAGAAGCCGGTTTCAAATCCGACGATGGTTCCCGAGGCTGCTGCTACCTGTTCGAACAGGGCACGATTGCCCGCCAGGTATATGTCTGGAATGGTGGCGGTCTGAATCCCCTGGCGCTCGTGAAACTGTTCCGCCACCCAATTTAGGTGGGCCTGCAAGTCCACGGCCAGCGTTGCCGGGACCAGCGTGGAGTAGTAGGTGTCGGAGACGGACCCCTGGTATTTTCGCATCTCTATGCCTACTATTTCCGGTTCCTGGTTGGCCAGTTGCAACTGGCTGACCGAGTAGTTCTCCACGGCCGATTCCCCATCGTTGGTCACATTGACACCCCAAATGCCTTCGCTGTCTAGGGTGCCGATGCGTAGCCAGGTGGCCGTTCCCGAACCGTCGGCGAAGATAGACATTTCGGTCAATGTTTCGCCGGCGTCTCGGGAGAGCTTGACCTCGTAATCGGCGATCCATTCCGCCGGAGCGCCTCTAGGGTCCAGGAAACCCACGGTTATTTTCTGCCATGGTTCCAGGTTATTTAAAGTGAACCGAACATACCTGCCAGCTAGAGGCATCGCAGGGGATATTATCAAGACAGGAGAGCCGGCCGTTTCACCGGTGGCGTTGGCGGGTGAGGACCCGTCTGAGATCGCATCAGAGATCGCCGGGAACCCAGAAGTCGCGCCACGGGCCGGTGTGGGGGAAGGCCTGGGCGTTGGCGGCAATCCCATGGGAGTGGCCGTTGGCTGGGGTGTCGGCGTCGGTTGCGGCGTGGCCGTGGGGGGAAACACCAACGGCGTGGGCGTGGGAAGCGGCGTGGGGAATACCATTGCCGTTGGAGTCGGCGGAATCACCACGCTGGTTGAGGTGGGGGCCGGAGTGACGGTGGGTATCGCCGCCAACGCGGAAGAAACCTCTTCTTGAATCAACCGGCGGACTTCTTGATCAGATGGGACGCAGGCGGCGGCGATCATGATCAACCCGGCAGCCCATGCCAACATCACGCCTGGTTTCATCTTAACTCCGGGAAATCACTGATTTAACGTTTGGACAGCCCGATGCGCATATGGAAGTGCCCTTGGTACTCGCAGGCGCTCATCTACCAAGGAGAAAATGTCTAGCTGAACGAGCCGCAGCGGCGAAGCATCTGGGGTCGGGCGTCACTCACCCGTAGTTCTGGAAGACTTGTAAATCAGGCCAGTGATAATTTTGCCGGGTCGATAGACCTGTACGCAAGGGTGCCGGCGCAGGTGGCCCTCATGGTCTTTCGGCCTAGCAGGCTGCTGAAGAAAGGGGTATAAGTCCAGAACCTAGGGTTCAGGTCTGTGAATCATTGGTCCTGTTGGGGGGAATTGGGCCGTTTGAACGAGACTTTTGGCCCTTGACGCTCCCTGACCCGGCGCTCCTGGGGCACCGGGCATGGGTAGCCCATTGTCGGGTCATGCCGCCTGGGCTTCCGGCGCTTCCTTGGCCAACTCCAATAGCTTCGCCATGCGGACCAGATTGTAGGCTGTAGCTACCAGGTACCCCGCCAGACCGGTCCGGTCCAGCCCCTTATACCGCGTCCTTCGGAACCCACCCACTGTTTTCATCCACCCGAAGATCTCCTCAACCCGTTTCCGAATCCGCTGACTGATTGCG
>DAOUHE010000108.1:0-1629 GCA_034428715.1 Dehalococcoidia bacterium | reverse complement strand
TCCCTTCCCGCCCGGATTCACAATGTCCGGGATCGTCGTCGCCAGGCTGAGCGTAGCGAAGGCCATCAGCATCCCCACCAGCATTCCCATCACCCCCGATTCCACCCCGGAGCCGAAATACTCGTCCATTATGCTGATGCCCAGGTAGATCACGACCAGGACGACCACCTGCTGGAAGGTGGTCCCCAAAAACAGCGTCACCCATTTCTTCGTCCAGTGGGACGTGGCATCCGAAGCATAGAATGCGAAAGCCAACGGAGACAGGGCGATCAGAATCGCCAACAGCGCGACCCGGAGGAGCATGCTCAACAGGACCTTCAGGAACAGGATCAGTATGAAGAACAGGACGATCAGCACAAGAGCCCCCATGAAGAACAGCGTCACCTCGTTGTTCAAACGCTGGAGAAAGGAAACATCCTCAGCCATCACACCTTGAAACCAAGATGTGAAGCCGCCCACCAGGGCGCCGAAGGTGGAATCAATCACTCCCCACATGCTCATGTGGGTGGATTGAGCCACGAAGCAGGTCAGGTCGGACGCCGCCACCAACACCATCCGGCAGATGATCAAGCTGCTCGCCGTCAGCGCCGCCGCCAGCAGGAACCGGGGGACCAGCTCTCGGAACCCGACGGACGGCTGGGGGTCCAGCCAGACATCGTAAGTCATCCGAAGCCCCTGCCAGACCAACAGCGTAAAGAGGACGCTGCCGGCGATGATCCAGACCAGACCCCAGACCTGGTGAACCGCCGGGTTATCCCAGGTGAAACGCGCCGGGGTGCTGGAGAAGATATCCGTGCATATATCCGTCCCCGTCAGGGCCAACAGCCCCGGCCGGAACCCGTCGTCATCATAGCCCAGAGCCCCCGGCGTGGACGGCTCGCCGCAGTCGTAGAGCTTGCGGATTTTCTCGAAGGCAACCGCATCCGTATCCGGCACCTCGTCACAGGCGATATGATCGCCGTTCAAGATGATCTTCTCCGACCGGGGACCCAACTTGAAGTCCGAACTGGATGGCTTTCCCACGTAGGGCGCGACCTCGAAACCGGGCACGAACCCGGGCGCCAGGGGCATATTGTGAATGAGTTTGTTGAAACTTTTGTAGTCGTCCCTTACGCGCTTACCCCCGATTGGATCCTGTGACGTATACTCATCATTCGAACTTTCCCACGCCAAGCTATCGGAACCCTCCTGTGCCAGACGGGAGTCACCCGGGTAATAATGAAGACCACCCACGGAGAACCCGTCCACCGTGGAATACCTCTGGTACCCCCCAGGGTTATACTTAACCTGGACGAGCTTGGGCAGAACGAAGCCGAACCCCCCCTCGGGAACCAGGACCTTTGAGGACTTCTGATCCGGGTAGACGAAGATCATAAAGCCATCGATCACATCATGAATGTCCGAAGAGACATTGTCCCACCGGACCTCCCAACCCAGGAACGCCCGGGTCAAGCCCACGTTGCGGGCCGTCAGAACATCAGGCAGGCTGGCATCGACATTCGCCGGGGGAAGGAACTTAGGATCAAAACCAACCTCAGTCACGGAAGCAACCAAGACCGCTCCCCGATCCCCGTAGTTCAGCGAGCCGTCTCGGAACGGACGGACGCTGTACTCATCGTATTTGAGAAA
>DAOUHE010000107.1:0-2099 GCA_034428715.1 Dehalococcoidia bacterium | reverse complement strand
AGTCGATGCTCTGGTCAAGGAGCGCAACGCCGCCAGAGCCACCATCAACTGGCGGTTCAACACCCGGGACGCACGAACCAAACTTCGCCGCCTTTACCCTTCCGATTTTACGGTTGACTGAGTACTAGTACGCCAAACTGGGCCATCTCCACTACTATCGATTATAGGGACGAATTCGGGGATGTCGAGCTTGGGCTGGTTTCCTCCAGGGCCATCTCTACCACCAGCGACTACATGGACGAGTTCGAAGATGTCGAGCTTGGGCTGGTTTCCTCCATGGCCATCTCTACCACCAGCGGCTACATGGACGAGTTCGAAGATGTCGAACTGGGGCTGGTTGCCGCTGGGGTCATCTCTACCACCAGCGGCTACATGGACGAGTTCGCGGATGTCGAGCTTGGGCTAGTTGCCGCTGGGGTCATCTCCACCACCAGCGGCTTCATGGACGAGTTCGCGGATGTCGAGCTTGGGCTAGTTGCCTCCAGGGTCATCTCCACCACCAGCGGCTTCATGGACGAGTTCGGCGATGTCGAGCTAGGCCTAATTGCAGCCAGGGCCGCCTCAACTACCAGCGGCTACATGGACGAGTTCGCGGATGTCGAGCTAGGCCTAATTGCAGCCAGGGCCGGCTCAACTACCAACGACTACATGGACGAGTTCGGCGATGTCGAGCTAGGGCCGGTTGCCTCCAGGGCCGTCTCCACCACCGGCGGCTACATGGACGAGTTCGGCGATGTCGAGGCGGCGCTATAGACAAGAATGTTTCTTCACGGGTGCGCGTGGAGGATCAATCCAGGGCCGCGGGGGAATTACCTCGCGGCTCTTTTCTTTTGAAACAGCACGTCCATCTCGCCATATTGGTACAGAAAAACTAGCCGACCGACTGTAAATTCCAAGAATCGGTGGCGCCGCGAGTTGGGACACTGGCTCATTGTGGCAAATAGCCCGGTGGTTAAGCCACGATGGAAAAGGCCCCGGTTTATCGCCCCTTCGGCCAAGGGGCCAGTTAGCTGTCCATCCCGCATGGGTAGTGGAACCCTCTTCTCTTCCCAACTATACTAACCGCATGGCAGAGCCAACGTCCCAATCAGAGCAAAGTCCGTCACCCATGAGCCAGCCGCGGCACATTTTTGTCGGCCGCCAACCCGAGATGGAAATACTAACCACCGCCTTGGAGGGCTGTTTGTCAGGCCAAGGCCGTATGGTCCTGCTTGGCGGTGAGCCCGGCATCGGCAAAACCCGCATCTGCCAGGAGTTGGCGTCGTACGCCGGGCAACAAGGCGTTCGGGTCCTTTGGGGCTGGTGCTATGAGGAAGAAGGCGCCCCGCCCTACTGGCCTTGGATCCAGACCATCCGCTCCTACGTCCAACAGTGTGACGCCGGACAACTCCAGTCTGAGATGGGCCCAGGTGCTGCCGATATCGCCGATGTCGTTCCCGAGATACATGGCAAGCTAACGGACCTCAAGCCGCCGCCGTCGCTGGAGCCGGAGGCAGCTCGCTTCCGGCTCTTCGACTCCATCACCACCTTCCTGAAGAACGCCTCCCGGTCCCGACCGTTGATGCTTGTGCTGGACGATCTCCACTGGGCCGACAGGTCTTCACTGCTGCTTCTGGAGTTTCTGGCGCGGGAACTGGGGGGAAGCGCCCTCTTGTTGATCGGCACCTACCGCGACGTGGAGGTCTCCCGGCAGCACCCTTTGTCCCGAACCCTCGGCAACCTTACCCGCGAACGGCTATTCCAACGGGTGCATCTGGCCGGCCTAAATCGAGAGGAAGTGGGCCGTTTCCTAGAGATCGCTTCTGGCGCGATCCCATTGCCGGGTTTGGTGGAAGCCTTGCAGAGCCGGACCGAAGGTAATCCTTTGTTCGTGAGCGAGGTGGTGCGCCTGATAGGCGGACAGGATCTGGGAGACGGGGAAGACTGGGACGCCCGGATCCCCGAGGGGCTGACGGACGCCATCGGCAGGAGGCTAGTAGTCAGTCAAACTTGATATTAATGGTAACGTGAAAGATTGAGCAAAAGAGCTACCCTGACTCTGGATAGTGTTGATGGGAGGCGGTGGTATGGTCAGGGAAAAGTATGGAGTCCGGCTGACG
>DAOUHE010000106.1:0-6005 GCA_034428715.1 Dehalococcoidia bacterium | reverse complement strand
GTCAGCCGGACTCCATACTTTTCCCTGACCATACCACCGCCTCCCATCAACACTATCCAGAGTCAGGGTAGCTCTTTTGCTCAATCTTTCACGTTACCATTAATATCAAGTTTGACTGACTACTAGCTTCCTGGTCCGGTACCTGACAGGAACACCGGAACCGGAGGCCAGCCAAGCAGCGGCGATCATTGACGGTGCAGGCGACCTTCAAATCGATGGCGCGGCCCTGGCCGAAACGGCATACGTCTTGACGACTTTATACCGCATGCCAAGAGAAGACGTGGCCGATCAACTCATTCAGTTCGTAAGAAAAACCAACATCCAGACTTACGGCCTTGAAAAAAGCTTGGTACAGCAAGGTCTACTCATGTGCCGGCCATCAGCCCGGGTCTCCTTCGCCGATGCGTTGACATGGGCGTCGGCCCGTAGCGCTGGCGCTGACGTCGTTTATTCGCTGGATCAACGCTTCCCCAGCGACGGCCTGGAAGTCAGGCAGACGCCGTGATGTCAACGGCGCCGCTACCCTCCCCGGATCAACACCACCTCGCGCTGCACCGGGGAGGTGGCATAGGGGCCCGTTTCGGACATGTAGGCGTCGATCTCTGAGCGGACGCCGAATTCGGGCAGGTAGATGCCGGGCTCTATAGAGAAACCCACTCCAGGGATGATGCTCCGGGTGTCGTGGGTTTCGAAACCGTCCAGGTTTACCGCCTCACTATGCACCTCGCCGCCGATGCTGTGGCCCAGCCGGTGGGTGAAGAATTCCCCGTAGCCTCGCTGGGTGATGTGCTCCCGGGCCACCGCGTCGGCCTGCCATCCCTGGACGGTTTCGCCTTTGGAATACGATTCTTCCAGAAAGCTAAGGGCGGCGTCACGGGCGCCGATGACGATGTCGAAGATCTCCTGGTGGCGTTGGGGCACGGCGGCGCCCACATAGGCCACCCAGGTGATGTCGCCATAGACGGACTCTTGACCCCCATCTGATCCCCATTTCGTAAGGGGCGGGGAAGCGGTGTCAGGTCCACCACGAGGTGAGGTAGAAGCGGCGTTCCCGCCGGTGAGCGAGGGGGGTGGCGCGGTGGGCTTGGCCCACAGGTCTATCAGCACCCAATCGCCGGGCTTGATCACGCTGCTGGTCCCTTCCTCGGGCTCGTAGTGGGGATCTGAGCAGTGAGCGTTTACCGACACGATGGGCCCGTCGGGGGTTTCCAGCCCTTCTTCCCGGAACCGGGCCCGAATGAATTCCGCCACGTCGAATTCGGTGGGCTTCTGGCTCAGCCGCTCGCCAATATAGTCGAACGCCCGATTGACTATCTCGCCCAGCTCGGCTGTTGTGCGGCGGTGTCCCTCCAGTTGCTCGGGGCTCCACCGTTGGGTGGCGTATTGCATCACGTCGGCTGACGAAACCACCTCCACGCCCAGACTTCGCACCAGTTCGATGGTCCCCGCATCCACCCTGGAAACCCGGGGCAGCGCATTTAGAGGGGAATACTCCATTGCGACCCGGCCTAGTCCGCTTAAAATCCCTTGCAAACCTTCCAGCATGGATTCCCGGCCGCGGTACACCGCCAATTCGATGCCGGCCGCGGCAAATTTACCGGCATCCACGTGATGGACCAGAAGACGGGGTTCTCCGGAAGCGGGAATGAACAAAAAGCACTGCCGGGTGACGTGGCCCGACGGCGTGATCACCTGCCGGAAGATGGGGTTCAACCCACGGTAGTCGTAGACCAGCCATCCGGGCAACCCCTCGGCCTTGAGGAACTCCTGGGAAGCTTGAATCACATTTTCCTTCGGCATCGATTGGGCCTCAAACGGCGGATTGGGTGATTACCACGCGGCCCTCTGTCGCAGATGCATCGCCGCTGCGGCTGGCTCAGCATTACATGCTTTCTCGCGTCGCGATTGACCCGTGGCCTTTAATACAGGGTCTGCAACCGGCCGCCGTCGATGACCACGTTGGCGCCCGTCATATATCCGGCGCGGTCCGACGCCAGAAAGGCCACCAGGTCGCCCACTTCTTCGGGCTTACCCAAACGGCGCATGGGGATTCCCTCGGTGGTCTCCTTGATCATTTCTTCCGCGGAACGTCCGGCCTCCCGGGCCCGGGTTTCCAGACTGGCTGTCAAAAAATCTGTTTTGACCGGGCCGGCCAAAACGTTGTTAACCGTGATGTTAAAGGCGGCCAACTCGCTGGAAAGCATCTTGGAGTAACCCAGCAGGGCCAACTCGCTGGAAACAGCCAGGGCCTGGCCGTCTATGACCTGTTTCACCTGGGTCGGAAGCAAGTTGATGATTCGGCCCCAACGCTGCTGCTTCATGTAGGGGACCACTTCCCTGGCCAGGCGGATGGGACTCATAAAATTATGTTCCAGCGCTCCCATTATGGTTTCGTCGTCAAACTCAGATGGGCGCCCGGCCTGGGCGTGGCCTAAGTGGGTGACCAGAATACCGATCTGGCCAAACCGGTTCATGGTGTCGCGCACCACCCGGCGAATGTCCCTGGCGACCGATAGGTCGGCGGGGATGGCCAGGACGTGGTGTTGGGAGCCCAAGCGCGCCAACTCTATTTCCGCGCGGCGCAGGTCAGCTTCGGTGCGGGCGCAGATCGTAACGCTGGCGCCCTCTTGGGCGAATGCAAGCGCGATTGCTCTTCCAATGCCCCGGCTGGACCCGCCGACGATGGCGACCCGGTCCTTAAGCCCCAGATCCATGATTGGTCAGCCTCCCCTCGATTCGAGAACGCCCGCCCAAGTCAACACTTGGTAAAATCCGGTCCAATGATAAACGCCCCCTTCCCCATAGGCAAGGCAACAATGGGGTCAATGTGAGCTTAGCTGAAGTAGGTTTGAATATTGGGGTTCCCGAGCATGTCAGGTTGGGCCTGCGTGGTTTATATGACTGCCTTCTCCACCATTTGTTCGATCTCTTGGTCCGAATATCCCAGCTCGGCCAATATCTCATGGTTGTGCTCACCCAGCAACGGAGGATGCCGGTCGAGACCTCCGGGAGTCTCGGAGAATTTTATGGGCAGACCGGTCTGTTTGATGGCGCCCAGGGTTGGATGTTGAATCTCCTGAAGCATGTTTCGCGCCAAAACCTGTGGGTCGGCAAACACATCGGCAATGTCGTTTATGGGGCCGCAGGGCACGCTGGCGGACTGAAGATCAGCGACCCAGCCGGCCACCGGCCTGGTTAGAAAGATCTCCTGCAGCAATGGTACCAGCTTGCTCCGGCTGTTCACCCTGTCCCCATTGGTGGCATATTCCGGGTCGTCCCACAGATGGGTGAGGTTCATGCCCTTGCAGAACCGCTCCCAAATGCGTTCCGAGCCAACGGCCACGTTGATATACTTGCCGTCCTCGCACATAAAGCCCTGATATGGCACCAGAGTTGGGTGGGCGGCCCCCAAACGGCCGGGGGCTTGGCCATAGGCGAAGAAATATGCCGCCTGGTAGGTCAACCACGATACCTGGGCGTCCATCATAGAAATGTCTATGTATTGGCCGCCGCCCGATTTTTCCCTGTGATGCAGCGCGGCCATGATCGCGAAAGCCCCCCACATGCCGGAGCCGATGTCGGTCACCGCCAGACCGATCTTCTGAGGCTCTCCATCGGGCTCACCGGTTATGCTCATCAACCCGCTTAGCCCCTGCATGATCTGGTCGTAGGCCGGTCTATCCTTGTACGGCCCGTCCTGGCCAAACCCGGAAATAGAGCAATAGACGATCCTGGGATTGACGGTTTTAACCGATTCGTAGTCCAGACCAAAACGGCCCATTACGCCGGGGGTAAAGTTCTCTACCACCACATCGGCATTTTCGGCCAGCTTGAGGAAGACTTCCTTGGCGGCCGGGTCCCTTAGGTTCAGCGTCAGACTGCGTTTGTTACGGTTTATAGAGAGGAAGTAGGCGCTCTCCTCTTGGATGAAGGGAGGCCCCCACTGTCTGGTGTCGTCGCCCGTGCCCGGTATCTCTATCTTGATGACGTCGGCGCCGTTGTCACCCAACATCAAAGTGCAGAATGGCCCCGCCAAGGCCCTGGTCAAATCTAAAACCCTGATCCCTTCCAGCGCCTTCATGCTTTGCTACCCCCTGTGCCGATGGCTTTCACGCGGCCAACCGGGACCAAGCCTCGGCAGCCGCGCACCATATTACCACAGGAATGAATCGCTGGGGTAAGAAAAGGAGTCTGGTTATACCTGGGGCGGGCCGTAGTGATCCGAAACGTGGGTCACCCAACAACGAGGAGCCAACAGCCGCCATCACATACGGGCATATGTCTGGATGATGGCGGCCTGCTCAAGGGCGAACAATCTTAAAGGGGCGGCCGGCGGCCTACGTCAGGCCGTAGATTCGGATGGCCGATCGGCTGCCGTGGTCAGGGTGCGAGTAAAATGGCGGCCTCCGTGCGACAATCGGCGCCGCTTGCCGCCTTCCCATTGGGGCACGGTGGGAACCGGGAGCGGTTCCACAATGAATCTCATGGGGTCCGAGGAGCTTCCGGCCACGTCTTTGCTGAACCCACATTGGGCGCAGGTCACAAATTGTCCATACTGGTCACTGTCGTGAAACATGTCTCCGCTGCACCGGGGACAGCCTTTAAACCAAATCATGATTGCCTCCCAAAACGCCGGCCAAAAGGCTGGAAACCCACTGCCCTTTTGGCGAATGACCAAATATTCCTGTTTTGCGCCGGCCGCTCAAATCGTTTTCCCCGGCGCCAAATCAATATTGGCAGTTCACTTAGTAAGGTGACATGGGAGCGGCACCCGTTCGGTTTTGGTTGATTCCCCTGACCCAACTAGTGTCAGCCAGCGAACCCTTGAGGACGATAGAAAGATCTTTTACACCATTGGCGGTTTTCCTTTGGAGGCTTGCTATCCTCTTGGTACGAGAGCCAAAGTCGAGGTGAAAAACGTAGATTGATGGTGAACTAGGACCGTTTCCCGATCCGTTGGACCAATCGATGACGCCTAGATTTGCCCTGCTTAAACCAGTGATGCCCCCTGGAATAACCTGGATGACATTTTGTTGTTGGGTATTCAAGTGGGCAAAAGCGCCAACCCTGTAGCCGCGACATCCCAGCGAAAATGTCAACGGCGGCAGCCGCAATGGCCTGATGGCCATAACGGTGATTTCTTTGATATGAGACTAAGAGGGCAATTTAGGCTATTAAGCCCAGCAAATGCTATCGCCGCTATGAATAAGGATTTGGGTGATTTAGACGGAACATCTCAACAAGGCCTGATAGGGAAGTCAGGCACGCTGGCAACTGCGGCCGTGTCCGTAATATTCTTCTAATTGGCTGTAAGGACATTACCCAAATCTATTCTTGAATTTGTATGGCGCGTCCGGATCCTCGATGGGCTTATTTTTCCGGGCGGGATTGAGCGGCCAGACTAGCCCTTATTATCGTTTAGAAAACATACCCACCGTCCGTCCTTGGCCCATGGATTCTAAAAAAGCCCTGTGGAGGAAATCCACGGGGCCTTTGTTTATCCATTGACGTGCCCCACGCCCGCTCGCATCTGTTCCATCGGCTTGACTTTGTTTCGTCTTCCCCCAATCCAGCCGGGTAAAACCCCCTACTTAATCACATGGTAGTCACTCTGATCCCTAAAATCGTCTTGCTACAAAATTGTTAGATGTAGTGAAGCCCTACCCGGCGGCAAATCATGTCTCTCGACTGCCGGCCGTTCGAAGAAGTCAATCGTTCGGTCTAATTGCGACAACGGCGAAACGGGATTACTTCACAAAATTCCCAGGGCAATCACCGGTGTTCTTGCCTCGGCGGGCTTTCAACCCTATGACACCGTAATTCTCCAGGTAGATTTTTACCTCGGAACGATCTAGTAAGCGTAAAACTTATTCGATGGAGGATCGAAAGGTATGAAACGTTTGATGACCTGGCTTTCCATTGCCGCGATATTGATAGCGGTCGTGGGCTCTTTCACCCAATATGTTGTTCCATTCCAGCTCGCCGTCGTTGTTGCCGGCGGCCAC
>DAOUHE010000105.1:0-12768 GCA_034428715.1 Dehalococcoidia bacterium | reverse complement strand
TATAAAACTCGCCAAGCTATGGGGTAATTATAGCCATACCGACGGCCAACGTCTCACAAATGGACAATGGTTTAAAGAATGCCGACGATTTACTCAGAGGGATATTCACCCATATGGGAAATGTGGGCTGATATCCCTGAATCCCGCGGGTAAGTCGTTCTGGAACAGGGCTGCCAACGAATCCCAGCCACTGCGAAGCTGGCCTAAGCCCCGCTTGGAAGACCGGGCGCTTGGAGCAGTGTGGGGCTGCTGAGATGTGCTCGCTAATGGCAAACAATGAAATACCTGCGGTGCTTCGCCGCCACATAGATCGTGGGGAGTCATACCGGTTTGGGTAACGGAGCCCCCCAGTTCGTTGATGGATAGATCCCCGGAGGTTGCCAGCCGGTTCACATCGCGCCGCAAAGCCGGGCTGTCGGGAGCGTGGTAAGCAATGAATATCTCATCAGTCAGGGCCGAGGGCGGCGGATTGTTATCGGTCAGCATCGGCAGGAAATCAGGCTCGCCGCCCAGGTAGGTGCGGAAAAACGCGGCGTTATATGCCAGACCCACTCCACGTTGTTGCGTGGCGGTGAGGCGTGGACTGCCGGCGCCGCTGCCACACTGAGGGTCTGAGCTTCCACCAAATACGAATGTCCAGTCGTCCACGGTACCTGCTGGAAACAATCCCGGCGTCCAAACAGTGTTAAAAAAATTGTGGTTAGCTCCTAAAACTTGAACGGTGTGCTTGGCACCCGTATCCCCCGGAACATTGTATAGAGCGTCGTCGTAGAAATGGACTCCCTGGTTATCGGAGACGTCGCCATCACAATAGGGAAGTATGACCTCCAAGGGCAGGTTGTTTATGACGGAGCGGCTGAAATCCACCGGGGCGATGGGCAGAACCGCATTGATGCCATAGGGCGCTCCCAGTGAATCGTTGAGCACGTGGTGCTGGACTACGCCTTCACCGCCCCGGGAGTGGCCCATAGTCCCCACGTTATCCATGTCAACCTTGCCCACAAATGTGGAACCAAAGGGGCCGCAACTACTCGTGCTGCAACTGCTCCAGATGTCCAGGTGTAGCTGGATCAACTCGGCCCGGGCCAGAGCGCCCAGGTCAAACACCAGGTTATCGAAGGCATTGATTCCGTTGGCGCTTACGGAAACCACGATATAGCCGTGACTGGCCAAATTCGCACCGATGTAATCGTAACCTTGGTAGCTGGTGATGACGTTGCCGGGGCAGGGCCAAGTAAAAACCGAAGGACTATAGCAAGTGGAATGCCGGCCGTGCATTATGACAACCAGTGGGAAGGGCCCTCCCGACAAGTCCGTTGGGCGGTGCACCGATGCGGTCACCTCCACGTCCGCTGGAAATCCAGTGGGCCTGAACGCGGTGTCGCCCAAGGTGTACTCTTGCAAGGTCACCGCCAGGGGGCCTGGGTCGCCGGGGTCGACGATCAACGCTGACGCCACCGGCGTTCTAGGGACAGCCACCAACACCAGCGCTGCAATAGAGGCCAGAATGATTCCACATATGACGCTTCTCACGGGTTTCCTCCAATCCTTTTCGGCTGACACAGCCTCAGCGCCCTGAAGGGCCAGTGGCCCTTTTAGTTGACGACGGACGCCCTAACCACCATCGGCTGGTTCCAGTTTCTTTAATTTCTCGGGTAGCGGCACCAGTCCCTGCCGGTTTCATGAACAGTACCCAAACCGCCCCTCTAATGAAGCCTCCATCGTTGTCACCGTCCGCGCCCACGGCCAGATCAGGGACTCCGTCGCCGTCCAGGTCGCCAATGCTAGCTGTTGAGACGCCCAAATTCTCACTAGCATCCACGACTCCGGTAAAGCCTCCGGCAGTAGCCGATATCTTCTGGTGCGACTTCACCGTTCCGTCCGAGGGCGCCTCCGTAACTCTGGCGCTAACCGCAACGGTAGGGGCCGCTGCCGCCTCATGGGGAAGGGCCCACAGGGCGGTCAAGGCGCCGGCGGTTGCCAGCAGAATAATGGCCACTGAGGTCAAAACCAATTTGGAAATTCGATTTGCGTTTGCTCTTAACATGATTACCTCCACTATTTTCGAGGTAGGCAGGCGAATCTAATCGGTTCTCAACGGCCGGAAGAAGGCGCGGATGTCTTCGGCTAACATTTGCGGCTCTTCCAGGGCGGCGAAGTGGCCTCCCTTGGTCATTTCCGTCCAGCGGCCCAAGTTGAAGGAACGCTCGGCCCACTCCCTGGGGGGCCGGGCAATGTCCTGGGGGAACAGGGCCACTCCCGTGGGGGCTTCAACCCGCTCGCCTTGTTCCATGCTCCACAGGCTTCGCTGGTTTTCGTAATACATCCTGGTGGACGAACCGATGGTCTGGGTGACCCAGTAGATGGTCACCGTGGTCAGCAGCTCGTCTTTGGTGAACCTGGACTCCACGTCGCCGTGGCAGTCGCTCCAGGTGCGGTATTTTTCGACTATCCAGCCCGCCAAGCCCACCGGCGAATCGTTGAGGCCATAGGACAGGGTCTGAGGCTTGGTCCCGTGCATGTGGGCATAGGCGCCCTCGGCCTGCTGCCAACGCTCCCTCTGGTCCACCAGGGCTTGCTCGGCCGCGGTCAAAGGCTGCGAGCCGGGCCCAAGGTACGGCGTGGGCCTGGTGATCGACGTTAGATGAATGCCGGTCATTCTCTGGGCGTGGGCGTATCCAAGGCGTGAGGTGACACCGGCGCCGATGTCTCCCCCGTGGGCGGCAAAACGCGGATAGCCCAGGTTCTCGGTCATCAAGGTGGCCCACATGTCGGCCACCTTCAGCACCTGCATGCCACGTTCCGCCGGCCGGTCCGAATAACCATAACCGGGCAGGGAAGGGGCCACCACGTCGAAGGAGTCGGCCGGGTCGCCGCCATGGCTGCCCGGGTCGGTCAGGAGGGGCAAGATCTTGGACATCTCAAAGAAGGTGCTGGGCCAACCGTGGGTGATCACCAAAGGCATGGGTTTGGGGCCCTTTCCCTTTTCGTGAACGAAATGGATGTCCATACCATCCACCTGGGACTTGAACTGGCTGAATGAATTGAGCATCCTTTCTTGGGAGCGCCAGTCGAAGCCGGTCCGCCAATATTCGACCAACTCTTTCAGATAGTCCAGGTTGCTGCCGTAATCCCAGCCCGACCCAGGGATCTCGTCGGGCCACCGGGTCTGAGCCAGGCGTTGGCGCAGGTCGTCCAAAACACTATCGGCCACGTCTATTTTGAAGGGCTGTACAACCATGGTGATCACTCCTTAGCCAGATTCTCTAATTCCGCGCCTGCCAGGCGGTAAGTGGTCCAACCATTTACGGGAACGGCCCCTAATCCTTTGTAGAAACCGATGGCCGGTTCGTTCCAATCGAGCACCGACCATTCCAGACGCCGGCACTTCCGGGCCAGCGCTGTTTTGGCCAGGAAACGCATCAACTCCCGGCCAAGTCCGCGCCCTCGCCATTGGGGCAACACGAATATGTCTTCCAGGTAAAGGCTGGGCCGCCCGGTGAACGTGGAATAGGTAAAGAAGAAGAGGGCGAGGCCAACGGGCTCGTCGCCGGCGTACCCGATGACCGCCTCTGCCACGGCTCCCGGCCCAAACAACGACTCCCGCAGGTCGTCTTCGGTGGCGGCGACTTCATCAGCCATCTGCTCGTAATCCGCCAACCCTTTGACGAAATCCAATACCAGACCTACGTCGTCCACGGTGGCGGGCTTGATACGGAACCGGCCTTCTGATTCAAATCCCTGGGTCATACGTCTAGGCGGTAGACCCGGGCCGCCACATCGTGGAACATTTCGGCCCGTTCCGCCGCCGAATGGCCTTGAGACATCCTCTTAAAGGCGTTGAACAGCACGTTGTAGGAGAAGGACACCTTGTCCACCGGGAAGTTGCTTTCGAACATGCACCGGCTGGGGCCGAAATGCTCGATACAGTAATTGATGATGGGGGCCATGGACCCGGCCAGTTCCTCGGAACCAATCGGCTGCTCCCTCTCGTGCCAGTCGAATCCATAACGGGGCATTCCCAATCCACCCAGCTTCATGACGACGTTGGGGCAGGCTGCCACCTCCGCTATCCCCCTTTTCCAAGCAGCCATGACTTCGCCGTCCCGGTTGGCGTAGGGGCCGATTCGCCATAGGCCGCCAATGTGGTTCAAGACGATGGTCAAATCCGGCACCGCCCTGGCGAAATCGGCTAGCTCAGGGAGTTGGTGGAAGAAGAGAGCGTTTTCCAAGCATAGACCCATTTCCGCCAGTATTTTTGCGCCATCCCGGTAACCCTGCGTGGCCAGACAACCCTGATCTTCCCGGTTGGGAAATTCCGGGTTTGGGTCCCACCCTACCGAGTGGCGGATACCCCGGAACCGGTTGGGGCTGGCCGCTTGTAGAGCCTCCAACACTGGTTTGACACCATCGCCCAGCTTCAGGTCGGCGCGGCCTATGATCCCCGCGGCCGCCCGGCCGGGACCGTAGAGCCCGCTGGCGCTGGCCGCCGCCAACCCCTGGACGAATTCAACCTCGCCCACGGGGCGCATTTCCTCAGGGCCGCTGGGCCGGTACATTGAACTACACTCGATGAAGACAGTGGAGCGGATGTTGTGTCCGCTGTTGATGTCATCGGCCAGTTGGTGGATCAAGTACCGCTGATATGGGATTCGAGCGGTGCGGAAGTCCCAAATATGATGGTGTGGGTCGCAGATGGGGAGGTCGGGTTCCAGGGTGGTCTCTTCGGTTAAAGCGTGCCAGTCATTTCCTCCGAATGGCATAGTGGAGCCTCCAAGTCTGAGTTTGGAGGCCCCATCCTAACACACCTATAGGCGTGGTAGCCCCAAACGCTGCTTGGTGAGAAGAAGTTTCATTTTACCCATTGGAAAAGCCGCTAGCCGGCGTCCGGGTAGGCCGTGGCCGCGCTTCGGGCCAGGTTCAGCGCCGTGATGGGGGGCAGACCGCTGAATTGACATATCTGCTGTTTTTTGAACGCGCCGGCCGATTTAAAACGCCTTGCCATATCTCCGGCTGTTGCCAATGCCTGGGCCAGGGCTTCACCCGGCGCCGTCACCTGGCTAATCAACCGCATCTGCTGCATTTTCGGGGCGTCCATCGCCTCACCGGTGAGCAGCAGGTCCAGGCCGATACCCACGTTGGTCATGCGGGGCAGCAGCACCGAGGCCAGCCGATAGCTGACCGGCAGGTTGGTGTCTGGAAAGCCGAACTGGGCATCTTCAGCCGCTATCCGCAGGTCGCAAGCCAGCGCCAACTCGAAGCCAAGACCGTAGCACTCGCCCTCAACGGCGGCTATCACCGGTTTCGACAGGTTGTATGGAAACAGGCCCTCCAAGGGATCGGCCATGGAGCTGTCATCCACCGCGTTTAGTAATTCTGGGACGTCATGGCCCATGGAAAAAACGCCTGCGCTTCCATATATAACGCCCACCAGCAAGCCGTCTTCCGCTTCCAGATGTTCCCACGCCGCAATCAATTCACGCTGGAGTTGGCGGCTCAGGGCATTGCCCGATTCAGGGCGTTCCAACTGGATCACCAGGACCGGGCCTTCTTCCCGGTACGACAAATGCTCGGGCATTTTACGCCTCTTCGTTGATTTATCCGGGGATTATCCGGTTAGCTCGGCCAATCAAAGACACCGCCGGCCAGACTGCGCTCCAAGCCCTGGCGATACCCGGCGCTGTCTTGAGGTGCGAACCGCTGCTCCAAGGACATCGCGTAGTCCAGGGGGAGGCCGATGCTTTGGAAGGTGCGCAGTTTATGGTAGTGCAAATACTCGGACGAATAACGGCAGATCTGCCGGGCCACCTCTTTGGCTTTTTCCACGCTCTGGCCCTGGGGAGTCACCTGGTTCACCAGTCCCAGTTCGTGGGCTCTCTGGGCGGTCAATGGGTCGCCGGTCCACACCATTTCCAGGCCGATGTTCAGGTTGGCCAGAAAGTGCAGCTTATGGGTTGTCTGTTTGGCCCCCATCCCTCGCTTGACCTCGGGCAGCCCCATCTTGGCCTGCTCTTCCATGATCCGCAGGTCGCAACCCATGGCCAGTTCGCAGCCCGCCGCCAAACACCAGCCGTTGATGGCCGCGATGACCGGCTTCCAAAGACCGAAGTTATTGCCGTTGAAAGAAGGTCGGATCTGCCGGGAATGGGCGGCGTCCAGCATCGCCTGGGCCGTTTGGGCACCCAGTTCCCTAGCCCGGGCATCATTCTGGCGCAGGTCTGCGCCAGCGCAAAAGGCCCGCTCACCCGCGCCGGTGATGATCATCACTTTTAGATCCGAGTCGTCGCGAAAATCCAGCCACGCTTCGTTGACCGCTTCGGGCAGTCCGCCGCCCATGGCGTTCATCCTCTCTGGCCGGTTCATGGTCGCGATGAAGATCTCTCCATCCTGCTCTCGCAACAAGACGTCAGTCGATTCCTGCATGTTCCTCCTGCCCGGTCTCAATCC
Organism: Dehalococcoidia bacterium; assembly: GCA_034428715.1. GTDB lineage: Bacteria > Chloroflexota > Dehalococcoidia > Lucifugimonadales > UBA3495 > Io17-Chloro-G2. The sequence continues at coordinate 6,321 of DAOUHE010000105.1, read as the reverse complement.
GGCCAAGGCTGCTATCGGTTGCGCCACACGGGGCGGCGCTTTTCAACAAAGGCCCGGGTCCCTTCGATACGGTCTTCGCTGGCGTAGGGGTTGGGGCCTACCTCCAGCGTCTGAGCATAGTGGAAGGGGACGCCTATCGAGCGATAAGCGGTTTCTTTTTGGAAGGAACGAGTCACCGGGGCATAAAGGAGCAACTCCCGGGCCATCCGGATGCCGCCGGACACCGCGGTGCCCTCAAGAGTCGTCATGCTCTGCTGCATCGGCAGCATGGGCAATGGGCCTCCGCCATCTTCGCCGCCCTCTTCCACCTCGCCCTGATACACCAAGCGGTTGATCAAACCCATGCGATGGGCTGCGGCGGCGTTCAACGATTCCCGCGCCCACATCAGGTCCAAAGCGGCCGATTGGCCCAGCAGGTTCACCAGCCAAACCCCGGTCACGTTGGGGCCGCCGGCCGGCGAGTCCAGTCCTGCCTGAAACGATGCGGATTCCTCGGCCAGGCGAAGGTCGCAACCTAGGGCCAGGGCCAGGCCTTCCCCCTTGCAGATACCCTGGATGGCCGCGATTGTCGGCTTGGGCGTTTCCACATAGCCGCCGGACCAGTGATTAGCCCGGTCACGCCGCTCTTGATGGGAAGCCGGCGGCTCATCGACCGAACCGGTACAAAAGTCGCTGCCATCGGCGCAAATCACCGCCACCCAAGCGTCGCGGTCGTCCCGATACCGCAACAGGACCTGGTTCAACTCCCGCCGCATCTCTGGATCGAAAGCGTTGCCTCTTTCCGGCGCTTCCAACCGGATCAACGCCAGCCGCTCCTCTAATCGATAGGTAACCTGTGCCACGGCTTTGCCCCTCTTTGTGATCTGACTGAATATTCCCCCTCGGACAAACACGGGTCCGGCATTTCTATACAGTATCAGTAATCATAGAGGCCCGTCGATTGGATATGGCTGCATGTTCAACGGCGGACGGTCGCCTAGGTCCAATCCTTGGCCTGCATGGGCTGGCTCGCCGTGATATCCTCCGGTTTGCCAGCCGGTTTGTTAAAATGACCGGCGGCTCTAACAAGCGCCGAAATCTCCCGCCAGACAACATTACACCAAGCACAATAACAGCCCAACATGTCAGGAATACTTTATGGATTCATATTCGGTAGCCGTGGATGTGGGTGGCACATTCACCGACATCATGCTTTGCAACCTCGATACCAACGCCCAATCCGTGCTCAAGGTGCCGTCCACGCCCGACGACCCCAGCGCCGGTTTCCTTAACGGGCTACGCCAGATACTGGAAACCAACGGCGTGGCAGCGTCCCAGGTAAAGCATGTTTTCCACGGAACCACCATAGCGACCAACGCCATTCTGGAAAACAAGGGGGCACCGGTGGGGCTGGTGGTTTCCGACGGTTTTAGATTCGTGCTGGAGATCGGACGCCACGGCACCCCCCGCATGGCAAATCCAAACTCGTGGGTCAAGCCCCGCCGGCCGGTGCGGCCTCGCGACATCGTTGAGGTTGCCGAGCGGGCCGGTTCGGCAGGAGAGGTCCTAACCCCGCTGGACGAAGAGGCCGTTCGGGCGGCGGCGCGCCAGTTCCGTGATGGGGGCATATCGTCCATAGCCATATCGTTCTTGCATTCCTATGCCAACCCTGGCCATGAAACCCTGGCCCGGGAACTGATCCTGGAAGAGTTTCCCGGCGCCCAGGTGTCCCTGTCGTCGGAAGTCCTGGCCGTATTCCGGGAATATGAACGCACCATCACCACGGTCTTGAATACCTACGTGATGCCCAGGGTGAGCAACTACATAGCCAACCTGGAAGACTCCATCGAGGCCCTGGGGATCAAGTCCTCGTTTTCAATCATGAAGTCCAATGGGGGCATGATCGGGTCCGATGTGACCGTTAGGCAGCCGGTCCACACCGCCCTTTCCGGTCCCGCCGCGGGGGTGATGGCCGCCGTACAGATCGCCAAGAATACGGGGATGGCGGATTGCGTATCGTTCGATATGGGCGGCACCAGTACCGACGTGTCGCTGCTTAAGGGGTTGACACCGACTACCAACCTGGGCGGTACCCTTGGGGATTGGCCCATTCAACTTCCCATGCTGGACATCGTGACCATCGGCTGCGGGGGTGGCAGCATCGCCTCGGTCTCGCCCAGTGGCAGCCTCAGCGTCGGGCCCGCCAGCGCCGGGGCCCTCCCCGGTCCCGTCTGTTACGGGAAAGGCGGCACGGAGCCCACCGTGACCGACGCCAATCTGGTATTGGGCCGCATCAATTCCCAGATCGCAGGAGGGCAGCTGTCACTGGATAAGGACGCGGCCATGAAGGCGATCCAGAACAAGATCGCCTCGCCCTTGGGAATGGACGGCCACGCAGCGGCCAACGGTATCCTTAGCATTGCCAACAACAACATGGTCGGGGCGATCAGGGGCATCAGCGTGGAGCGGGGCCACGATCCCAGGGACTTTGCGCTGGTGGCCTATGGCGGCGCGGGCCCGATGCACGCCATTGACGTGGCCATCTTGTTGGGAATCAACCGGGTGGTGGCGCCGCTGCATCCCGGCATCGCCTCGGCCTACGGGCTGCTTGCCGCGGATTTCAAAAACGACTACGCTAAGACATTTTTACAGCAACCCCCCGATTACGACCTGGAGGGTATTCAAAGGGTCTTTCAAGAACTGGAAGCGCAAGGCCGGGCTTGGCTTCTGGAGGAGGGTGTTCCCAGCAACCTTCATAAACTGGCGCGCTCGGCCGATCTCAGGTACACCCACCAGGGTTCCGAGGTATCGGTGCCACTGGATTCCAATCAGGTGGGCCTCAAGTCACTGCACGCCCTGATAAAAGAATTCCACTTCCGCCATGAGCGATTGTACGGGTTCGCGCTGGAACAACCGGTGGAGATCGTGACATTGAGGGTGTCCGTGACCGGCGACGTAGGCACGGTGGAAATGCCCCTGCGGCCCAGCGGCTTAGGTTCTCCGGATCAAGCGGTTGTCAGCCACAGGCAGGTTTATTTCGGCGGATTCGACGGGTCTGGCGGTTTTACGTCATCCAACGTATATGGCCGGGAGCAGTTAGCGCCCGGTTCTACAATCAGTGGGCCGGCCATTTTGGAAGGGACGGACTCCACGGTGATCATAAATCCCGGCTGGTATGGCCAGATCGACGATCACGGAAATTGCATCATGAGTCCCGGCTGAACGGTCCTCCAGTAGGGGGACAAACCATGTAAAGGCAACGAGACATGGTCTAAAGGTCGTTGACGAGAACAGGCGAAAAGAGGTTTCGATGCAAAGAGTAGATAGAATCAAGGGAGCAAATAGCTTGGTGGACCCCGTCACCCGCCAATTGGTGCGCGGGTCTTTGAGAGCGGCCCGGCTCGAGTGCGAGCTCATCATCGAAAGGACCGCCATGTCGGCCTTCATCCGCGAGAAAAAGGATTACACCGTCAGCTTCCTGGACGCCCAAGGCCATGAGAAATATGGCTCAACCATGGGCAGCGACATAATGGGATGCGTCTGGGATTTTTACCCGGCGGAGACCATGGCCCCAGGAGACCTGTATTGGTACAACGATCCCTACATGTCCAAAGGCAGCATCACCCACACGCCGGACATGGTGTTCATAACCCCGGTATTTTTCGAGGGGGAGATCGTCGCCTATTCCCATTCTTTCGCCCACTTCTGGGACCTGGGCGGCGCCAGACCCGGCAGCATCGGCCCGGCCAACACCGAGATATTCCACGACGGCACGTTGGTGCCCCCCATAAAGATAGTCGACCAGGGGCGGCTGAACAGTGAGGCCTACCGGATAATCCTTCGCAACTCCCGGTATCCAGACCTTTTGGAAGGCGACTCGCGCGCCATGATGGCCGCCACCAAACGGGCGCAGGAACGCCTGCTTGAGATGTTCGGCCGATTTGGCAAGCAGACCATGCTATCGGCCATCCAGCAGGACCAACTAGATACCGCGGCCATGGTGCGGGAAAAGGCTTTGGAATTGATCCTGGAAGGGGAATACGAAGTCCGGGATTATATGGACCATGCAGGCCTGGGAGATGGATGGCATTCTTTTCACCTCCAGTTCACCCGCAAAGACGGCCGGATCGTGCTAGATTGCACCCAAAGCGACGACCAATCCATGGGGTCGATCAACTTCATGGCCAGCGAGGGCGCGCTGGGCGCGTATTTTGGGCAGCACTTCCACCAGTATGACACGTCCCTGCTGGCCAACCACGGGCTGTTGGCCTCAGTAGATGAGGTGCAGCTTCGCCAAGGCAGTATCCTGCAACCCGATTGGCCGGCGGCATTGGGCTGCCGAGCTCACACCTTCACCAAACTCAAGGGAGCGGTGCGGGCGGTGCGGGCCAAACCCACCGGCGGCGACGTCATGGCGGGGACGGCCGTCTATGTGATTGCCTATTGGAGGATGAAAGATGAGAAAACCGGCGAATGGCTGCTCTGCACCGATGGTATCGCCGTGGGTCATGGGGGAAGGCCCTTTGCCGATGGCCTAAACGCCATCTATCAACGGCATAATGAGAACTATCCGGGCGAGTTCATGGAGATGGAATTTCCGTTGCGCATGGAGCGGTACGCCATATCCCCGGACTCCGGCGGCCCGGGCAAATTCCGCGGCGGGTGCGGCGTCATCCGGGACGTCCGTCTACTGGCCGGTGAAGGAACATTCGGCTTGCGGGTGGAGAATAATATCTTCCCCGCATGGGGGGTGGCAGGCGGCATGGGAGGTGGGACATCAACGGTAGTCATGAATCCGGGAACGGCCCAGGAGAAAGAGATTCGGGCATTCTCTGACGACAACGTCTGGACGTCGGGAGATCTGGTGAGGATATATACCGCCGGAGGAGGAGGCTGGGGGGACCCTCTGGAGCGGGAGACCAACCTGGTCTTGGACGACGTTAAAGACGGTTTCGTTAGCTTGGGAGCCGCCGTCAAGGCCTATGGAGTGGTCATCGACCCCGTAACAATGGAGGTAGACGATAGCGGGTCCGCGAGCATGCGCCGGGACCTGACAAACACCCGCGGTCAGACCAAGCTTTTCCACCGGTTCGATTACTTCGACTCCTCGGAAGAAGAGTTCGAATGGGTTAAACGTAATATTCCCCGTTGATAGGACTACGGAAATCCATTAGAGTCGGTGATGGTGATTCTGAGCCGAATCTTGGAGGAAAGGCACATTCCGCCCTTCTGGTACGGCTCCGAGTCCACCACCAAGACCGTGGTGGAACGCTTGACGATAGAGGGAAGGGCCGGGCAGCTTACGCTGAGCCAAGCCCAATAGATAGATTCCCAAGCCAAAGTGGTCGATCAAATAGAGGTCGTGACTGGAGGCAGCACCAAGTACCTGTTGGGAACCGACCATTTGGGCCGGGACGTCCTCTCCCGGGTGATAAACGGGACCCGGATCTCCATCATGGTGTCGCTGGTGACACTGGGGGTCGGCGGCACGTTCGGTATCGTGGTCGGCTTGGCAGCCGGCTTGTACGGCGGCTGGGTGGACGAGACGCTGATGCGCCTGGTGGACATCAAATTATCCATCCCCGTGATCCTCATACCCCTGGTGCTGGTGATCACCCTGGGGCAATCCCTCTGGATTATCCTGACGGTGCTGGCTATCTTCATTTGGCCCCGTTTCGCCCGGCAGGTGCGCGGCGAAGTTCTGACACTGAAACACATGGACTACGTGGCCTTAGCCAAGGTTTCCGGTGCATCCACGGCGCGCATTTTGTTCATCCACATCTTCCCGGGCACGATCAACACCTTGGTCATAGTGGCTACGCTGCGGGTGGGAATCGTGATCCTGCTGGAGACCACCCTCAGTTTCCTTGGCGCCGGCGTTCCGCCTCCGACCCGTGCCTGGGGATCCATGGTTGCCGAAGGGCGCGACAAGCTGGCCGGAGGCGTGTGGTGGTCCACCACCTTCCCCGGATTCGCCATCATGCTTACCGTAGTTTCCCTAAACCTGTTCGGCGACTGGCTGCGGGATACCCTGGACCCGCGCTTGCGGCAAATGGAGTGATCCCACACTAAATTTCATGTTGGACGGTTAAATAAATGGGCCTGGCATCCGCCAGGCCCATGCTTTTGCACAACCATGAAAATACGGGGCGAATGCCCAAGAGCTTGGAATGCCTATCGTCATATCAGTGTCGAATGTGGTATTTTTAGGATGCCCTAGTAGTCAGTCAAACTTGATATTAATGGTAACGTGAAAGATTGAGCAAAAGAGCTACCCTGACTCTGGATAGTGTTGATGGGAGGCGGTGGTATGGTCAGGGAAAAGTATGGAGTCCGGCTGAC
>DAOUHE010000104.1:0-4628 GCA_034428715.1 Dehalococcoidia bacterium | reverse complement strand
TCGCGAATGGGCCATTCTGGGAGTCCACTCCACCCCATACCAACTGGAAGCCCGGCGGAGTGACGGCAACGATCGTGACGCTGGCGTTCCGAAGGTAGGTGCCATCGGACCGGGGCGCTGGACTCAAATTGACGCTTCCAACAGACACAAAAACCAATTTGTTTCGCGCCGGCGCCGGAATACCGTTCAGGAATAGCCGAAACTCTCTCTTGACATCCATGATCCGTGCTATGTCTCGGTCCACACTAAAGAGTCCAACAAGAAAGCCTATATTCTCTCCCTCAGTGGATTTCATGGTAGGCACGCCAATGAACCGGCCAGCCGCTGTGATGGCGGCTCCGCCGCTGTTGCCGGGGTTGATTGCCGCATCGGTCTGAATCCAAGTAAAGCGGGTTTCAGGACGAAACGCCGACACCAATCCTTTGGTTACCGTGCTCTCTCCGGCCAATCCCAGAGGATACCCGAGCGTGAGAATCTCTTCACCGACGGCGGGGCGGTCCGCCGATATCGGAAGAAACGGCCAAGGTCCGCGCCCTAACTCGATCACGGCTAGGTCCAGTTCCACGTCGTATCCCACAACGGTTCCAACCTCTATTTGACGGCTTCCTATCTTCACGGTAACCGTATCGTAGCCCTCGACCACATGGTAATTCGTCAGGATGACTCCATCGGCGTTGATGATGGTGCCAGAACCTACTCCAACGGGCGTTTCAATCCTCACAACCGCGCCGCGGACACGTTCAATCACTTGGCTGATGGTCGGTGTTGCGGTAGGGAGCGGAGTTGTAGGACGAATAGAGGTGGGAATCGGTGTGTCCGTTGGCCTAGCAGTAGGGAATGGCGTGGGAGAAGGCATGGCTGTCGGCGTTGGCGACAATGTAGCGGTGGGCTGAGGCGTTGGCGCCGGCGTCGCGGTGGGCGTCGCGGTGGGCGTCGCGGTAGGGACCGGAGCCACCGTGGCGGTTGGCTGAGCAGCGATCAACGCCAGAAAAAGGGCCTCAACCGTCGCCTCGATTTCCGGTGCCTTGGTCGGTGGCAGCATCGGCGTGGAAGAAGGCAGGGCGGTCTTCAAGACGGCCTCTACCGTGGCGGGTATATCCGGTGTCGGTGATGTATCCGCCGCGCCACACCCAACCGCCGCCGCGAAAATAATGAACAGCAGAGTCAGCCGAATCATTTCGAGATTGTAGCATGCGGAATGATCAACCCGAATCAAGGCCGCCGGAGATTCTTAGCGAGATTGCTCGCCGTACTGTAGCAACTGGATATTGCCGCCCCGGAATTTCCCACGCCAACGGCTAGGGTGTTAGTATGCGGGCGGGCCGGTAACCGCCAGTTCATTGGCAAAACGAACGGGAGCAGCGGATTCGCCGGTCAATCATAGATATCCGGGTGAGATGATATGGCTAGAATGGCTCTGGACTTGGAAAGTAAAGAAAGTATGCAGATATTGGCGGCCGACGGCTGGCGTAGGGCGCCAGGGATGGTGCCTGGTCAACCCAACCAGGGCCTGGTGGCCGAGATGTTGGGTAGCCCCGCCCGCCTGGCTGAATATGACGATTCCGGCTGGGACCGCGACGTTAACGTTCAAGACCGGCTGTCCGTAGGGTTCACTTTTGCCTGGTACCGGTTGGCCTTCACCATGCCCGAGGAGGTGAACGGCCAAAAAGTAGCCGGCAACCGCGTCTATTTCGAGACCAACGTGGACAACTACGGCGAAGTCTATATAGATGGCAAGATCGATGGCAGCATCGGCGTGGTCACCGGCAACAACACGCCAAAAAGGGTGATGATCGAGGAACCAGCAGTTCCCGGCGGCAAGCACGTCATTGCATTATTGGTCGCCAACGCACCCTTGGGGTCACCCGTTGGGGCCATTTTCGTCCGCCACGTCACCATGGCCTTTGAACAATCGCCTGCCCAGGCATCTTCCGCCTAGAGTCCCGGCAATTTCCGGAGTTGGTTTTCGCGGTTGGTTTCTGGGGGCTCGCTCAGGCAACGGCAGCGGCTTGGCTTAACCTGCCGGCTTATTTATCCTAGATTTGAATATCCGATTTGGTTTCCCTTGCAAGCGCAGGCTGCTGGGGAAACCAAGCCGTAACCTCTTGCATGAGCGGCCTGCCACCATGAAACGCTACCTGATCTTTGCCCTGCTGGCGATATTGACCTTCAGCCTGGCCGCGTGCAGCCAGGCTGAACCAACGCCAGACGGAGCTGCCCTAGAACCTAGGTCGGCCACCGCCACTCCTCCACCGGTAACTGCCGTCTCCCCTTCCCCTCAGGCCGACACGGAACCAACGCCGGAACCTTCTGGCCAGACGGGGATCGCCATCGAGGACGGGGTCACCCTCAGGGGGCGGGTCCAGTGGGAGGGCTTGGCATCCCTCTTCGCCCAACGGGGCCAGCCGCTCCAGACCACGGTGGAAGAGGTTTCGGTGCTGACATTGGCGGGCACCCCTGTGGGCAGCCAATTGAACTCAGACCATTTTGAATTCCGAGTTCCGCCAGGCACCGCCTACCTTTTGAAGGTCCGCACCGTGGACGGAATCAACCTTTGGGCGCTGACACCAAACTTGACCGGGGGAGGCGTCCAAAACGTAAGCCTGGAGACCACCTACCAAGCGGGCCTAATCTACGCGGCCGAAGTTGAAGCCGCGGTTACCAGCGATTCCGCCGGCGGGTTGAAGGACAGCGCTGGGTTGGCCCTGTTCGTGGGCGCCGACCGGCTGGTCAATACCGTGAAGCGGGTAGTCAACAACGCCCTGTTCTGGAATGTGGATTATTCCATCATCACCGAGCTAAACGAATCAAATCTCAGGGCTTTTGGAGGTGGCTTGGGGCCGTTCCGGTCTTTGGATTCTCTGACCAGTGATCCACAACCCGACTACGTCCCTCATATATTCATGCTCAACACATCCGGCGCGGGCGCCCCTTTCCTGGACCGCATCTTGATGTCGGAATTGAAAGCAGACCGGTGGACCGCCATTGTGGTGGCCGAAGACATTCCCCCAAGGATATACCGGGGTCTGGGAGGCTTGGATGTAGCCCATGGGGGTACCGAAGTGGTCTACGGCGAAGACAAATGTTTCCAGTGGAACGGGGACCAATGCCAGATGTTCCGGCAGGTCTTGGTCACCTATCCCTTGGACCCGCCTCCCGGCGCTATCCCCACCCAGTTGACATCCGTGGAGGAATTCGACGGCGCACACCGTCCCCAATGGTCCTGGGACCAACGAATGATCGCCTTCCACGCCTACCCCGACGGCAGACTGGACAGAGCGCAGATATACGTTGTCAGTAGCGATGGGTCAGGATTGACCCAGCTAACCTTCGAGTCCCAAGGACAGAATGGAGTCACGGCCCCCAGTTGGTCGCCTGGCAACTCTAAGATCGTGTATGTTTCTGATCGTGATTCGTTTTCCTGGGATATTTGGGTGATGAATTCAGACGGCGGCGAGCAAGAAAACCTCACCAAGGGGCGCGTCAAGTTCCCCAATGAGCCCAAATTCTCTCCAGACAGCCGCCGGATCCTATTTTACGCCCAAGACGATTCATCCCGCTCTTCCTCGCAACCGCGACGGGGTGGGCCCGATAGCGAGTTGTGGGTCATCAACCGGGACGGAACGGCTCTCACCAAAGTCACCGACAATGAGGCGGACGACGAAAATCCGGTGTGGGGCCTGAACGGAGTCGACGTTGTCTATAGCGTGGACGAAGAAACATGGGCGGCGGCCAACGTGTTCACCGGCCGGCGATTGTTCGAGTTCCCGGGAATCACCAGGGGTAGGTACGTCAGCCCCGTGCTGGCAGCCACTCCCCACGTCTTGATACCCACCCAAGCTGCGATCGAAGCCCACCAGGTATCGGAAGAGGGATACGTAGACGAGAAATGGCTGGCTAAGAAGGTGGCAGCCAACCAGGAGACCTCTGGATATCAGGTGGCTACTCCTTCCAGCAACCCGCTGTCCGAGTTCAGATACGAGATATTCACCGCCTTTACCCAAACACCCATCTATCAATCAGACGTGGGTGGTTGGATCTCCCCGGTGATCAGCTGGCCCTAACATAAAACAGCGGCTCCAGCGAAGGCACCAGGTCTTAACGATCTCGCACGGTCAAGAAGCCCTATGCCAGACAGTAAAGCTAAAGGTCACGGTGCGGCTGACGCCACCTTCGGGATTATTCTCCAGGCCGTACTCCTCAGTGGAAACTCGAACGTCCAATCCAAGTCCTTGTAATTCCAGGCTGAGGGCATCGACCTTGCGCCGTATTTCCGCCACGTCTTCGTCAATCCCCGAAAAATCGCCGGTCGTCATGTACGTCTCCCGTCCCTAGTCCGTGGTCCGTGGCCGGGCAGCGCAGCCGACAACCCACCTGGACCCAATAAAATATAGATGATTTCAACCTGGTCCGTATAGCGAAAGCGAAAATCGGATGTACCTTCGCTATCTGCGTCCTACAGCCTGGTACTGCATCTAAACCAATACCAAGGTGGGATATGCATTTCGGGGGTCTTGAAGACGACCAAAAGGACTCTACAGCACCTCATATTACTCTTAGGCCCCAACTGGGTGCCCACCGACAATGCGGTCTAGCGATATGTACATTTCACCTTGGCTTTAGTTTAG
>DAOUHE010000103.1:0-51937 GCA_034428715.1 Dehalococcoidia bacterium | reverse complement strand
TCCAAAGCCCGATTAGAGATTAAAGGAATAGGACAGCCCATTGAAACAGACAGCGGCCGCTAAGACTCCCATTTACTTCGGATGGTACGTCGTTGCTGCCGTAACCTTCATCGCTTTCGTCAATACTGGGTCTCGCAGCAGCTTCGGAATCTTCGTCATACCGATGAGCGAGGAATTCGGCTGGAGCCGGTTCACCATCTCGGTAGTGGCGGCAATCGGCGCAATCGTCGGCGGAGCGGCGCAGCCGATTCTCGGGTATGTTTTCGACCGCATCGGGGCCCGCAAAGTGATTCTGATCTCCTTGCTGACCCTTGGACTGGCTACAGCCACCCTCAGTCTTACCGTCAACTTCATCTTTCTGTTGCTGATGTTCGGGTTTGTCGTGTCCATAGCCAACAGCGGAGCTGCTCTGGGGAGGGGCGCGCTGCTAGCTAGGTGGTTCATCCGCAAGCGGGCCACCGTGGTCAGCATCAGCGCCGTGGGGACCTCCGTTGGAAGCCTGGTGCTGGTGCCCTTGGCCATGTATTTGCTACAAGCCACCGGCGGCAACTGGAGAGTAACCTGGGCTGCTATGGGGCTTATCATCTTAGTCTTGGCTGTGCCCCTGGCCTTCTTGTTTATTCGTGACGACCCCAGCAAGGTTGGACTACTGCCGTACGGTGAAGCGGCTGGGACCAAAGACGGCGGAGCTAATCAATCTCTCGGCCAGCGCGGGCCATTAGAAATCGATAGATGGAGCGAGTCCTTCCGGTCTCCTCCGATGTGGCAAATGTCAGGAGCTTTTTTCGTTTGCGGCTTCACCACGCTGATCATGTCGGTACATTTTGTGCCCTACGCCATCGGCCAGGGAGTTTCACCTGGTGTCGCGGCTACAATATTCGGGATCATGATGGGTTTGAACGTGTTGGGCGGGCTGGGATCTGGAATGCTTGCGGACCGGTTCGGCCGGAAAAATGTGCTGGCTTCAGCTTACTTCGTCAGAGGTTGTGGGTACATCGCGTTACTTTTATTACCGTCGGGCCTGGGGCTTTGGGCCTTCGCCGCGTTCGCGGGATTCTCCTGGATCGCCACTGTGTCTTTGACCAACACCCTGACCGCCGACGTGTATGGCCTGCGGGCCCTCGGAACGATCTCGGGAATCACGTTCCTGTGCCACCAAATTGGCGGTCTGGCAGGCGTGCTCTTAGCAGGGTTCTTCTACGACCTAACCGGTTCCTACACCTTACCCTTCGCCATCGTAGGGTCCATGCTCTTCCCCGCGGCCCTGTCCGCGTTCACGATCAAAGAAAGGGAGTACTCCACCCGTTACCAAACCCCGTTGGCGGTCGTAGCCAGTGCCGGAAATTGAGATGATGCGGCTGCGCATCATAGAAGCAAGCCATGGATTTCATCACCTTGGAATTGCGGCGGATTAGCGATTGACCTGCCCTGGATACCGGTTCGAAGTCCCCGGAATCCCACTGGAGCAGATCCCAGAGTAGCCTGTCTTCCCTGGGATATTTCGGTTAATAAGTAACCCTCTTCGGAGTAATCATTTTGAATGATCTTTCGAGCGTGAAAATAGTCCTAGTTAAGGATTTGCTCCGCGAACTCCTCCAGTTCCTGCAACTCCCCTTCACCCATGTCACGGGCAGCGTTAACGTGACTCTATGGGCTCCCGCCTCTCCCAATTCCATGATTGTCTAGCGGTCAGGAGACACGTAACAGACCATCAGTCGCGACCCGCAGCTTCTGCCGGCCCATCTAGAGTCGCCCGGCCCATATCCGTTTGACCACATTTGGCGCAAACCCGCCAAGGAAGACGTGTGGATGCGGTCTCTGAGGCCGTCAAGATCAAATGGGCCTCCGGGAGGAAGGCGCTTGGGTAAAAACAGACGATTCGGGGTTTATACAGCTTTGATGAAGATGGAAATCCACATGATAGTTGGCCATTTTGGCGAATCCGGTGCCGGTTGACGCCCTCAGGATACCGTTTTATAGTTCACGGCATCCCCAGGTTGATATGTTCAGCGAAATCAGGTTCATCCCGGTAATCCCGATTTAGGGGACCGGAAAGTCACAATCCGAGGAGGATGACATGGTGGAGAAGCCCCTACTCATGGAGATGCTACGGCGAATGCTGCGGATTCGCCACTTCGAAGAACGAGTGATTCAAATGGTGGAGCGGGGGGAAATCGTGGGTGCCGCCCATTCCTACATCGGTGAGGAAGCCGTGGCCGTGGGAGCCTGCCTGGCCCTGCGGGACGACGACTGGATGACCGGCAACCACCGCTCCCACGGCCACCCAATTGCCAAAGGCGGCGACGTGAAGAAGGCGATGGCGGAGCTTCTGGGCAAACGTACGGGTTATTGCAAAGGGAAGGGAGGCTCCATGCACCTGGCCGACTTCAGCATTGGCATTCTGGGTGAGTCGGGGATTTTAGGCTCGGCCATTCCCACGGCCGTGGGCGCCGCCCTCGGCAGCCAGCTCCAGGGAAATGACCGGGTTGCAGTATCTTTCTTTGGTGACGGCGCAAGCAACGAGGGCGCCTTTCACGAGTCGATTAACCTGGCCGCCATCTGGAAACTGCCCGTGATATTTCTATGTGAGAACAACCAGTACGCCGTGACCAGCAGCTTCAAGAAAATGGTCGCCTCGGAGAACATTTCCGACCGCGCTGCGTCCTACAACATTCCTGGAGTGCTGGTTGACGGCCAGGACGTGCTCGCCATGCACGAGGCGGTGTCCCACGCCGTGGAGAGGGCCCGGTCGGGCCAGGGGCCTTCTCTGGTCGAAGGACGGACCTACCGTTACTACGACCACTCCCTGGGCATGAACCGGATCGTGCGGGCTTCCTACCGTAGCGATGAGGAGATGGAGCATTGGAAGCAGCGAGACCCCATAGACATTCATAAGAAGCTGTTGCTTTCCCAGGATTTCGCCACCCAAGCCGAGATCGACCAGATGGAGGACGAGGTCAAGAAGCAGATCGACGAGGCGGTAGAGTTCGCCCGAGAAAGCCCATACCCGGACCCGTCTGAGCTTTTTGATGACATGTTCGCCAACCCGATACCCTTGGAATAATGGCCGAGTCAAACTATTGAGCCTTGCATTGCTAAACATCACCAGGAACCAGGCAAGAGTGAAAATACCCCTTAATCCCCCTTTGGCCAAAGGGGGAGAACTCGCTCCCTTTCGCAAAAGGGGATGGGGGGATTTAGCCCCGCAGGTCCGCCTATCTTCAAGTTTAGTAGCCTAGGCAAGGGTTAGAAGGTTGATAACCCATGCGGTAAGCGACCTGACGTGGGCACAAAATCGATAAGATATTAAAATTCCAGGTTTCCAAGGCGATCATGCCAAAGAGAGGTGAGGGATGACACAGACACAGACGCAGACACGGGAAATCACCATGATTCAATCCCTAAACGAGGCCATGCGGGAAGAGATGGGGCGGGATGAGCGGGTATTTATCATGGGCGAGGATATTCAGAGCGGGGTGTATGGCGCCTCGGGCGGATTGTTCGACGCTTTCGGTGGGGAACGGGTGCGGGACTGCCCGCTATCGGAGAACGCCTTCATGGGCGCCGCCGTTGGGGCGGCCGCTGTCGGAATGCGGCCCATTGTAGAGAGCCGGTTCTGCTTCATGTGGGTGGCTATGGATTCCCTGATAAGCCAGGCCGCCAAGATGCGCTATATGTTCGGCGGCCAGGTGAACCTGCCCATAGTCTACCGGGCCGGTATGTCCTATGGAGGCAGCAGTGCGGCTCACCATTCCGACCGGTCCCACCCCGTGTTCATGAACATTCCCGGCTTCAAGGTATTTTTCCCCAGCAACGCCTACGACGCCAAGGGGCTTTTGAAGACCGCAATTCGGGATGAAGACCCGGTCCTCTTTTGCGAAGACACCACCATTGGGGGAACCAGGACATTCGTCCCGGAGGAGCCCTATACCATCCCCATGGGCGTCGCGGACGTCAAAAGAGAAGGCACCGATGTCACCATCGTGGCCATCGGCGGCATGGTCCCCAGGGCCCTGGCCGCCGCGGAGAAACTAAGCGAAGAGGGTATCTCCACCGAAGTGTTGGACCCGCGCACCCTGGTGCCGCTGGACAAGGGCGCGATTCTAGAATCGGTGGCCAAGACCGGCCGTTTGGTGGTCGTGGATTTGGCCCACAAGACCTGCAGCGCCGCCAGCGAAATCGCCGCCATGGTGGCGATGGAGGGGTTCTGGCACCTTCAGGCGCCCATCCAGCGGCTGGGCACCGTAAACGTGCATATCCCCTTCAGCCCCGCGTTGGAGCCCTTGTGCTACCCCACGGCCGAAACAATCGCCGATGCCGTCCGCACCACCCTGGAATAGTTGCGGCATAGGAGCAAAATCTCTTGCCAGACCGAGGAGGAATGTCATGGCCACGGAGATCGTGCTGCCCCAGTGGGGGATGGAGATGCAGGACGGCACCATCGTCAAATGGTTGAAACAAGAGGGCGACCCGGTGGTGGAGGGAGAGCCGATTGTGGAAGTGGAGACGGCCAAGATCCAGACGGAGCTTGAGTCCACTGCCACCGGAATCCTGGCCCACATCATGGTAGCCGAAGGGACCATCGTACCCGTCCGGGGCTTGCTGGCAATTGTCGCCGATCCCGGCGAAGACGTCCCGCGTCCGTCCTCGCCTTCCCAAATAGGGACAGCGGGCGTCTCGAGTCCACCTTCGCAAGCGGGAGCAGCCGCCCCAAGCGTAGATTCCGCGGTGACATCTCCTCCTGCTCAAGACGGAGCCAGGGTTCAGGTGGTCCCGGCGGCCCGCCGTCTGGCGCAGGAGCGTGGAGTAGACATTGGCCAGGTCCGTGGGACCGGTCCCAGGGGAAGGATCATGATCGCGGACGTGGAACAGGCAATTGAGACCGCCTCACCCGTAGCAACAGTGACCACCGTGTCCCAGGACCCGCCAAGAACCGGGGTTTCTCTTCGGCAGAAGATTCAAGTCCAGGTGGTTCCGGCGGCTCGCCGCCTGGCGAGGGAGAGGGGAATCGACCTAACCCAGGTGCCCGGCACGGGCCCCATGGGGAGGATCCTGCTCGCGGACGTGGAGCAAACAGTCCAGACGCCGGGTCAGGCCCCGGACCGGGCGATTCCAAAGACGGTGCGGATAGAGGGCATGCGGCGCACCATTGCCACCCGAATGCTGCAAAGCGTGCAGACCATGGCCCAGGTAACCCTAACCACCGAGGCCAACGTGACCGACGCCATGGCCTTGCGGGCAGGAATTTCTCGCCAATGGACCGAACAAAACCTCAGCCCGCTTCACCTGGCCGTGAAAGCCTCGGCCAGAGCGCTGAAGGAACACCCACGCCTCAACGCAATTCAAGGAGAGGAACAGGTCCAACTGATGGACGAGGTCAACATCGGTGTGGCAGTATCCCTGAGTGAAGGCCTCATCACACCGGTGATACGCAACGCCGACGAGAAAACCCTGGCTCAGATCGCCGGGGAGGCGCGGGACCTGGCCTCCAAGACGCGGGAAGGACGGGCCAGACCCGAGGACGTGACCGGCGGGACTTTTACCATCTCCAATCTGGGGGCCTTCGACGTCGACGCCTTCACGCCCATCATTAACCCGCCCCAGGTGGCCATTCTAGGTGTCGGCCGGGTGGTGGAGAAGCCCGTCATCCTCGAGGGTGAGATGGCCAAGGGGGCCATGATGTACCTTAGCCTCACCTTCGACCACCGGGTGGTAGACGGCGCCCCTGCCGCCGAGTTCCTACAGAAGTTGAAAGGTTATCTGGAGGATCCATGGTGGATGGTGGCGTGACTGTCGGGGAGGAACACCGACTAAGCCTTGCATGCGCTACTAGACTCGCTGAAAGGCAGAAATCCCCCTAAATCCCCCTTTGCGAAAGGGGGATTTAGGGGGATTTCTGCTCTGGCCTGGTTGCTCGTGCCGTTTAGCAATTAATGCAAGGATCAGTAAGTCAGGATTGACAACCACTGAGGCGCCGAGTACCTTTAAAAAAATCCACGGCTTTCGAAGCCATGGATGAATGTTCTCTGATACCGGGTCCACCAAACCAAACAGCGAGGAGAAGATAATGGCACGAGCTCCCGCCCCAACAAGAGAAAGTGTACCGGAGAAATACCGTACTTTATACGACGAATTAGTTAGGGAGAGAGGTGGCCCGCCAACCAGCGGACCTGGCTCGGTGACTCTGAACAGTCCCGAATTTGCGAAACGGGCCAACCACCTGTCGGCATATCTACGCCAGGAGTCCGGTCTACCAGCCAAGATCCAGGAACTGGCGATGCTCACCACGGCTCGAGAGTTGGACTGCCAGTACATCTGGAACGCCCATGCAGCCTCGGGCCGCCGCGAGGGCCTGAGCGATGCACTAGTCGACGCCATGCGCGACAAACGCGATCTGCCCAACCTAGCGCCAGACGAATCCGCGGTGATCAACCTCGGCCGGGAGTTTTACCGGACCCACCGGGTAAGCGATGGCACTTTCCAGGCTGCGGTGGATCAGTTCGGTATCCACGGTCTCACCAACCTGACCAATCTGATGGGCTACTACGCCCTTTTAGCCTTCAACGCCAATACGTTCAACATAGATCTTCCTACTGAGCGTACCGAGCCGGTGCTTCCAATTTGAACTCCCGCACAGCGACTTTATAGGTTTGGCATGCCTACCCGCGGGGATCCCTCACCGCCACCTAACGAAAAACGCCCCGACCGAAAAATCGGGGCGTTGAAATGTGCGGGCAGGACGCCTACATTGTGCCTTCCAGTTTAATTCGGGAAGGTGTAACTGATAGTCCGCACCCCGCTACCCACTGATTAGGCGGTCATTACTTCCAATAAATGGCCGTTGAGCTCCCTAAAATATAGGGCCCTTCCTCCTCGGCGGTCTCCGATCCGGCCGTCCGTATCAGTTGTTGGCCCGCTGCCGTACACCAAGCCTTTGGTCTTCACCCGCTCGAAGATCCCGTCGAACTCCTCATCCGAGACGTAGAACGCGTAATGGTGGCTCTCCAACTGGTCGGGCACAAAGTGGAGGATGCCACGGGTGTGTTCGTCGTCGGCGAAGTCGATAGTCAGATGCTCGTCGATGGGCACCTGGGCGAAGCGCCCTTCGGATGGTTTCACCTCAAGGCCGAAGATCTCGGCGAAGAGCTGGGCCGAGGCGAGTTTGTCCTTGGTTGGGACAATAACATGGTCTAACTTAATCGCCATAGTGCGCCTCCTTCTAGTTGAGTCGATGACATTATACTAGGAACTGATTTGAAGTATTCATGGTCAAATACCCGCTCGGCCGGCCATTGAGCGCCGATGGTGATCATCAGGAATATGGTGGCGATATTCAAGATCTCGTTTGAAGCCGCGTTACTCAGCCGCGGCACAACGCCACTTTCCCGAAATAGGTTGTCAATCATAAACATGGCGATGAGGGGCGATTCTCGTCTCTTCCGGGGTTGCCAGTTGTATTCCCCTCGGATTTGGCCAGGATGGGATGCGGCACGGGAATGATCAGACCCGCTGAAGGTTTAGCAGGTAGAAGCCGGCTGAAACCATCATGCCGATCTCGCCGCTCAAAGGAATGGGAGACAGGATTCAAATCTTTAGTGCCCTTCGTTATAGCAATTTCCGCTGGTTCTGGCTAAACGGCGCCGCCCAGGCCATGGCCCAGGGTATGCAGTTTCTGATCCTGGGGTTACTGGTGCTGGACATTACGGGATCTTCCTACCAGCTTGGCCTGGTGGTCTTCGCCTACGGTGCCCCTAACCTAGCCTTCGCCATGTTTGGCGGCATCATCGCGGACCGCGCAGACCGGATCAAGCTGTTGATATCCACGCGGGTTTGCGTGTCGGTCCTGGTGCTTGCCCTTGCTATCCTGAAAATTACCGGCATGTTGGAGATCTGGCACGTTTACGCCATCGTTTTCCTCCTGGGAACAGTTCAAGCGCTAAACATGCCCGCTCGCATGGCTCTGGTGGCAGACCTGGTGGAGCGGCGGGACATGATGAACGCCGTTTCGCTACACACCATGGTGAATCAGACTGGGCAAATCATGGGGCCGGCGATGGCTGGAGGGATTGTCGAGCTGTTTGGAATAGGCCCCACGCTGTTGGTCAATGCGGGGCTATATCTGGTGGGGATCATATTCTTGTTGTTGATCAGGGAATTGCCGCCGCGAGCTCCGGCCCCAAAGGCGACGATGCTAGGAGACCTCCAGGCAGGGCTGAATTGCATCCGGTCGACCCCCGTACTGTACACAATAATCGGGATAGCCCTGGCATTCGCCTTCTTTGGCATGTCACACCGGCAAGTCCTGCCCGCCTTCACCGAAGACGTACTGGGGGTTGGAGCGGGCGGCACCGGCCTTCTGCTCCTGGGCGCCGGCCTAGGCTCCCTGCTTGGGAGTCTCGTCTTGGCATCATTGGGCGATTTCCAACGAAAGGCCTGGGTCCTAATGGGATCGGTGCTGCTACTCTCTGTGGTACTAACCTTGTTTGCCTGGTCGCCCTGGTACTGGGCATCTTGGGTAATATTCTTTTTCGTGGGGGCAACCAGTTTCGGATTTTTCTGGCCTTTGGCGACCACCCTAATCCAGCTTAACGTGCCACCTGAGTTACGGGGCCGGGTATTGAGCTTCTTACAGTTCGCCCCGGCAGTGCATTATCTGGGTGCGCTGCCGCTGGCAGTGGCGGCTAATGCCATAAATTGGCCTGCTGCAATCACCGGTGGGGCGACGCTGAGCCTGGCGGTTGCGCTGTGGCTCGGCATCTGGCGGCCCGTCCTTCGTCGTCTGGAGGCATAACAAGGCAGCTTTGAACGCGTGGAGAGCACATTAAACGAGACCAAGTCTCAGCAGAAGGCTTATCAAATAACGATTGCCTCGGTCGAATTGGCGGCGAGGCTTGGCAGAACGGTAACCAATCAGGTTACCAGGATGGTGGACATGCCGAATGCAGTTTGGTCGGCCTACCTGGCGAGACTCGTCAAGCGTTGGAGATGGTGGACAGGCACATTTGATCTTCCCATTCAGGGTTAAAACCCCCTGTATCCTTCATTGGGGAAACGGCTACAGGGGGATTTTCACCGCGCATTGCTACGGGAACTATTCGTAAGGCTGCAGTTTGATCTCGTGCAGGGCCGGGATCACCTCTTTGCCCATCAGCTCTATGGAGCGCATCACGTCTGCATGGGGCATGGCGCCTTCATTGCCATAGATGTGCAGGTAGCCCGGATTGAGTTTGGTAACCGCCTCCGTCAGCTTCCTGGTGACGGTCTCAGGGCTGCCCACGATCACGATGTTGATATCCTGCTGCTCTTCGTAGGTCAGCCTCTTGGTAGTATCGCCAAATCGGCCGGTAGGCCGCTGCCGCTTCACCCTTAGCGCCTCCCGTGACTGGTATCCGGGCGGGTCGTTGTGCTCGCTGGGACCCTTCATTCGGTTTTGTTCGGTCCACATGTAATGGCGTCCAAGCTCCTGGGCCTTTTCGTCGGTGTCAGCCACGAACGCCTTGAGAAGGTAACCAAAGTGCTCGGGTCCGGGCGTGTACCCAGCTTCGCGGGCAGTATCGATATAAATGTCCTTCAACCACATGGTGACGTCTATCGCGGCGCCAAGGTTCATGTAGGGGTGGCCATGGCTGGCGGCCCATACCACGCTCTCCGGGCTCCCGGTGCCGGGGAACCAAATGTCCGGGTGTGGTTTTTGCATGGGCAATACCCAGGGGTTAACCACCCTGTGATGATAATGTTTCCCTTCGTAACGGAACGGTCCCGGCTCGGTCCAACACTTGATAATAAGGTCGTGGGCCTCCTCGAACCGCTCCCGGTTTTCCGTGGGGTCGATGCCGCCCTGTAAGCTCTCGACGGCGCCGCCTCGCACAAATCCGGAGATTATCCTGCCACCTGAGTAGCAGTCCAGCATGGCGATCTCTTCGGCCATCCTTATAGGGTCATTGATGGCGATGACGTTGCCCAGGATGGCGATCTTCACCCGTTTTGTGACTTTGGCGATGACGGCAGCATCCAGGTTCACCGCAGGCTTCATGCACCAGTAGGCGGCGTGATGTTCGTTGCTCATGATCCCGTCGAAGCCCATCTCGTCGGCCCAGGCGTACTGATCATGGTATTCGTTGTAGAGTACGTGGGCCTTATCCGGGTCAAAATGGGTATTGGGGAAGCCAAGACGCCCCGAATCGTACTGATCGAGCAGCTCGTCGTTGATATATCCATTGGGCTGCTCTGAGAACCAGTAGACTTCTACCTTATCCTTGGGCCGGGCCAATTGGTCAACCATATTTGCCTCCTTACGGTACATCAGTAGGATACGGCTTGTATTGCCGGGAGACGACGCGATGCGAGCATTCAGTTACGGTTACTGCCGCATTGGCGGGGGCCGGTGCACCTGCCACGTGGCCATTATATTGACTCGGGCGGGCCGTGGCAAATCCGCTCCCCCACGCCCTCACGTGAAGGCCCGGCAGCCCATCTTCGCTTGTATTTACTATCAAACTTACCGATACCAAATCAGGTCACGTGTGCAGCTCTATCAGGTCTCCATCATGCAATCGGTGGTCCCGCCCAACGTGCTGCCCCTCAAACTTGCCGGAACGGCCCCACAACACCGCATATTTGAGACCTCGGATCAGATCTTTATGAACGTAAGCGGACGCATCGGCAACAGTGCTCCCCTGAGGCAGGACGAAGGGAGCGCTTAGCTCGAACGCCTCCTTTTTCTGCTGAGGCGTTTTGGTGTAGACGCGGATGATGTCCAGGTCTCGAAATATTGCCTCTCCCAACTCATCGAACCCAACCTCCTCCTCGGCGCTAACCAAAATCACCGGGTAGTTTTGACCCAGCTTCGATTCTAACGACACGAAGCTGTCCAGACTGCCCGGCACATCCGCCTTGTTGCCTACAATGATGACCGGTTTCCCAAGTTCGGGGTTACGGTCTTCCTCGCCCCTGTCGTTTCCGAACAATACGAATCCCCACTCCTCCAAAGCCTGGAACGCTTCTTGCACCTGGATAACAGGTTGGCTGGACAGGTCCACCACCACTACCAACACGTCGCTCATCCGAAGAAGTCCATACAGACGGCCCTGGGTGGAAAGATTGTCGATGGGAGGGGTATCCACCAATTGAATGTAAATATCTTCAAACGGTAGCATGCCGGGAACCGGCTCTAGTGTGCTCAAAGCATAAGAGCCCACTTTGGAATGAGCGCCGGTAGCATTTGACAAGAGCAAAGACTTTCCCACGTTGGTTGGACCAATCAACGTAGCCCTTCCGGCTCCCTGCTTGGACAAGGCGAAGGGCTCAACGTTACCCGAACGAGGGCCAGAGGCTGGTCCTTCTAGCTCTTCCATAAGTTTCGACATTCGAGACCGCAGCTGGGCTTTAAGGTGGTCGGTACCCTTATGTTTGGGCATGACCGCCAACATTTCTTGGAGAGCGATGATCTTTTCTTGAGCGGTCTTGGCTTGGCGAAACCTTTCTTCTGCGTTCCGGTATTGTGGAGTCACATTAGTTGGCATATCCCTTTCATGTCCTCCAACAAAGTTAATCCGAGACAATAGCGAGCGGGCTTGTCGGCAAGCACCACAATGCATTTAGAAGTTATGGGTCTTTCCCATGTTTCTAGAGTGGCGGCTGTCTTGTAGATCAGTTCATCACAAACACGCATTTTCCCGTGGTGGACGTGTCAAAATTGCGGAAGGCCTCCACCGCTTGGTCGAGGGAATAGCGGTGGATGATGAGTTTGTTCAAGGGCACTTGCGCTTCTATCATGAACCGGGCGATTTCTATTAGCTCCGATTTGCTGAAGGTCCAGGACCCGTAGATCGTGGCCACTTTGAAAATAACGTCGCGGGTGAAGTCGATTGTTGCAGGTTCCCCCACTCCCACGTAGCAGCAGCGCCCAAAGGGACGCAGACACTGGAGGACCTGAGAGCGAGCTGTAGGGTTGCCCGAGGTCTCCAACGACGCCGAAGCGCCCATTCCTTCGGTCAGTTCTTGGATGCCCGCCACTGGGTCGGTCTCCTGGCTGTTGATCACGTGGTCGGCGCCCAACTCCCGCGCTAAGGCTAACCGCTCCGGGACGACGTCCACGGCGATGACTCTGGAGCCCATCGCTTTAGCGGAGAGAGTTCCGCTCAATCCCACGGGCCCCTGCCCAAACACCGCCACGGTGTCACGGCCAGAGACATCCATTTTCTTTAGCCCGTTCCAGGCCGTGCCGGTTCCGCAGGAAATGGCGGCGCCTTCCTCGAAGGAAAGCTCGTCTGGGAGGTGCACCAGTGTTCGAGAGGGCACCAGTATGTAATCGGCGTTGGCCCCATGGCCGGTGCCTCCTCCGTAGGTGACGTGGCCATGGGGGCAAAGTTGTTCGTAGCCCATGGAGCAGATCTCACAAATACCGCACCCAGCGTAATGGTGGACCATGACCCGGTCTCCGGCTTTCAGGCCGGGCGGTGCTCCATCTCCCAAATCCTCTATAACACCGCAGGGCTCATGGCCGGTAATATAATCCGTTGGCTCTGGGGCACGGTAGCGGTGCAGGTCTGTGCCGCAAAGCCCAGAGGCACGGACCTTAACTATAGCTTCGCCAGGCCCCGCTTGGGGGTTTGGAAACTCCTGTATTTCCAACCGGCGATTCCCGCTAAAAGTGACGCCGCGCATGGTCTTACTCCTTGTCTTACCCTTCGTCGTACCCCTCGTCGTACCCCTCGTTTTACCCCTCGTCTTACCTGGGTTATTTCAATTTAGGCACGACCCGCTCCATCATAAGCCTCAGGGAGTTCATTTGCAGTTCATGGGGTATGCGCCGGCCATAGTTGTTCTCGAAAACAACCTGGTTCAGGTGGAGTTCCTCCCGCAGCTCAAGCAAGCGGTCCACGACTGCTTCAGGGGTACCAAACAGCACCTTGTCACGGACCCAATCATCGTAGGTCATGCCGAGAATACGGTCCGACTCAGCTTGCCAATTGCCGGTAGTGCCGGTGCGGGAAGCGCTTGCCGCTACTCGCTGGCCAAGATTGCTAATCGAACCCACCGTGCTCTCCATCGGCTCCGTGTAAGCCTTCTCGGCGGTCTCGGCTAAGTAGATCGGTACTCGCAGACCTACCTCTCCTTCGCCCGGATGCCCGGCATCCTTCCAGGCATCCCGGTACTGTTGAATGGAGGACGCCAGTTCCGATAAGGCGAAGACCCGGGATGGGTTGATAAATATTGGATAACCCATGCGCCCGATGATTGGAAACGTTTCCGCAGACGTGATTCCCACTCGAATGGGAGGATGGGGTTTCTGAAAAGGTTTGGGTCTGACTGACAGATCATGGCATTGATAGTGCTCTCCTTCAAAGGAGAACTGGTCTGAGGTCCATGCTTTGAGAATGATTTCCAGATACTCCTCGAACCTGCCTCTGCTCTCGGGATAAGGCGAATTGAAAGCATCATGGTGCTCCGGGAACGTTCCCCGGCCAATTCCGAAATCAATCCTGCCTTGGCTAATGTGGTCCAGGGTTGCGATCTCCTCCGCGATGCGAATTGGGTTACCCAAGGGCAGCAGGACAACTCCGAACCCGATTCTCATCTTCTTTGTGCGGGCAGCTACCGCCGTGGCGACGGTGATAGGCGCGGACAACACGCTGAACGGGATGAAGTGGTATTCGGCCAACCAAACCGAGTCCACCCCCATCCTCTCCGCTTCCTCCACCATTGCAAATCCCTTTTGGAACGCCTGCTGGTCAGTAGTTTCATCCAGACCAACAAATTCCAGAAACAGTCCAAACTCCATACTACCTCCCCGAGTCTTTCGGCAACGAAACGCCTAACCTAGCCGGCCCAAATCCGCGCAACAGCCAATCCTTCTACCGCACTAAGGCATCCCCCACCGCTACTGAGCCTTGCAGATACTACTAAACTCGTCGATAGGCAGAACTATGGGGCCAAATCCCCCCAACCCCCCTTTGCGAAAGGGGGGCCAGTTCTCCCCCTTTGTAAAGGGGGATCAAGGGGGATTTCTACTCTGACCTGGTTGCGCGTGACGTTCAGCAATTGATGCAAATCTCAGTAGGCCGGACGGTGATCACCGGCAGGTCAATGGTTTTCCTCAGGCTAGACTCGCCAAAATCTCTTGTTGTTGGTCCACGGTTGCCAGGTCCGGCAGCAGCTTGAGCACCAAACCCTCTTCATCGATGATCACGGCCGGGCGTCTCCCTTCGGCGGAGTTGGCCAGGTATTGGCTATCACCCGCTTTCGACATGCCGTAGGCCAGGGCTATGGACCGATCCGGGTCTGATATAACTGGGAAAGGCAAGTCCTCCTTCTCCACCCAATCCCCAGCCGATTCCGGGTCCCGGTCGTTAACCCCAAAGATCCGGATATTTTTATCGACGAAGTCCGAGATGTTGTCACGGTACCCGTGACTATGACGAGTTCAATTATTGCCTCCCGGTGAGGAGAAAAACCAGAGCCAGACCTTCTGTCCCCTAAGGTCTGACAGCTTAACCAGGTTTCCCGCATCGTCCTTCGCCGAAAATTCCGGCGCCCGGTCCCCCGTTTTGAGCACGCTGATTCCCTCCATGATGTTGTTTGGTACCGCGTTGGGTTGGTGACACCAGGGACTGGTTACCCTCTAGGCAACATCCAGATCAAAGGTGGTGTTCAGCCGTACCATCATTTCGTAGTAGCAAGTGGTCAAAGCCAGGAACATCGCGCCGGATTCACCGGCCAGGTGGGCCACCGCCTGCCAGGTGGAATCGCGTGTTTTGCCACGCAGCACTTCCAAAGTGAACTGTACCCAGATCCCGTCTTTGGGAAGTAGACCTCGGGGCGCCGTCCCTGCGGCAATACCGTCGATTACCGCGTCGGTGACGCCGGCATCCCGGGCCAATTGTTCAAAAGAGTCCCACAGTGCGCGGCAATTGCGTTCTTGGGCTACCGTGAGCGCAACGGTAAGCCGAATCCATGGTTCCAATTCGGACCGGGTGCGGACTAGCTCGTCTAAGTCAGCCAGCAAGGAACCCACCGCCGGACTGGTGAACAGAGCTTGGTAAGTAGCTGATAAGCCGGCGTCTCCGCCGGACGCCATCCGATATTTGGATCGCAAGTCCGGCGGCAATTGGGTTTCGAGAGCCAGGGGCAGACGTGACATGTCACTCCTCAGCATTGTCCTGTTTGTCAACGTGCCGTCAATGTCCGCCGTACAACGGTATCTCCGTCTGAAATTAATCAGCTTTTGTTGGAACCGTCGTTTTCCCAGAGAGCTTCCAAAACCCTCCCCGGATTCATCGGAAGGGCATTCATCCGGCTGCCGATGGCTTTGTAGAGAGCGTTGGATATGGCGGCCATGGGAGGAACTATGCCAACTTCACCAACGCCCCTCACGCCGAAGGGGTGGCCAGGATTGGCGATTTCGACGATTACCGTATCGATCATTGGTAGATCCAGACTGACCGGCATCCGGTAGTCCAGGAAACTAGAGTTCAACATATGGCCCTGCTCGTTGACGAAGTATTCCTCGTTCAGGGCCCATCCAATCCCTTGGGCCACCGCGCCCTGGAGTTGGCCTTCAACGTAGCTGGGGTGGATCGCTTTACCCACATCCTGAAGAGCCGTGTAGCGAAGGATGGTGACCTTGCCCGTTTCCGGGTCAACCTCCAGATCCACGATATGGGTAGACAAAGCGGGTCCTGCTCCTCCGGGGTTGACGCCAGCCCGGCCTACAATGGGACCGCCGGTTGGATTTTGGCGGGCGGCCAGTTGCCGGAAGGTCAAGCGCAATTCCTGGTCAGATTTGTGTTGCAAGACGCCGTCAACGTATTCTACGTCGTCGACCGATACGTCCCAGATCTTGGCGCCTCTTTCGATCATTTGCCGCCTGATGTCCATGGCAGCCTCATAGCATGCCCAGCCGGTCTTGAAAGTGACGCCGCTTCCGCCGGTGTTGGAGGTGAAGCCGATCGTATCGGTGTCGCCGACCTGGGGCTTGACGTCTTCCACCAGAATCCCCAACACTTCGGCAAGCTGCTGGGAAACCGAAGCCCTGGTGCCGCCAATGTCCGGAGAACCTTCCACCAGGTTCACGGTACCGTCGGGGTTCACCGTTGCCGTCGCACAGGAGGGGCCGGTTCCGTTGCCCCAGAAA
This sequence comes from Dehalococcoidia bacterium, assembly GCA_034428715.1. Lineage (GTDB taxonomy): Bacteria > Chloroflexota > Dehalococcoidia > Lucifugimonadales > UBA3495 > Io17-Chloro-G2. The sequence goes on along the minus strand of DAOUHE010000103.1, from coordinate 35,802 downwards.
CCGCTGGCCATTCCGCGGCCACGGTGCGGCCCTTCCAGCGGCGCCATGTAGTGGGGATGGGCTTTGGCGGCCTCCAGTGTCTCGATGAAACCCACTCGAGGCATGAGGGGGCCGGTGACCCGCCGGGTGCCTTCCTTGGCGCTGTTGAGGAGGCGGAGATCTATGGGGTCCATCCCCAACTTTTCGGCCAGTTCGTCAATGGCCGTCTCCATGGCGAAGGCCGCCGCAGGCGAGCCGGGCGCCCGGTAGGCCGATGTCTTGGGCCGGTTCACCACAACGTCAAACCCCTCGATATAGGCGTTGGGGATGTCGTAGGCCGCCATCATGCACTGGGCTCCACCAGCGACGGGAGAACCAGGGAAAGCTCCCGCCTCGAAAATAAGATGAGCTTCCGCCGCAACTAAATTTCCGTCTTTGGTTGCGCCGAGCTTTACCGAGATGTAAGTTCCCGAAGTGGGTCCGGTGCCCTCAAAGACTTCGGTACGGCTCATCGTTAATTTCACCGGATTCCCGGTCTTCCGGGCCAGAAGCGCCGCCAATGGTTCCATGTAGACAGCAAGCTTGGCGCCGAACCCGCCGCCGATCTCCATTGGGACAGCCTTGACCTTGGAAACCGGCACGCCAACCATTCGGGCAGTGTGTTCCCTGACGGAGAAGTGCCCTTGGCTGCTGGACCAAACGGTCAAGAACCCGTCGCCGTGCCACATGGCGGTGGCGGATTGGGGTTCTATATATCCCTGGTGTACAGCCACCGTGGAAACCTCTTTTTCGACGATGACGTCGGCCTCTTGGAAACCCTTTGCCGGATCGCCCAAGGTGAACTCAAAGCGATTGGACAGGTTGGTGCTCTTCTCCGTGTCGTCGGCATCGCGGGTACCTCCCGCCCTTGATGAAGCGTTGAAGGAATTCACCAACCGCTCGTGGAGTAAGGGAGCGTTATTAGCCATGGCTTCCTTGCCATCTAGAACCGGGGGCAGCACTTCGTAATCGACCTTGATCAGCCCCACGGCTTGCTCAGCGACGTGCGGGTTCGTCGCCGCGACGGCCGCCACGGCGTGTCCTTTGTACAGGACTTTATCTTGGGCCAAAATGTTGTTGCTCAAAAATCCGAAGTTGACCATGGCGCCTTCGCCTTGATCGGTGGCAATCCCGGATGGATGCTCTATGTCGGTCGACGTGATCACCGCTTTCACGCCGGGCAAGGCTTCGGCTGCGGTGGAGTCGATGGACTTGATCTTGGCGTGGGCATGAGGACTACGCAGAACCTTTCCGTGCAACATTCCGGCAAGACTGATGTCGGCGCCGTAGCGGGCGCGGCCGGTGACTTTGTCCGCACCGTCGTGCCGGATAGGCCTGGTGCCTACGACTTTGTACTCCTGGTTAGACAGGACAATGTTGGGCTTATAATCGAGCATACTTTTTCTCCAAGCAAAGGTATTACAGAAATTTGAATCACCGGTCAAACCGTATTATACAGCTAGGCCGGCAACGAAAGGTTCCGTGGTGCAATGACCGGAATACACAACCGAGTAAAGAATCCGGCCAACGACGAAGGCCCCGTTCTACCAGGCCGATGTGCCCTTTGTAAGGCCACGAGAAGGTGGTTACCGCGTCCCCATGATTCAACCCATGGGCTCCATAATCTGCTTCACCCCAGTACGTGCCACAGTTGAACTTGATTGACGCCTGTGAACCGCATTTCGATAATGCCCTGCGGGTCGGTGGCGCAAGCCGCCATGGCCGCATCCTCGGCTATGGCCAAAAGTGTCGTTGTTTATCGTTCTGTTAATGGGCACTCCAAGCAACGGTACGGTTCGGGCGTAGTCACCACCCGGCGCGGCAAGGGGAATTCCGCGACCATGCGGGCAGTTGTCGGCGCCGATTACTCCGGGGACGTTACCCATCAAATAACCCGGTATTTATGACCGAAAGAGACGGGAATTGTCACACGGCCACGGTGTGGTTACAGGCTCATCTCCTCAACCAGAGTGGGCAGCATTACCGCCAGCACCGCGGGGGTGCCGTTACGGACGTGGGCCAGGCCTCTGCGCAGGGCCGGGCCCACGTCCTCGGGTGCATCGACCTTTTCGCCGTAGCTATTGGCGGCTTCGGCCATCTTGGCAAAGTCGGGCGGCGGATCGAAAAGTCCGCCTTCGTAGTTGCCTGCACTCGCCGCCGACCCCTCAGGGTAGGTGCCCTTCAGACCACGGGTTCCGGTGCTGTAGGAGCGATTAACGAAGACCACCGACAGGAAAGGAGCGCCGTGATGCGCCGCGGCCCAAAGGGCGGCCATCGGTGTGCCAAACATGAAATATCCGTCGCCGGTGGCCAAGATCACGTCGCTTTGGGGCCGGGCCAATTTGGCCCCGAAGGCGGCGCCGCTGCCCCAGCCGCCGCTGCTGCCGCCGCTTTTGAAGTAGGTGCCGGGCTGGTTCCGCTCTCTATAGGTCTGAACGAATGGAGCGTTGCTCAAGGCGTCGTCCAGCAGGATGGTATCAGGCTTTAGGATTTGCCCCAGTTGGTAGGCCACCCAACGGGGGTGGATGGGCCGGCGCTGCCCGGCGTTGAGCGCCTCCTGTTCGGCGGCGGCCACCTGAGCTCGTTTTCGTTCCTCCAACCGGGCGCGCCGGTCGGCGATGCGGGAGATATCGCCAACTGTGAGCATGCTGGTAGCTGCCTCGTATATGGCTTGTGCCGCTCCCGAGGTAGAAACCGGCAGCCACAGGTCGGCGCGGTGCTCCATGGTCTTGAAGCGGGAATAGACCGGGTCCACGTCCACCCAAATGGTCTTGGCGCCGGACTTGGGCGAGTCGATACCCGGACTGTATGGTATCGGAGACTCCATGACCAGCAGGGCATCGGCGTCCTGAGGAAGGGGGCCGGTTCCAAACAGAGGATGGGTCGTGGGAAAGTTGAGCCGGTCTGTGTGGCTCTCGGCTACCGGAAGGGCCAGCAGTTCCGCCAGCCGGACAACGTGCTCGACGGATTCAGTGTTGCGCCCGGACTTGGCCAGGCACAGCAGCGGATTGTCGGCTTTGATCAGCCATTCGGCCGCCCGGCGGGCGTCGGCGGGGTCGGGCCACGCCGGCCGCGCCAATCCCATCTCGTCGCTGGTGGGGAAGCGGGTTACGCCGGGCAGGGGCAGCATGGCCGTCTCTCTCGGGACCGAAAGGTATACCGGCCCCTTGGGTTCGCTCATTGCTAGCTGAAGCAGCCGGCTGATCATTAGGCCGGGATTGTCCTGATGTTCCAGGCGGTGGTCCACTTTGGTGTATTGGCGCACAATCTCGCCCTGGTCCCTGGGTTCCTGCACCCACTGGACCGGGCTATTTCTTCCTCCGGTCATGGAGCCGGGAAAGGCGCGAGGACCTGTCCCGGCGGTCATCAGCACTGGATACGAGCCACGCCAGACTGTGTGGATGGCGGCGCCGTAGTTCAAGGTGCCCACGTCCACGTGGACGGCTGTGGCCGATGGTTTACCCGACACCATGGCATCGCCCGCGGCGGCATTTAGGGCGACGCCCTCATGGGTTACCGTAACCAGACGAGGGGCCGGCCACTCCCTTTCCTTGGCTTTGGCTATAGACTCCTGCCAGAAAGCGATCTCTGAACCGGAAACAAAGAAGAGGTTGTCGACGCCGCCCAGTTTCATCGAGGCCACCATGGCATCGGACCACTCGTCGGCCCCATACTGGCCCCAGCTAGCTTCGTAGTTCCCAAGTGTTTCTTGAGTCATAAAATTCTCCGCTTTTCCAGATATGAACCCGGGCAAGTTGAAACGCGGGATTGCCGCGCTGGTAGCATCTAGTTGGCCGAGTCGGTGGCCAATCCAACCTTACCCTGGGCCATAGTTGCCCCTTGTGTTTTCCACCTATCTTGCTGAGCCTTGCATCAATTGCTGAACGCCACGAGAAACCAGCCCAGAGTGGAAATCCCCCTTTCGCAAAAGGGGGAGAACTGGCCCCCCTTTCGCGAAGGGAGGGGTTGGGGGGATTTAACCTTATAGTTCTGGCTGTCGGCGGGTTTAGTGGTCTCTGCAAGGCTCAGTAAATACCTCACGCGTCGTCTCTGAGGCTATACGGCGCTCCGGGGCGGCCACCGGTGGGCAGGCCCAGGGGGAGATGGACGTTTAATAGGAAAGGCCGCCTCTCTTCCTCCACTATTTTTAGACCGTGTTCGATGGCGCCGGCGATATTTGATTCATCGGTGGCGTCCATGGCCTCGACGCCGAAGCCTTCGGCGAGTTTGACCGGGTCTATGTTATCGAGGACCACCCCCCTGTATTCGCCGGTTTGTTTCATGTTGGCCTCCGCGCCGCCAAAGGCCCCTGCCACGATGCCATAGGCCCCGTTGTTGGAGATCACGTAGAGCACCGGGATGTTGTGGCTGGCCGCCGTCCAGAGGGCGGAGTCTGAATAGTAAAGAGATCCGTCGCCTACGAGACCGACGACCGGTTTATCGGGAGCACCGAGCTTCGCTCCGATGGTGGCGCCCATTCCGTAGCCTTCCGAGCCTCCGGCCGGTCTGATGTATTCGTTGTTTCCAGAATCGCCGGTGTTCTCAAGAATGTCTTGGGCGACGGCGAACTGTTCGATGGTTACCAGGCCGCCGCCTAATCTTTCGAGGGATTGATCGAGGGCGTCGGCGAGTAGGTACGGACGCACTTTGCCCGGCTGTTGGGCCACTGAACGCGCGGCGTCCCGCCGTTGGGCGCGCAGGGAGGCGGCTTCTTCCCTTGCCCACGCGCGGCGGTCTGCGAGATCATCCGATGAGGTGTCGCTCAGTTCGAGTAGGCGCTGTGCCGTGCGCTTTTCGTCGGCGAGGACGGCTAGGTCCAGGCCGGGGATATTCTCGAGATTCTCGACGTCTGACCCTACGGCGATAATGCGCTCGGCGTTAAAGAAGGCCGAATAGTCGTCGGCGGTGCCAGCGCCGTTGTGCCGCACGCCGAAACAGAGGATGAGGTCGGGGTCGATGGCTCCCGCCTGCTCAAGGCGGCGGCCGCCACAATGGAGCGGGTGTTTGATGGAGACGCCGTTCAACTCGCCCACGACGGGAATGCCAAAGCGCTCGGCGAGGGCCGTTACTTCGGCGCTGGCGCCACTTTTCCAGATACCGTCGCCAACGTACAGGAGAGGGCGTTTGGCATCGCGAAGAGCTTGGGCGATTTGCTCTATGTCGGCGTCGGACGGATAGCCTGTGCGAATCTCTGGCAGATCGCCTTCGATAATGTTCGCGGTGACCATGTCAGGGCCAAGCATCCTATCGTAGATGGCGAGGTGGACTGGGCCGACAGGCGGAGTCATGGCAACCCGAAGGGCGCGCTCGATGGCAGCCGGCAATCCCTCAGGTTCGATGACCGTCCAGCTGGCCTTGGTCATAGGGGCGCTGATGGCGGTCGGGCCTGCGTTATGGCTCAGGTCTAGGCTTATCCTATCCGCAAAGCTGCCGGTGTCGCCGGCGAAGGTGATCACAACCACCGGCAAGCTACCCGTCCAGACGTTGATCAGCTGTCCCATACATTGGGCGAGTCCCGCTCCCAGGTGAACCACCATGACGCCGGGCGCCAGGTTGGCCTGGGTGTATCCCCCGGCCATGGCGGTAACCGCGCCTTCGTGAAGTCCCAGGATGCCATGGATATCAGCGCGCGAATGGAGTTCGTTGAAGAACAGGGCTTCGCGCGACCCTGAATTGTTGAAGACGTATTTGACCCCCGATGCCGCGAGTTGCTCGACTATCAGATGGGACGCGTTGGCCGTAATTTGCCTGGTTTTCATGGTTGCCTCTCCTTAACAAGCTATTAATCTCAATGAACGTGTGTGAAATGTCATTCTGAGCCCTTCGGCTGCGCTCAGGATAAACTCCGCGAAGGGTCTGGGGTGGTTGGGAGTGACCCCTCCCCAAATGCTTCGTCGCTGCGCTCCTCAGCATGACATCAGAGATGACACGAATCTATCTATCTCTAACGAAATGACTACCTGAAGCTCATCGCCCGTGCCCTTGGTAACTCGCCCCGGAATTCCTGGTACAAGCGCTGAACATTGCGCGTGACCCGTTCCGGCTCCACCCAATCGGCAAATTCTCCCAAGCGCACGGCACGGCTAGCATCCTCGACGCTCGCGCCCCGTTGAAAATGTAAGCGAGACGTCCGCTTTACCAGACGGAGGTACTTCAAGGTCTTGCTTACCACCTCCTTGCCGCTCACGGGGCCATGTCCCGGCATCAGCGTGGTGGCATCCAAATGATTCAGGATGCCGTTGGCCACCCGAATCCAGTTGCTCAAGTGTCCGTCGGCCGCTAGGGGTGTTAGATAGTGAAAAGCAACGTCTCCCGTGAACAGCACCTTCTCCTGGGGTAGGAATACCAGGGTGTCTCCATAAGTGTGGGCAGGAAGTGTGGGCAGGGCCCGGATGCAACAGTTCGATTACCCGGTCACCCAGGTGTACGACCATTTTATCCCTGGTATGTGATGCTGGCGGGAGTCAGCCTCGCCTGAGCCCAGTCGTCTCTGTACTGGGGCCATCGTTGGCTCAACATTTCCAGATCAGCGCCCCTGGTTATCAAAGCTTCCCGGCAGCCGAGGTGGGAAACGATCTCTGTCGGAAGGTAGAACTGGTTGCCGAAGGAATGATCCACATGATGCTGGGTGTTGACCACATATCTGATGGGCTTATCAGTGACTTTGCGTATCTCTTTCAGGTATGGATGTACCATACTGGCTACCATCATGGCATCGATGATCATTACCCCATCGTCGCCAACTATGAAGCCGGAGTTGCAGATATCCCATCCTACCCCGCTATGTATGTGGGCGAATACGTTCGCCGCTATTTCTTGCAACCCCGACTTCCAAGAGGGTATGGGCATCGTTGGCACCTCGGCAGACTTATTTTAACGAGAGGCCCCGGCTCTCACTGCCAATATACTAGGCACGAGAGCATAAGTGTCCGATTGATAGGAACCAATCGAAATCCCCTAGCTATTGGAAATACGGGATCACCTGGCGGCCGAATAGCTTGATCGATTCCATGATTCGGAAGTGATCCAAGTTGCCCATCTGCATGAAGCATAGGACTTGGTCCACGCCTGTTTCCTGGTATTTCCGCATGACTTGGGTAACCGTGTCCGGGTTTCCCATTGCGAAGGCGCCAGAGTCTAGGTGGTCCTGGGCCGTCTTGTCTACCCGTTCCTGCTCCACGGCGTTAACGGCATATTTATAGGAATCGGGAACGTCCCGGCCTTGCCAAGGCTGATACAACTGTTCGGCCTTATTGACGAACCATAGTCCTTCGGGCGCAGCCACCGCCCGGGCCTCTTCGTCGTCTTCGGCACAGTGGATCAAGCACAGCGCTGCTACTTGGTCGTTGACGAATTGCCCCACGGGGTGGGCGTGTTTCAGGCCCTCCCGGTACATATCCACCCTTTCTTTCATTTGATCGTACCCGGCCAGGTTGAAGCAAAGTACCCCCAACCCCATTTCGCCGGCGGCGCGGAAGCTATCGGGCTGGCTACAGGCCACCCACATCGGGGGATGGGGTTGTTGCACTGGCTTCGGGATCACCGACCGGGCTGGTATGTTGAAAAACCGGCCCTCATGGGAAAAAGGATCCTCGGTCCACATGCGCGGGATGATGGAGACCGCTTCTTCCCACTGGGCCTTGGTTTCCTCGGGGTTGACCTCGAATCCGTCCATCTCGATTAGCGTCGTTGAGCGGCCGGTGCCCAGGTCCATGCGTCCATCGCTGAGAATGTCCAATACCGCGGCTCGTTCGGCCACCCGCACCGGATGGTTGTACTGGCTGGGCAGCAAGGCCACTGCGTGTCCGATGCGAATGCGCTTGGTGCGTTGGGAGATGGCTCCGTAGAGCACCTCGGGAGCCGAACAGTGGGAAAACTCATTGAGAAAGTGGTGCTCCACCGTCCAGACATAATCAAAACCCACCTGGTCGGCTAACTCCACTTGGGCCAAGACCTGCTTGTAGCGATCTTGCTCAATCCCTGGATAGTGGGGCTCGGGTATCTGTATTTCGTACATCAATCCGAATTTCATATACATCTCCTCCAATTAACTGTGTAGTCATATCCGCCGGGGATATCTTCATTCAAGCCGATCACGCTGGCCTATCGCCACACTGTGATTTACACTACCGGTACCGCGGCATAGACCACTGGCATAGCACTCTAGCCAGGAGGGGGCAGTCATGGCAGTATACGACGTTGCTATCCTCGGCGGAAGGGTTGTGGATGGCGCCGGCAACCCCTGGTTTTACTCGGACGTTGGTATTCGAGGCGGAAGGATCGCCCGGGTCGGCAGGATTGCCGGCTCTGAGGCGGATAGGATCATCGACGCCAGCGGGCTGGTGGTATGTCCAGGCTTCATCGACCTCCACACCCACAGCGACGTGACTGTTTTGGCCGACGGAGACGCCCAGAGTAAGGTGCGCCAGGGTGTAACTCTGGATGTCATCGGGGAAAGCAACAGCGTCGGGCCGGTTGTAGGCCCCGCCGCCGGCGAATACCGGGAGGAGCAACGGCTTAGGTATGGCGTCGAAGTAACTTGGTCCGACTTCACCGGCTATTTTCAACGGCTGATCCAGCAGGGTACGTCGATCAACATCGCGTCCAGTGTCGCGCCCCAGCAAATCAGACGGGCGGTGGTGGGCTTCGACAACCGCGCCGCCGGTCCCGACGAGCTGCAAATGATGAAGTCCCTGGTAACGCAAGCAATGGAACAAGGAGCCGTTGGTCTCTCGGCAGCGTGGCATTCCGGCGGCCCTGAGTTTGTGGACGAGTTAATCGAGATGGCGGTGGTGGCGGCCGAGTACGGAGGGTACTACGGCACCCACGTGGGAAGCGAGGGATTCGACATGGGGACCGAGTTGGACAAGACCTTCCAGATCGCCCGTTCGTCGGGGATCCCCGTCCATATCTATCACCTGAAGATCCGAGGCCGGGATCATTGGGGGCAAATCTGGCGGGTCATCGATATGATCCAGTCAGCGATGGCGGAAGGTTTGGAGGTAACGGCCGACCAATACCCATATACCGCCATGCAACACCCGTGGCATCGCCTAATGCCCCGCTGGATCCAGGATGCGCCCCGCTCCGAAACCATTCCCCGGTTCCGCGGCCGGGAGTACCGCGACAAGGTAAAAGAGGACCCCGAGTTCGACCAATACATCCACGAACACGGAGGCTGGTAGGGCATCGTCATGTCCGTGGTGGCCAAGCAGTCACTCAAACCCGATGAGGGGAAGTCGGTGGCGGAAATCGCCCGACAGCGCAATGACTCCGACCCAGCGGAGACTTGCTTTGATCTGGTGGTGGAAAATGGGGCCTTCCCCGGTGGTGTATATCACACTATGTCCGAGGAAGACGTTCGGACGGTGATGCGTTATCCATGGGTATCGGTTGCCTCGGACGGAAGCGCTCTCAACGCCGAAGCTTCCGGGTTGCCGCATCCGCGCAGCTTCGGGACCAATAGCCGGGTGCTGGGGACCTACGTGAGGGAACAGGGCGTGTTGTCCTTGGAAGAAGCTATTAGGAAGATGACCTCCCTACCCGCGCAAGTGCTCCGCTGCCAGGACCGCGGATTGTTACGGGAAGGATGCTGGGCCGACGTTGTTGCCTTCGATCCGGACAGGGTTGGGGAAAAGGGCACCTTCGAGAATCCCAAACAGTATTGCGTGGGGGTGGAATACGTGCTGGTCAACGGGGTCCCGGTAGTAAACGGCGGCCAACACACCGGCGCCCGCCCCGGCATGGTGGTGTTGGGACCGGGATACACCGGGGGATAGCACACCATGACGCAAGAATCCTGGGGGATTATGCTTAAGTTCAAGTCCGGCAGTGTAAGGGCTAACGATTTAGACTTTCACTACCTGGAGATGGGGGAGGGAACCCCTGGTGCTGTGCGTGCGCGGCTTCCCCGACCACGCCTATTCCTTCCGGCACCTGCTCCATGACCTCGTCCAAGCGGGCTTTCAATAGGTGGAGTCTTTCATGCCGTGAGTACGCGCCCACCGACGCTCCCTAGATGGCCGGTATCAGACGTACCTGTTGAGCAGAGATGTGCTGGCTTTGATAGGGGTTCTGGGTGCCGAGCGAGCCCATCTGGTAGGTAATGAATGTGGGGCCAGCGCTGTCAGGGGAGCGGCTCCTGGAGCCTGAGAAGGTTAGCAAGCTGGTGACCATAGCCTCAGGCCGCACCGATGGGAATCGCCGTATGAGTTTCCAGTTCTTGAAAGGGACATGGCACGCGTAATATTTCCAATTACCCCTGCTGGAACGCATGGTAGCCCATGACGGCTTCGCATTCATCGAGGACTGGTGGCGAGATGCCTCCCCCGAGCGGGACATACCCGAGGATGTGCTTGAGAGCATCAAGGAGTCCTTCCGCAAGCCTGGAGTCGTAGAGGCGCCCTGGGATATTACCGGGCTGGCGATAACCCATCCCTGCAAGACCCGTCACCGATGGATGCCCAGGAGCGGATCGACGCCGGCCCGATAACCGTGCCAACCCTGGCGATGCACGGCACCCGCGACCGTCCTCGAACGATTGATGCGTTTCAGAGTGAAGCCATGGACCGATTTTTTCTTGGCGGTTTGGAGAATGTGATAATCCCCGGTACCGGCCACTTCATGCACCAGGAAAAGCCCAAGGAAGTGAACCCGAAAATAGTGGAGTTTCTCAAGCGTTGAACGGCTGGAGACCGTATTATTAAGCCTTGCATTAAATGCTGAACGTCACACGCAACCACGCCAGGGAAGAAATCCTCCTAGTCTCCCTTTGCAAAGGCGGGTTGGGGGATTTGGCCCCGCAGTTCTGCCTATCGGCGAGTTTAGCAGCCTTGCAAGTCTGAGTAGCATCCCAATCAATTTCCTAATCCCCGAAACCTCAGAAATCTATTCACACGATTTAGGCAGGAGGACGCCATGATAAGAGTAGCCCTTTACTACTACTTTTGTTGGACGTCCAACGGGGAGATATACTCTCGGGATGTCGAGCCCGAGGTCTCAGACGATGCGGGGGCGTGCCGCGTTCCTCCGTGACCGGTGATCCAGGCAAAAGTGGGGGGAATACCGCATTGCGGTTTATTGCTTTGCCTAAAAACTGTCATTTGAAGTGCGCAGCGCCCGTAGAATCTAAATTCGTGGATATGGCCCACCAATCGGCGAGTCTAAGCTCACGATTTTAGACACCTCATGGAGTTTATGCTCAACCCCGCCGACGGGCTCGGGGTGACATGATCCCATCCGGCTTTCATACCCCGGCATTCGAGCCTACTTAAATTCAACGCTCGTAACGTATTTAGCATCGTTGGCGACTGCACTATTGTCAGTGAAACTGAAAGTCATCAGGTCACCTTGATTGATATTCACGGAATCTATGGTGTTGCTTTTAACGGTATGGCCGTCGGCCTCTAGATGAGTAACGCTTAGAGCTGTATCTTCCTTATTTACACGCAGGGTAACGGTCACACTAGCGCCGTTGGGAGGTACGATGTTTGGAAGAACAAATAGGTTGGTCAACGTGCCATTGCGAGGGACTGCGATGGTGCAGTTGGCTTCAGCGTTGGGGTCGAAGGCGCAGGAAATACCTCCCATCCCAGGGGCCGAATGCCTCTTAGCGCTCGTGTAAATTATTGTTGGGCCTATGGCAAAGAACGCTCCCCCGCTTCCCGCCGCCGTTGTCTGAATGGAGCTATCGGGAAATTTGATGCCACCGGCGGTGGAATGAATCACACCCGCGACTTCGAGTGCCGAGTTTGGACTCGTAGTACAGATTCCGACGTTGGCACCACTGCCTAACACCAGAGAGTTGCTCTGGCTGACCAACGCCCCGGCGCCAATGGCGGTCGCGTTGGTTAAATTCCCAAAACCAACATCAGCCTCGAATCCAATTGCCGTGTTGTTGGATCCCGTGAAGTTGAAGGCGAGCGAGTTCGCCCCAACAGCCGTATTGAAGTCGCCCAAAATGTTCTGCTGGAGGGCATTCCCTCCCGTTGCCGTGTTAAGGATGCCCGTGGTGTTAAAAAGGAGCGCACTCTCTCCAGTGGCCGTATTGCCGTTGCCCGTGGTGTTGAAACGGAGCGCACTTTCTCCAGCAGCCGTGTTATTGAAACCCGTGGTGTTGACCCGGAGTGCGTTTTGCCCAGTGGCGGTGTTGGCGCCGCCCGTGGCATTTAAAAGCAGTGCACTTCCTCCAGTGGCCGTGTTGCCGCCGCCCGTGGTGTTGAACTTGAGCGCGTGTGTTCCAACCGCCGTGTTTTGGGAGCCAGTGGTGTTAGCCAAGAGCGCGTCGACACCGACGCCAATATTGCCACCGAAACCGGTCATAGTCAGATTGCCCGCATTCACTCCCGCGAAGAAGTTGTCCATGCCAAAGTTGTGAATGAACCGGTCCCCGCCGGACATGATTATGCCGGCAGCAACGGTGCTATTAGGCAGTCTAAAGTTCTTCGTTATCTCAAGCTGTTCGGTGGGAATGGCGGTACCAATGCCGACGCTGTCGGTCAGGTTGGCAAGGGAAAGGCTACCGGTGCCTCCGCCGGACCAAGTGGTCAGGTCCAGGGGCGCCCATCCCGCTCCCAAGGGCCAGGGCGCGTTAACACAGTCTATATCAGGACTGCCAACAGGCAAGGGATGGACTATGACTATCCGCGCGTTGGTTTGGTTAACACAGGCGTGGACAAGGCTCGCGTCTCCACCGTGAGCCTTGGCGCTGGCTGGCGTGTCTACGCTTCCCCCTGCCAATACCAACATCATCCCCAGCAATAAAACGAGACGAATCCCCGATGCTTGCGCTTTCAACTTTTTCATGTCGTTACCTCCGTTGGTCCAGCCGGGACTCGGATCAATGGTTGCTCGGCACAGACGCGAGTATTCTTATCCTTCGGGCCTGTTCCGTCACTTCCGGACAAATGCTATTTGTAGTGGGTGGTAAATAATACCTGCCGGCCGCCTTTATCCCCCGGCGAAGCGCCGGCCGCATTTGATGCCGGAGACGGATTTGGGTCATTTCCAACTCTACGGCCGGTCAAGGAGGAGATCCGGTATCCACCGTCTTGAATTCGGAGCAGATTATGCCTAGCTCCGGCGTGGTCAAAGCGGCCAGCAGCCCGACTGTACCGCTGGCCGGGAGCGCTTTCGTGATAGTGGGGTTAATGGGCGGCTCGGTCACCGGCAGCGGCCCTGAGAAGAGGGAGATGATATCGCTCTGCGATGTCGCCCACACATTCGCTGTCACGGCCACGTTGGTGCCTACGAGGAAGGCCACCGTTAGAGTGTCAGCCGAGTACCCGAGGGTTAGCTCCAGGGTACAGGTGGGAACAAATGGCGGCAACACGACTTCGATACACTGGGAAAACTCCGATGTGTTGGTGCCGGGACCGGTAGCTGTCGAAGTAATGAACTCACCTAGAACGACAGCGGCCGGAAAATTCACCATGAATGCGGCGTTGCCGCTGCCATCGGTGGTCACATCGGTCGAGCCCAGAAAGTTCTCACCCTCGCCGTGGCCGGAGGGGTCGCAGGCCGAATTGGAAAAGAACTCAACCCTGAATAGGATGAAATCGGAACTGTTTAGCGTCCCTTCGATGGTTGTGCTGCTGTCGCTGGCCGCCGATGTCAACACCGGGAAGTTTTGTAGGTTGTTCGGGCCCGCGTCACCGTCTCCAACGTCGTTAAAAGTTTCTCCGGCGGGAGCTAGATCGATTCCCAGGCCTGTATTGGCGGAGATGGAATTGGAGAGGATGCCGCTGCCGTTGCCATCGGTCACTGACACCCCGTCGCCACCGTTGGAACTGATCGTATTGCCCGCACCGATGAAAACTCCACCGATGGCGGTAGCGCTGTCGTCGGATTTAATCGCGATACCGTCGCCGCTGTTAGCATCAATGATGTTCCCGATGATTTCATTGATGCTGCCCTGGCCGATGATCTCGATGCCATCGGTAGTGTTGCCGCTGATGATGTTACCCTGGCCGGCTATGGCGCCGCCGGCGGTATTGGTGCCAACTTGTAGCCTCACGCCCGTTGTATTGCCGGTGATGGTATTGCCAAGGATGTTATTGGCGCCGCCGGCATCGTTGAAACCAGCGAAGTTTCTGCTAATGGTGTTACCGGCGTCCACCCCACCAATGGTATTGGTGCCGCCGTTGGCCTCTACCCCATCGCTCACATTGTCGACAATGGTGTTGTTCGTCACGGTGTTAACGCCACCAGCTAACCTGATGCCTTCCACGGCATTGAAACTAATGATATTCCCATCGATGGTGGTGATACCGCTACTGTGTACTCCGTCCCCACTAAACCGAGTGATAAGCAGCCCGCGAATGGTGACACCGGCAGCCGTGCTTCGAAGCCCGGTGACAAAACCCGTACCCGCGTTGGTTCCGTCGAGCTCGATCATCAGTACAGCATTGGACTCAAGGAAGGCACCACTGGTGCTAGGACTGGCCCCCTTCACCATCGACGGCCTGGAAATTCTCCTTTTGGTTGACGTCGGAGGTGAACGTGTAGGCTAGGCAAAGGATGGACGACCCGTACCTTGGCGTCGGTATCGTTAACACAGAGGTGGACCAGGCTGGCGTCGCCGCCGTGGGCGCTGACGCCGGCGGGCGTGTCCACACCCGCCACGCCCAGCACCAGCACCAGCACCATCCCAAGCACTAACAGGACGCGAATTCCCAAAGCTTGCGCTTGCAATTTTTTCATCAGGTTAACTCCGTTCGTTTAGTGGGGCCTCAGTATTTGCTCAATGGGGGAGAAACACAGGCCAAGTCTTGCATAAAACGCCGTCCCTGTCACCGTAGAACCGATAGCGGACAGGCCGGTGAGAAGCACTGCGCTCGCCTCATGCGACACCGGCTCGCGATTACTCGGCCCCGTTACTCACAAAGCTTCTTCAACCTACGGTCCCCGTGGAGCATTTCGAGGTCCCCCACCACGGTGCCCACGGCGAGCCACCAAGCCCCGGGACTCGCATTTTACTGGTTTAAATAAATGGGGTGAACCCAGAATACTGTGGCAACGCCTGGTTTCTGTGATAGATTATCGACAGCAACTAACTGGCCACCCGTTGGGGTTGAGCCCGTTAGACACTTTTCGTGGGGCGCGGGACAAAAGCGTTCAATCTGGTAATCCAATAGGAGGCAATAATGCTTGATTACAAGCCGAACATAGTCCTTTCGACTCAAGAGTATAAGGTGGTGGGCACTCGCCCGATCCGGCACGACGGGGCCGATAAGGTGATGGGCCGGGCCCGTTATGCGGCCGACATCCACCTGCCGGGAATGCTGCATGGCAAGATCCTGCGCAGCCCGCACGCCCACGCCCGTATCAGGGGCATCGACCCCAGCCGCGCGCTGGCCCTGCCGGGAGTGATCGGCGTGGTTACCGCCGCAGATTTGGCCGATTCTTCGGCGGAGGTGGCCGATCAGGAAGAGGGAGCCGCGGTCAATTATGGCTTTTATAGCCGGAATGTCTTGGCCCGCGAGAAAGCCCTGTACCTGGGTCATGCGGTGGCCGCGGTAGCCGCTACCAGTCTCCACCTGGCGGAAGAAGCGCTTGCCCTCATCGATGTCGATTATGAGGTGCTTCCCGCGGTGCTCAACGCATCTGATGCCATGAAGGCCGATGCGGCCATCCTCCACGAGAGGCTGCTAACCATGAACAGCCCGGCGATGCGCTCGGGCGGTTGGGGAGACGTGGCGGCCGGCAAGCAAAGCAACATCGCCAACCGCTTTGAGTTTCGCATGGGCGACGTGGAGCAGGGGTTTCGGGAAGCCGACGTGGTGTTGGAGCGGAATTACCACACCAGGCCGGTGCACCAGGGCTACATCGAACCCCATTCCGCCACGGCTCAGTGGAACACCGATGATAATGTGACCATTTGGGCCAGCAGCCAGGGCCATTTCGCCCTTCGCGACCACACCTCGGTCATCCTGGGCGTGCCGGTGTCCAAGGTAAAGGTCATCCCCATGGAGATCGGCGGCGGATTCGGCGGGAAGGGCCAGGGCGGGTGCTATCTGGAGCCGGTGGTGGCGGCCCTGGCCCGCAAGACGGGACAGCCGGTCAAGATCAGCATGAGCCGCACCGAGGTCTTTCACGGCACCGGCCCCACTTCCGGCACCCACATCAAGGTGAAGATGGGAGCCACCAATGCTGGAAAGATCACCGCCGTGGAAGCCCACTTGATCTATGAGGCGGGGGCCTTTCCCGGCTCGCCGGTGCCCTCGGGCTGCCGGACCATGTTCGCTCCATACGAGATTCCCAATGCCTTCATAGAAGGATTGGACGTGGTCATCAATGCCCAGAAATCCGCCGCCTACCGGGCCCCTGGCTCCCCAGTCGCCGCCTTCGCCGCTGAATCTTTAGTGGACGAGCTTTGCGACGCCATCGGCATGGACCCGGTGGAGTTCCGGCTGCTCAATGCCTCTAAAGAAGGCACCCGGCAGGCCGCTGGCCCGACCTTCGGGCGCATCGGTATGGTGGAGGTGCTTCAGGCTGCCCTACAGCATCCCCACCTGGCCACGCCCCTGGAAGGCCCCAACCGGGGCCGGGGTATTGCGGCAGGCGCCTGGTTCAACGGGACTGGTCCGGCCAGCGCGGTGGCCAGCGTCAACCCCGACGGCACCATCATCCTGGTTGAAGGCTCCCCGGACATCGGGGGCAGCCGGGCCGCCATGGCCATGCACGTAGCCGAAGTGCTGGGAATCCCGGCCACGGATATAAAACCCTCCATCGCCGATACCGACTCCATCGGCTACAGTTCCGGCGCCGGGGGCAGCGGCGTGACCTTCAAGATGGGAACCGCGGTATATCAGGCGGCCGAGGACGTGCGCCGCCAGCTCATCGAAAGGGCAGCGCGTATATGGGATGTCAACGCCGAGGACGTGGAGTACGAAGACGGCGAGTTGCACCACAGGGAAGACCCGGAGCTGAAGATGACCCTCAAGCAGATCGCCCGCCGGCTTAACGGCACCGGCGGTCCCATCGTGGGGCGGGCCACGGCCAACCCCGGCGGCGTAGGCAACGCCTTTGCTCTACACATCGTCGACGTGGAGGTAGACCCGGAGACCGGCAAGGTGGATATCCTGCGCTGCACAGCCATCCAGGACGCGGGTAAGGCCATCCACCCCAGTTACGTGGAAGGCCAGATCCAGGGCGGCTTGGTCCAGGGCATCGGCTGGGCCCTCAATGAAGAGTATTTCATCAATGATGAGGGGTTGATGGTGAACTCCAGCTTTCTAGACTACCGGATGCCCATCAGCCTGGACCTGCCCATGATCGACACGGTGATCGTGGAAGTGGCCAACCCCGGCCACCCGCTGGGGGTGCGGGGCGTTGGAGAGGTTTCGCTGGTGCCGCCGATGGCGGCGGTGGCCAACGCCATCGCCCACGCGGCAGGGATCCGGACCAACCGGTTGCCGATGAATCCCGGCAGCTTGCTGGAAGCCCTTTGGGAGAAAGAGACCAACGCGGCCTAAAGGCGATATAGCCGGAAATCAGAGGAGAGAGATCTATGACCATCGACGTGGGTACTGGAATCGCGAGGATACTTAAACAAGAAGGCGTGGAATGGGTTTCCACCTTCCCAGTTTGCCATGTGAACAACGCTTTGGGACGGGAGGGCGTTCCCATGGTGATGATGAGGGACGACCGGTACGCCGTCGCCTTGGCTGATGCCTTCTCCCGCATCAACGCCGGATCCAAGATAGGCGTCTGCACATTCCAAGGCGGGGTCAACGCCGCGGGATTGCAGGTGGCCTATGCGGGGATGGCCCAGGCCTTTGAGGACGGCTCGCCTGTGCTGTGCATTACCGACGGAGTGCCCATTGGCGCAACCGAGAACAGCCAATTCGACGTCACGTCCAGTTTGAAATCGGTCTCCAAGTGGTACGGATACCTGGACAGGCCGGAACGGGTGCCCGAATTCATGCGCCGGGCCTTCACCATGTTGCGGTCTGGAAGGCCGGGTCCAGTGGTATTGGCCATCCCGAACGCCAGCGCGCAATACGACGAAACAGCCGACCCTTACCATCCGGTCAAGGGCTGGAAGTCGGCGCCGAATCCGGAGGACGTCTCCGCGGCGGTCGATCTCCTGCTAAAGGCCCAAGACCCGCTGATCTACGCCGGAGAGGGTGTGATATACGCCAACGGCTCGGCTGAACTTAAAGCGTTTGCGGAACTGGCCAACATGCCGGTGATCTCCACCCTGAAAGCAAAAGGGGCGTTCCGAGAGAACCACCCGTTGTTCGTGGGGGTCCGGGGCGACCAGGTCGATCATTATCTGAACAAATGCGATCTGGTTTTGGCGGTGGGTTCCAGCCTATCGCCCGGGCGGTTCTCCCACGGTATTCCCAACGCGGTGAATAAAACCATCATCCATTGTAACGTGGATGAAGTGCATATAAACAAGGCCTATCCCACGGCGGCGGCGTTGATCGGCGACGCCCGATTCACCCTTCAAGCGTTGGTGAAAGAGTTGTCGGACAAAACCTCCGGCAGCGGCAGGGCTCCTGGAAATGTGGCGGCGGAGGTCAAGTCGGCCCGGGATGAGGCGATGGTCAAATACCGGGAGGCGATGGCGTCTAACGACACGCCCATCAACCCCTACCGCGTCTATGCCGGGTTGATGGAAGTGCTCGACCCCCATAATTCGTTCATCACCCACGAGTCGGGCAACACCAGGGACCAACTAAGCACGGTGTACGATACGCTGATTCCGAGGGCTTTCCTGGGATGGGGCAATGTCTCATCATTGGGGTTCAGTCTGGCGGCGACCATCGCGGCGAAGATATCGTTCCCCGAGAAGAGCTGCATCGCCGTGACTGGAGAGGCCGGCCTGGGATACATGATGGGCAACCTGGAAGTGGCGCTGCGCCAAAAGCTGGGAATCACCATTGCGCACGTCAGCAATGGTGGATTCGCCGGCTATGGCCCGGGATTCTGGGGTGATGGCCATGACCCATTCACCCATAGGGTGCTAGGGTACGACGAGGTCGACATGTCAAAGGTCATTGGGGCGTTGGGTTACCATACTGAACGGGTCACCGAGCCATCGGAGGTAGGCCCAGCTCTCCAGCGCGCCCTGGCGGCCAACGGCGAGAACCAACCCGCCTACATCGAGTTCATCTGCAGCCAATACCCCATCTACGGCGGATGGGTAGGCAGATCATAAGCCAAGTTTAAAGGGGACTGACAGGCCATGCGTGAAGAGAGCTTCCTGATAGAAGTCCACGAAGGCCTGTCAGTCACGGCCGTCCGGACACAACCGGATAGCTCCGCCGCCAAGAGGATGTTCCTCTACGCGCCGGGGGCCGGCTCCAACATCGGCGACCCCTTTGGCGGCTATTTGAACCACCGGCTGGCGGAGTCGGGCATTGCCACCCTTCGTTTCCAGTTCCCCTACATGGAGGCTGGGAAACGCCGTCCCGATTCACCCAGGCTGCTGGAAGAGACCTGGAGGCGGGTGATCGCGATGGTGGAAGAGGAAGGGACCCGGTTGGCTGTCGGCGGCAGGTCCAAGGGAGGGCGGATCGCATCCCAAGTCGTCGCTCAGGAGGCAGTGGCTCAAGGGTCGATAGTAGACGGCCTGGCCTTGTTCGCCTATCCCCTCGGCCCACCACGTAGCGCGGGTAAACCGCCGGGCAAGCGGCGGGATGAGCATCTTCCCGGCATCAACGTTCCCACTCTTTTCTGCTCCGGCACCCGCGATGCCTTCGCCACGCCGGACCAGCTAAGAGAGGCGTCTGCCGCGGTCCCTGTGTCCACGGTCCAGCTGCTGGACGGCGCCGACCATGGCTTCGCGGTCCTAAAATCCAGTGGCCGCACCAGAGAGGATGTTTGGAATGATGCCACCGGCCACTTGCTGGATTGGCTGGGCAGCCTTGGGTGGGCGCTGGTTTATCTCCTGGACCAATTCGTCAGTCGACCAGATGTTTATAGACTCGCGGCCGGCATCACCGATGACGACTCAGCCATTGACTCCATTTCCCAGAAAATAGTCATACTTTGACGCTGCCCGCTCTACCACCTTCCCTAGGTCTTCCGAAAGCATGTATCCCTCGTCCACCAGGGCCTGGCCGGCCGCCTTCACCTGCTCCAGGAACTCTGTTTTGGAGCTGTAACGCTCCTGAATGGACAGCCTGGGGTCGTTGGAAGACTCTCGTTCAGCCTGAGTTGCCGGGAATGGCAATGTCCAGCCTGCCAAGCCCCCGGTTATGCCGATAAACAGATCGGGATTACCGATGCTGGGGTCTCTTAGATTCCAGCCGGTATAAGTAGCCACGGGAACTGTCAAGTCCGGAAGGCGGATGCCGGACCTCTCGTTGTAGTTTTCGTCGAGGTCTGATACCAGGGCCGGATATTCTTCCCCTTCTTTGGCTGGAAGGACTGTGGTTCGCCCCAGATGGGTTTCCGGTCCGTAGTCCAGCCGCATGGCCCGGGTGGTTTGAGGCGGTACACGGACTCCGGGCAACTGGGCGAACCTGTCCGACAGGGATTTAGACTCCACTGCCGAACCGTCTGAAAGGCTGGGATGCCGGCTGAGTGGAGGTGGCTCGCCCAAGGAAACCCACCGGTCCAGGTTTTCCAGCGCGGCTCGCAGCAACGGCGTGTAGTCAACGCTATTAAAGGGAAGCTGGCCGCGAATGCCGTCGCTTTCCCGCACCTCCAAGGGCGGGAACTCCCCCGCGCCGTGTTGACTCCCGGCGAAATGGTAACGCCGGACGGATTCAGATTCGGGGGCGTCTTGCATGGTTTCCAGGTCTGTATGGATCAGCGCCGCGTCGCCCCGCCAGTACTCGGCCGAGGTGTTGGTGAACATTATTTTGGGTACTTTGCCACGCTCTTCCATCCGGGCCAACAATGAGCCGGTCTCCCCGGTCACCGGGTCTTTCTGTTCAGTATCGATAAACGGGAACAATTCAGGGATTATGTAGCAAATATCTTTGGAAGGTTGACCAAAGCGGAGATTGAACTCTCCCCTCATTCCGCCTGCTACGTGGGCGATTATCCCGTCAAGGGCGATACGCTCCTCCTCGTCCTCATTCAACCCCAAATGGATCATCTGGCGCAGGAACCGTCCGCTCTGGGAGCGCCCGATGGCATATCCGTATTCGATGGGGCCGGTGCAGGGATTTCCCTCGGATATTGCGGAGTGCTTTAGAAAGGACACTGTGTCCCTAACGGCCGCGAAGCCCAGTCCCACTATACTGCTTCCTTTGGTGCGGTACACCAACTGATAGATCCTGCCGGGCTGGAAACCCTGAGGCATGTAAACATGGCTGGGGTCTACGTCGGGACCGTCGTCTTCCAGGCGAATGAATGACCAGTCGCCACGGTTGATGGGCTCGGCGGGGCTATTGGGCAGGTCGCGGACGGTCAACGTGGCGGTGGGATCGTCCAAATCCACCGGTGGATGGGGGAGGTGGTCCCGGTGCGCCAGCAGAAAGGATTGAGTGGGTGAGTTGCACTGAAACTGGCAAAGAATACCTCCAGTGAGCGCTCCGTCGGGACCAATGGCCTCGGGGACTTGCAGGCCGATCAACCCCGGGACCGGCGGAACATCGGCTTGCCAACCGCACCAGACCATCGTGTAGCCCTGGCGCATCAAGAATCCGTTGCCGGCCTGCAGCGGGGCGAGAAGATCGGTGGCCCCTGGAACATCATTCAAGCCCAAGGCGGTTTTGCGGCCTCGGTTGACAACGTCAAAGAGAAGCCGACGATTCCCTCGATTGGTGTCAACGGGTTGGAGCATCGCGAAATGGGCGGTGAAGCCCACTTTTCCGTTGGCGTCCCTGGGAGCGAGGTCCAGGTCAGTGATTGCCTTGTTTCGTTCGTTTAGTGGGTCGACCGCGAAATGGGCTGTCCCTTCCATCGACTCGTAAGGGCCTACGCCGCCGAAAGCCATTCCATCCGCGAATCTACTCCGATCAGAGATTTCAATCTTAGTAACTGGCATATCGATTCCCTTTACCTGTCGTCAGCGTTCTGGACTCCGCAGCTACCATTCTATTCATGGTCACGCTACCGGCGTTGGGGGATAGTTTTCCAGCCACCACCGGGCGATGTCCAGACGGCGGGCGAACCAGACCCCTTCCTTCTCTGACGCGTATTGGAGAAACTTTCGTAAGCCGCTTGCCCGGCCGGGTTTGCCGATTATGCGGCAGTGAAGCCCCACTGACATCATTTTCGGGTGGGTGTTCCCTTCCTCGTAAAGCGTATCGAAACACGACCTGGCAACCTCGAAAAAATCATTGGGCGTAATCAGCTCGCCTCGCCAGAATTTGGTGTCATTGACCTCCAACGAGTAGGGTACCACCAGCCACTTGTTCCCATGCACTTCGGTGTAGTATGGCAGGTCGTCGTTGTAAGCGTTGCAGTCGTAGATGAACCCGCCCTCTTCTACCACCAACTCCCGGGTGTTCACGCTGGGGCCGTAGCGGATGTACCAACCCAAAGGGCGTTGCCCGGTGGTGCGGGTGATCGATTCCACCGCTTGTTTGATCGCTTCCCGCTCGGTGTCCCGGTCCATCCGGTAGTACTCTTCCCACCGGTTGCCGTGCCCCATGACCTCGTGGCCCCGGCGGATTATCTCCGGCCCCACCTGGGGATTTCGCTCCAGGGCCAGGGCACAGCAGAAAAACGTCCCTTTTATATCGTACCGGTCGAACTCCCTCATGATCCGCCACACGCCGGCCCTGCTTCCGTACTCGAAAAAGGACTCGTTGGCCAGGTCTCGTTCTCCGATGGGGACGTTGGATGGAGATTCCCCCGAGGTTTCTCCCCGGGGGTCGCCGTCCAGAAGGGAGTATTCTGAGCCTTCCTCGTAGTTCACGGCCACCGAGACGGCGATCCTAGCCTCATTGGGCCATTGCACCACCGGCGGATTGGGTCCGTAACCAACCAGGTCTCGTGTGCTCATCGAATCCTCATCGATTGGTCATCTGTATGACGCAATTTCCCTCGTGGGTTGTCGCCCGTGTTAAGAACGCTAGCATTCCGGTCGGGAGCGTTTGCGGGCTTGCGTAATGGCAATCCCCTCTTGCCGCGGCGCCGTGGACCATCAGCCCAGGCACCGGAAGGCGCATGGTCAGTCAGGGGCGCTGGGTTTTAGCCGGTTGTCCTCTTCGGGATCGACCACCACAATGAGCCGTTTGATCTTTCCATCTTTGACCAACAGGATGCGAAGATGCTGCTCCAGTCCTGAGGCGGTGTGGGTCGAGTCATTGCGCTCGATGCGGCAGACAACCAAGTCGCCCCACAACTCGATGCCCTTTAGCTCCACGACTTGCTGGAGCCGCGCCGAGCGCCGGACAAAGCTTTCCCGGATAGCTGCTTTGCCAACGGCCGGTTCCTGGCCTACGGTGACGCGCATGGCGTCATCGGCGAAGAACTCCATTACCTTGTCAATATTGGAGGCCTGGGTACGGGTGCACAAGTCTAGAGCGTCGTTATAAGCTACGGCCAAACGAATCAGATCGCTGGATACCGCCGGTCCAATTTCTACCCCTTCAGCAACCATCTCCCTCCTAATCCGCCGGGTTTACCTGCACGTGTAAAACTCTGTTCCAGACTCCGACATTGTATGCACGTGCTGGGTCTGTAGCAAGCTAGGCCAAGGCGGGGGCGTTGCCGGTGGGTGTTGGCTCCACTCAAAAGAACCCTTCCCGGTATCATGTACTTGACTCAGGGAACCGCCATCGGGGAATTAAGCGGGCTGTTCGTGGACAAAGACTGCTCTTTGACGCTACTATTCCCATCATAATGGTCAGTGAACGGCTGCAACGACAAATAGAGCGCCTGCTTGATGAAGCCGACCAGGCCATCTCTAAGGAGGATTGGTCGACTGTTGCCAGTCGCGCCCGCGCCGTATTGCGGATAGACCCCGATAACAGCGACGCTCTTTCTTACCTAGCTGTTGCCGAGCGTGACACAGGAATTACCCAGTCAACTCAAGGAAATCCCGCTTCACTCCCAGTTTCTGCCGTGGTCTCGGACCAACCGACCTCCTTTTCCGATGGCCGCTACCAGGTCAAACGATTTCTAGGAGAGGGCGGCAAGAAGAAAGTCTACTTGGCCCAGGACACGCTTTTAGACCGAGAGGTAGCGTTCGCCCTTATTAAGACCGAGGGTCTGGACGACACCTCCCGGACTCGCATCCAAAGGGAGGCCCAGGCCATGGGGCGCTTGGGCTCTCACCCCCACATAGTCACCGAACTGATGGGCGGCGGTGATGTTGAGGGGGTCATTGAAGGCGCCCCGGACCACCGGCTTCCCCTGGAACAGGCGATCAAGATCGCCGAGGAAACCTGCCGGGGGATGGAGTTCGCCCACAGTAGGGGAATCGTCCACCGGGACCTGAAACCTGGAAATGTGACCGAGGATGGCATCGCCAAGATCGGCGACTTCGGCTTGGCGGTGGCCCTGGACCGTTCCCGCCTTACCACTGAAGGCATGATGGTGGGTGCCGTCTCCTACATGCCTCCTGAGCAGGCCATGGGCGGCGACGTCACGCCCCGGTCGGACCTTTACTCCCTTGGCGCCATGCTCTATGAGATGGTTACGGGAAGGCCGCCCTTCTTGGGAGACGACTCGGTGGCCATCATAGGCCAGCACATAAACACTCCGCCGGTGGCCCCAACCTGGCACAATCCCCAGTGTCCCAGGCCGCTGGAGGCGCTAATTATGCGCCTGTTAGCCAAAGACCCGGCAGAGCGGCACGAATCGGCGTCGGACGTACTGGCCGCTTTAGACGCCGTCGACGTCACCACCAGTGTGGTACAACCTGCGGCGGCAGTCGACGGTGGGCAAGCTCTGGACAGCCTGGCCGGAGGAGTGTTCGTTGGCCGGCATCAAGAGATGGGCGACCTGAAGGCCGCACTGGAGGACACTCTGTCCGGGCGAGGCCGGATGGTCACCCTGGTGGGAGAGCCGGGCATCGGCAAGAGCCGAATCGCCCAAGAGCTCGCCACCTACGCTGGCTTGCGAGCCGCCCAGGTTCTGTGGGGACGTTGCTACGAAGAGAAGGGCATGCCGCCTTACTGGCCTTGGGTACAAGCCATCAGGTCATACATCAGAGACAAAGAGCCGGAACAGCTTAGATCGGAGATGGGCGCCGGCGCCGAGGATATTGCCGAAATCGTTTCCGATGTGCGGGAACGGCTGCCCGGCCTAAGAACGCCTCTGGCTTTGGAGCCAGAGCAAGCCCGATTTCGATTATTTGATTCTATTACAAGTTTCTTGAAAAACGCGGCGCAACGCCGGCCCCTGGTCCTTTTCCTCGATGATTTGCACTGGGCCGATCATCCATCTTTGCTTCTGTTGGAGTTCGTGGCTCGAGAGCTTTCAGGTAGCCGGTTGCTGCTGATCGGGACTTATCGGGATATGGAATTGTCTCGAAGGCATCCACTGTCGCTAACCTTGGGTGGTTTGACCCGGGAGAGACTGTTCCATCGGGTGCTGCTGAGGGGCCTTAGCCAGGAAGACGTAGGCAGGTTCATCGAGTTGGCGTCCGGCGTCGCCCCACCGCAAGGCATGGTGGAGGCGGTGACGCGGCAAACCGAAGGCAATCCCCTGTTTGTCACCGAAGTGGTGCGCTTAATGGTTCAAGAGGGCGTTATAGGAGCTTCCGGGCTAGGCGGGACCGCGCCTATGCGGGATTCTGACACTTGGAGTGTCCGTATCCCCGACGGGGTGCGCGAAGTTATCGGAAGGCGGTTGGACCGGTTGTCTGAGCGCTGTAACGAGACCTTGACCATCGCCTCGGTGATTGGCCGGGAGTTTACCTTAGAGCTGTTGAACCGGCTTATTGATGATCTCTCGGATGACCGGCTAATGGTGGTACTGGAAGAGGCGCTGGGGGCGCGAGTGGTTGAAGAGTTGCCGCATACTGTAGACCGCTATCAGTTCACTCATGCCCTAATACAAGAGACTCTGGCTGAGGAACTGTCCACAACCCGGCGGGTGCGGTTACACGCTCGTATCGGCGAGGTTTTGGGGGAAATATACGGTCCTGATGCCGATGCCCATGCCGCCGAGTTGGCGTATCACTTCGCCGAGGCGGCAAACGTGACAGGCACCGAAATGTTGGTGCACTACTCCTTGCTGGCCGGCGAGCGTGCCCTGGCCAGCTACGCTCACGAGGATGCCCTGGCCCACTTTCAGCTGGCCCTGTCAGCACTCGAGGGACAACCCGCCGAAGGCGAGACTGCTGCGATTCTGTACGGCCTGGGCCGCGCCCAAGCAGCCGCGCTACCCAGGCACCAGATCCAGGAGGCGGTAGTCACCTTGAGCCGCGCCTTCGACTACTTTGCCGAGACTGGAGACGTGGACCGCGCCGTGGCCATCGCCGAGTACCCATTTTACCCTGTTGCCAGTCAACGGATTGGGGACGCCCAGCTGGTTTCCAGCGCCCTAGCCCTGGTGCCATCGGATTCCCTCGCGGCTGGGCGTCTGCTGTCCCGCTACGGCAGGGTCGTACAGATTGAGGAAGGAGACTACGATAGCGCCCAGGAGGCTTTTGGAAAGGCTCTGACCATCGCCCGGCGTGAATGGGACGCGGCCCTGGAGATGCGGACGCTGGCCGACTCGGCTAACGCGGACCTGTATCAACTCCTCTGGCCGGAGTGCTTAGACAAAGGCCTACAGGCAATAGAATTGGCCCATCGGGCGGAAGAGCCCCACGCGGAAGTACTGGCGCGCTACAGCGCCGCCCTCGCCCAAAATTCGCTGGGTGATCTTGTTGGACTGCGTTCCAATGCATCGGCTTTGCTTGCCTCGGCAGAGAGTCTACGGGACCGGTGGTGGTTGGCCAGTGCTCTTCGGGTCAACGGGTTCGTGTCCCGTCTTGAGGGCGGTTGGCAGGCCGCCCGAGAAATCAATGATCGCGGCCTCGCCCTGTCGCCGGTGGAGCCACGCGACCTTTGTACTCGGGCGTTGTTGGAATACGAGGTAGGTGAGTTCGAGCAGGGGGAGACCTATTTGGAGCGGCTGCTTGAGCTCATGCGCGCTATCGCACCCGGCCCAGGTTTAGAATATGCGTACCCGGCTATGACCATACCAATTGTTGCCCGCATCACGGGGGAAACCGATCGTTTGGAAGTCGCCGCGTCGGCCTGCGAAATCGTTATTTCGTCTCCCTCGGCCACTCCTTACACCATCGCCTGCGCCCGAGCTGGCCTGTCGCTGCTGGCGGTACATCGGGGCAATGTCCCAGCCGCCGATGAGCAGTACTCCGCGCTGGCACCGCATCAAGGCACGATGTTGACTTTGTCCATGATAGCCGTCGACCGACTGTTGGCACTCCTGTCCCACACATCAGGCGAGGCGGACCAGGCTGTGGCCCACTTTGAGGACGCCCTGGCCTTCTGCCGTAAGGCGGGCTACCGCCCCGAACTAGCCTGGACCTGCTGCGACTACGCCGATACACTGAGGGAACGAGACGGTGAAGGAGACCGGGCCAGGGCCATCACCTTGCTGGACGAGTCCATCACCATCTCCAGCGAACTGGGAATGAGGCCGTTGATGGAGCAGGTGTTGTCGCGGCGGGAGATACTTCGGGAGTAGAAGCCGGGCAAGACTCAAGATAATATGAGCTTCAGTTATGGCCCATTTTCTGGAATGACATTAGGTGCGAAGCCCGTGCAATTCAGCCACCGGCCGTGACCGGCGGCAACGAACCCAGGTAAAGCCAGATAGCCTTTATCTCGTCGTCAGTCATGAGACGAAAGCGAAGCCAAAACATAAAATCGGGGTTGAGGATTCTGCCCGTTGGAGTGATGCCAGTTCGCAAAGTTTTAATGAGGTCCATCTCGGACCACGTGGCCAAAGGGCCGCCGAAAGTGAGGTTAGACGCCCGTGGGCTTCCCTCGTCTGGAGGCTGAGCGCCACCAAAATCCTTTCCGTGACAGACTGTGCAAACCCCGGATAGGTACTCTCCATATTGCTCCGTTACAGCAGCGGTAGGACCAGGAGGTCTGGCGGCAGTGTGATCGATCAGGTTAACTGGGAACAGCGAAGGTTCTAGTAGGATGATAACCCGCCCAATGGGGCCGGGTTTGCTCTCCGGCAGCTCATTATCAACCGGAGGCAAGCTCTTCAGATAGGAAATGATCGCTCCCAAGTCTTCGTCGCTGAACCTGTTGAACACATCCGAGGGCATTATCGGCAGCCCCTTCCCGTCGTGACCGACACCGTGACGGATGGCCCTCACGTAATCAATATCGGAATAGAACGCTCCGATTCCCCCTTTGCCAGACGTTAGATTGCTGGCTACGACTGTGGCGAATAATGGGTCGTCAATGAATAAATCTCCTGAGAGGTCGTCTCCGTGGCACTCTTGGCAAACCCCAATCGCTTCGACAAAGTGTTTGCCCCATTCGATGCTAGCCGCGTCGGCCGGCACATTGACCGCGGCGACTTGGATGTCGTAGGTTCGGTTGAAACGTGAACCGCCCATAAGCATCAGGACGGCCACAACAACGATAATGACAATTACAAATCCACCGAAGGAAAGCCCCGCCCATTTAAGGTAGCGATTCATGTCCGCTCCTATCTGATGCGACTCCGAGGCCAGGTGACCGTTGTGCAGCTCCCTCAAAGGTCAAATCGAATCGATGGTTATCTTATCGCCAAGAGTCCTCCCGGTCTAGGTGAATAATGCACGCCGGATTCACCCTGAGGCCAAACAGGCTGCTGGCCTGTATGTTCCTGTTGCCACTATGCCGATGGTTGCCGTGAGCGGATGGTCGCGAGGCCTGCACCGAAGCCAAGGGTGTTTGACGGAGTTGAGGATTGAATCTATATTCGTTGGCGTTGAGGTTGATGCATCTAATGCGCGGGTGCCGAAAGTGCTATGCCGGGTAGCGGTTGATGATTTTTAGTGGCAGATAGACGAGAGGAGGCGATTACATGAAAGCCGTTGTGTATAAAGAGCCGTTCAGAGTGGCTGTCGAGAACGCGCCAGACCCGGCGATCCAACACCCGAACGACGCGATCGTAAAGATCACGTCGTCGTGTATCTGTGGCTCCGACTTGCACATGTACGAAGGGCGGACCGCCGCGGCGCCAGGCATAGTGTTCGGCCACGAAAACATGGGAATCATCCAGGAAGTGGGCCCCGCGGTAAAGGAACGTAAGGTTGGTGACCGGGTGGTCATGCCCTTTAACGTGGCCTGCGGGTTCTGCAAGAACTGCCTTGGCGGATTCACCGGGTTTTGCACCACGGTCAACCCCGGGTTTGCCGGAGGAGCCTATGGGTACGTGGCGATGGGGCCGTGGGTTGGCGGCCAGGCCGAGTATCTCCAGGTGCCCTACGCCGACTTCAATTGCCTGCCGCTTCCCCCAGGAACAGAGCACGAAGCAGACTTCGCCATGCTGGCCGACATCTTCCCAACGGGTTACCATGGCGCCGAGCTGGCGGGCGTAAGGCCCGGCGAGAGCGTTGCCGTGTTTGGAGCGGGCCCGGTCGGCCTCATGGCGGTCTACAGCTGTCTGATCAGGGGCGCCTCTCAGGTATTCGCCGTCGATCACGTTGGGGAGCGTCTGGATAAGGCCAAGGAGATAGGGGCGATACCGATCAACTTCGATGCCGGCGACCCGGTACAGCAGATCAAGGACCAGCGCGGGGGCAACGGCGTTGATAAGGGAATCGACGCGGTGGGCTACCAGGCAACCAAGGCCGGTTCCTCCGCCGTTGGAGGCGAGCAGGACGAGGCACCAAACATCGTTCTCAACCAGTTGATCGACGTGGTCAACCCCACCGGCGCTCTCGGTATTCCTGGGCTGTACGTTCCCTCCGACCCCGGCGGAGTGGACGAGAACGCGAAGCGGGGCGCCTTGTCGATCAACTTTGGCAGGCTTTTTGAGAAGGGCCTGCGCCTGGGTACTGGGCAGTGCAACGTCAAACAATATAACGCCTACCTGCGGGACCTGATCATCGCCGGCAGGGCCAAACCTAGTTTTGTCGTCTCCCACCAGGTGCCTCTGGACCAGGCGCCAGAGGCCTACCAAAAGTTCGATCGGCGAGAAGATGGGTACACAAAGGTGATCCTCCAGCCGTGACCTATCCCCGGTGGCGGGACGAGAACTTTAGGTTTTGATTTGTTGATGACAGTCAGGGAGTTGGTGCGGGCGGTAGTAGGGGTAGCGGCCGTAGCCGTCATCGCCTGCAACGGCGGGGATAGTGAGGCAAGACCGATTCCAGTTCAAGCACCGCTGGTGACTCCCCAGGCCGCGACCGATTCACCATCCACCGGCTCGATTGCTAAAACGGACCGGCCCTTGGACGCTGTTCTGCCAACTCTTCCCGGACCGGTAAACCCGTCCTCCGGAACACCGTTTCTCGGGCTGCAGTCTTGGGAAGACCTCTCGCCCGGTTCGATCATCACCGTCGCCGGGTCTGGCGCGATCGGCGACGGCGCTCCAGCAAAAAACTCCCGGTTGTCCTTCCCTTGGGGAGTGGCGGTAGACGATGCAGGCAACCTATTTATCGCCGATACGCCCAACCACCGGATTCGCCGGGTTGACGCATTCACCGGCCACATCAGCACCGTGGCTGGGACGGGGCAGCGCGGTTTCGGTGGTGATGGAGAACCGGCCGTCCACGCCCAGCTCGACTCGCCCCGGGCGGTGGTGATGGATATTGACGGTAACCTATTGATCGCCAATACCCGGAATCAGCGCATCCGCAAAGTCCATTCTGGAACGGGCATCATAACCACGGCGGGGGTTACCGCTGACCAAGTTGCCGGGAATGGCAATGGACATTTTTCCCGGGGCATTGCCTCCGAGCCGTCGGGGTTGGCCGTGGATAAGGATGGAGGCGTCTTCGTGGCTGACTCGGGCCGCCACCGCATACTTAGGTTGGACCTACGCACGGGGGACAGAATAATCGTCGCCGGCGAAGGACGGGCGGGTTTTGGCGGCGACGGCGGTCTGGCCACCAAAGCCTTGCTTTCCGGGCCTACCGCCATGGCGGTAGACGGCGCGGACAACCTATTCATCGCCGACTGGACCGTTCCACCGGCGTCATAACCACTATGGTGGGGACAGGGAGGCCAGGATTTAGCGGCGATGGAAGCCAGGGCACTTTGGCCTGGTTGAACGGCCCCAGCGGGGTCGCGGTGGACCAAGATCAAGATCTGCTCATCGCCGACTCTCTTAACAACCGTATCCGCCGGGTGGATGCCAAGACCGGGGTTATCGAGACCGTGGCAGGCAACCGAAACGCGGGTTTTTCTGGCGATGAAGGCCCGGCCACCAAGGCCTCGCTTAACCGCCCCG
Source organism: Dehalococcoidia bacterium (assembly GCA_034428715.1). Classification (GTDB taxonomy): domain Bacteria; phylum Chloroflexota; class Dehalococcoidia; order Lucifugimonadales; family UBA3495; genus Io17-Chloro-G2. The sequence goes on along the minus strand of DAOUHE010000103.1, from coordinate 4,509 downwards.
TGGGGGTGTCCGTAGATATCAACGGAAATCTATTCATATCTGACATGTTCAACCGGCGCATCCGCCGGGTGGACGCGGCGGAAGACATCTCCACGTTCGCCGGGGTAGGCAGTATGGGATTTGGCGGCGGCCAAGGACCGGCCATCCACACGTTGCTCTACGAGCCCGCGGCGGTGGTGTTGGACCGGGCCGGGAATATCTTCATCGCGGACCTGGGCAATCAACGCATTCGTCGAGTGTCGGCTGATACAGGCAAGATCACTACAGTGGCAGGCACCGGTCAGGAAGGATTCAGCGGCGACGGCGGCCCGGCCAAGAGGGCCCGCCTTGCCAACCCTTCCGGGGTCGCGTTGGATAACGCCGGCAACCTTTACATCGCGGACAGGGACAACAACCGCATACGACGGGTGGATGCCGTCTCGGGCGTTATCTCCACCGTGGCGGGGACCGGCGAGAATGGCGCCGGTGGTGTTGGCGGCCCTGCCACCAGCGCCCAGCTATCTTCCCCTCGGGACGTGGCGGCTGACGGCGCGGGCAACTATTTCATCGCCGATACAGGCAGCGACCGCATTCTCCGGGTTGAGGTCGCTACCGGTATAATTACCACCGTGGCGGGTACGGGCAAGGCAGGTTTTTCAGGCGATGGTGGTCCCGCAACAGCCGCTCAGTTCGATGCGCCTATCGGGGTGGCCGTCGACGCTAGGGGAAACCTTTTCATCGCGGATCTGTTCAACCGCCGAATCCGAAGGGTAGACGCCAGGACAGGGGTCATCACGACCGTTCCAACATTGGTTGAGGAAGGTGTCGGAGGCGAGTTAGCGTCGCCCCGTGGAATCACGGTGGACCAGGAAGGAAATCTGTTTATCGCCGACCCTGGAGACCACCGAATCCGCAGAATCGATGCCATCACGGGTATAATGACCACCGTGGCTGGCGAAGGAAATGAAGGGTTCACGGGCGACGGCGCCACCGCCACGAACGCCCGGCTTTTTTCACCCCGGGGAGTCGCCGTAGACGCTGCCGGCAGCCTGTTCATCGCGGATTCGGAAAATCACAGGATTCGGGCGGTGAAGGCCCCCTAGGCCATGTCAGAGTAGCCTAACGGCCTCGGCAAGATTACAATTGGTATCTCAAAAACCACCGGACCGCGGGCAATGACGAATACTGGTGGGAGGTAATGATATGGAAAAAGCCGATATCCCCTTTCTGTCGGTGGTCCAACTCTCGGAACTTATCAAAGACCGCACCGTTTCTCCAGTGGAGGCGGTGGAAGCCTACCTGGACCGCATCGATATCCTGAATAGCAAACTTTTCGCCTATTTGACCATTACCCGTGACGAGGCACTCAAGGCGGCTAGGGAATCCGAACAGGCCTTGGGCCGGGGCGAATATCTGGGGCCGTTGCACGGCATTCCAGTGGCGGTGAAAGATCAGATAAACACCGCCGGTATCCGCACCACAACCGGCACGCCGATCTTCGGCGATTTTGTGCCCCAAGAAGACGCCACCGTGATAGCAAAGCTGAAATCGGCCGGCGCCATCCTACTGGGCAAGCTCAACATGACCGAGTTTGGCACCACCAGCCTGTCCCACGCATTCGACACGGCTCGAAACCCTTGGGACCCGGAGAGGTTCACCGGCGGATCCAGCAGCGGATCCGGAGGCGCCACGGCTGCATTCATGTGTGCCACATCCCTGGGCGAAGATACCGGCGGATCGGTGCGTGGGCCTGCCGCCTGGTGTGGATTGGTCGGCCTCCGGCCCACCTGGGGCCGGGTCAGCCGGAACGGCCTTAGACCGGGAATGTGGTCGATGGATACCGTCGGCCCGCTGTCGCGGACTGTGGAAGATTGCGCCCTGACCCTTCAAGCTATCGCCGGTCATGACCCCCGGGACTCCTACACATGGGATGTCCCGGTACCTGACTATCGTGCCGCTTTGGACGGCGACTTGGCGGGTAAAAGGATCGGCATCGTCACGGAGTTATTGAATTCGGATGGGGTGGAGCCCGAAACTCAAAGCGCCGTGTCCCAGGCGGCCAATCTGTTGGTGGAATTGGGAGCGCATGTGGAGGAAATTTCCATCCCGTTGACCAGCCACGCCAATACCATATCCAGCGTTTTGAGGGTGGAAGCCCCCACGAATTACCGGGAGTTGATCCGGAACCGTTTGCGGGAGATCAATCACGATAACAGGATCTCCTACCTCACCTGGAGCCTGACGCCGGCTCTGGCATATTACAAAGCCTTGAAGTTGCGAGCCCTGCTTCGCCAGCAGATCATTGAAACCCTGACCGGTTTCGACGTGCTCTTGATGCCGACCATGGGGATCGCCGCTCCGAAGATCGAGCCTGATCCCATCATCGACAGCAAGGAAAATAGCAGCCGCAACCGGGCGGGTATGACCACGTCATTCAGCCTGGCCAGTTGTCCCGCGGTGAGCATCAACTGCGGCTTTACCTCGAATAACCTGCCCATCGGTTTACAGATCGGCGGCAGGCCCTTTGAAGAGCAGACCGTCCTGAACGTCGCCTACGCCTACGAACAAGCCACAGAATGGCATAAGCGGAGGCCGCCGGTTTAGGCTGATACAGAACCTTCACTAAGCATCATCGGGTCTCTCAACCGTGTGATTCCTAGCTAAGATTGCCGGACGGCGGCCAACCCACCTCTCGAGGAGGCAACCATGGATTTCGGCGCAATGATGTTCGCCACCGACTATGCCATTCGCCCAGACGACCTGGCCGGCTTGTTGGAAGACCGCGGGTTTGAGTCCTTTTGGGTGCCGGAACACTCTCATATCCCCGCCGAGCGAAAAAGTCCGTGGCCGGGTGGAGCCGAGCTGCCTCAAGAGTACTGGCATACCTATGACCCCTTCGTGGCCCTAACCGCCGCTGCCGGTGCTACCACAAACCTGAAGCTGGGGACAGGTATTTGCTTGGTCATTGAGCGAGACCCGATCATGTTGGCGAAAGAGGTTGCCAGCGTGGACCGCCTCTCCAACGGACGCTTCATTTTCGGAATCGGTGGCGGCTGGAACGCCGAAGAAATGGGGAATCACGGCACCAGGTTCCGCAGCCGCTGGCGGTTGCTTAGAGAACAGATTTTGGCAATGAAGGAGATCTGGACCCAGGAAGAGGCGGAATACCACGGAGAGTTCGTAAACTTCGACAAGATGTGGGCCTACCCCAAGCCCGAGCAACGCCCCCATCCCCCTATTCTCATGGGCGGCGACGGCGCTACCACCTTCGACCGGGTCGTTGAGTTTTGCGACGGTTGGATGCCCATCGGAGGGCGGCCCAGCGAAGGACCGAGCCTAGCAGAGAAGATCGCCATGCTGCGCCGCCAGGCAGAAGAAGGGGGACGGGATCCGGCGTCGATCAACGTCACCACTTTCGGGACCCGTCCAGACCCCGATGTAATCAGCAGGATGGAAGCTGCAGGTGTAAACCGGATCATCTTTGGGTTGCCCTCGGCCGAACGGGACACCGTGGTTCCCATCATCGACGAGTGCGCCAAGCTGATCTAGCGCCCCGATCCTTGTGAGATAGCCTGGAGAGCTGATTTTGAACCCAAAGCGGCCGCCGGAGCCGGTAGACGCCAACGGTTATCACGACCGCGGCAACCTTCGCAGCCGAAACGGCTCATATGAGCCGGCTATCGCTGATTACAGTAAGGCCATCGAGTTGAAGCCAGACTTCGCGGAGGCTCACTACAACCGCGGCTCCTCTTTCTATGAGCTAGGAAGCTATGAGGAATCGATCGCCGATCTGACCCGTGCCATCGATCTGAACCCCGCCGATGCCCGCTACTACCGGCAACGCTCCCTGGTCTATCTTTTTACCGACCGCATGGAACTGGCCGAGGCCGACGAGGAGATGTGCGAAGAGATCAGGAATGGGGAGTTAGGAGAGGGCGGCTGATCGGCCGTGGCGTGGGGTCCAATTCCCACGCCGCCGTCAGCCTATGTCGGCATCTTCTTCAGTTATCCTAACCGGAATCGAGTTTGTCATGAGCAGATGGTTTGCAAATTTCTCGAACGCAAATACCCCAAAATATGTCATGTTGAGCCAGCCGCAGCGGCGAAACATCTGGGGAGGGGACTCCTCTGCTCGCCAGATCCTTCGCGGAGTTTATCCTGAGATCAGCCGAAGGGTTCAGGATGACATGGTGGGTGGTTCAGGGTAACATGGGGGTGGGGTTGGTTGTGAAATGGTTGGGGGGGTTGGTGGTCAGCAGCCGGATGTCGGCACAAGGCGGACCGCGTCTATGGATTTGAACCTCTGCAGCAGATCATTGAACGCCCGTCAAAGCACCCGCGAGGAGCCCTTCGACATGCTCAGGGCGAACGGATGATGCCAACGAACATTTCGGATTCCGGCTACTAGTAGTCAGTCAAACTTGATATTAATGGTAACGTGAAAGATTGAGCAAAAGAGCTACCCTGACTCTGGATAGTGTTGATGGGAGGCGGTGGTATGGTCAGGGAAAAGTATGGAGTCCGGCTGAC
>DAOUHE010000102.1:0-23763 GCA_034428715.1 Dehalococcoidia bacterium | reverse complement strand
GAGGTGGGAGCGTGGCAGGCTCAGCGCAACCGGGACGGCATACGAGTGGACTGGCGCTTTACCTCCGAGGATGCGCGCATCAAACTGAAGTCTCTTTACCCATCAATCCAACACTGATGGTCTACTAGTTCGAAATAACAAATAACGGGTTATTCTAAGGGCATCGCTTGTACCCAATCTTTTGCCAGTTACCACATCTGGTATTTTCCCCCTTGACAGTGTACTATCTGAAATCGGTTAATATATGCTCTGCAATATTGGAATTCCCATGCGGTTGGAGAGGTTTACCGATCAGTGTTCACTCATCTGCACGTTCACACTGAATACAGCATGCTAGACGGCATCAGCCGAATCCCAGACTTGGTAAAACAAACCAAGGAACTGGGCATGAAGGCTTTGGCCATCACCGACCACGGCACTTTTTATGGCGTGGTGGACTTCTACTCAGCATGTCAAGACGAAGGCATAAAACCCATCATCGGCTGTGAGGTCTACGTGGCCCACGGCAGCCACCTAGATAAGACCACCGCTGAACGCAGTCCCAACCACCTGGTCTTGCTGGCCCGGAACCAACAGGGTTACCTAAACCTGATGCAGTTGATGACCATAGCCCACGTGGACGGCTTTCATTACAAGCCCAGGGTGGACAAAGAACTGCTGGAAAAGTACGGTGAAGGCCTGGTGGCGCTTTCTGGCTGCGCTTCCGCCGAAGTACCACGCCTGATCGCCGACGGAAATATGGAAGAGGCCGCACGCTCGGCCACCTGGTACAAAGATATTTTCGGCGACGGCTACTTCCTAGAATTGCAGGCTCACTCCCACGTGGATAACCTGGACCGGATAAACGAGGGACTTGTTACCCTTAGCCGGGAGTTGGATATACCCTTGGTCGTCACCAACGACTCCCACTACGTCCGCCAGAAAGAGTCCCCCTTGCAGGATGTCTACATCTGCATCCAAACCAATACCACCGTCAACGACGAAAAGCGTCTTCGGATGGAGGACGATTCCTATTACATAAAAAGCCCGGCAGAGATGGCCCTGCTGTTTCCAGACCACCCCGAAGCCCTGGAGAACACCCAAGTCATCGCCGACATGTGCAACGTAGAGTTGGAATTTGATAAATCACACCTGCCCAAATACGATACCCCAGACGGCATAGACGCGGACGAATACCTTTCCCAGTTATGCTGGCAGGGGTTTCACGAGTTTTACCCCAATAGCACTCCCGAGGCAGAAGACCGCCTTAAGTACGAACTGGAGGTGATCCAATTCACCAAGTTCGCCGATTACTTCCTGGTGGTTTGGGACATCATTGATTTCGTCCGCAAGAACGACATCATGTTCGGCGTTCGTGGAAGCGCCGCCGGAAGCGTGGCCCTTTACTGCCTCGGCATCACTCTGGTGGACCCGCTGGAATACCGCCTGGTTTTCGAGCGGTTCCTAAACTTGGAACGCAAGGAACTGCCAGACATCGACCTGGACTTTCAAGACGACCGGCGCGACGAAGTTCTCCACTATGTCATAGAGCGCTATGGCCAAGACCGGGTCGCCCAGATCGTCACCTTTGGCACACTGGGCGCCCGCGCCGCCTTGAGAGACGTGGGACGGGCCCTAGGTATGGCCTATGGTAACGTGGACCGGGTGGCCCGCATGGTCCCGTTAAAAGCCCGCACCCTGGAAGACGCTCTGCGCGTCAACCCAGAATTTCAAACCGCCTACCAACAGGAGGAGCCTGTCCATAGACTGGTGGACACGGCCCAGGGGTTGGAAGGGATCGTTCACCACGTAAGCACCCATGCCGCCGGGGTTTTGATCGCCGACGAACCGTTAACCGCCACGGTGCCGCTGCAGAGGCCCTCCCGGGGAGACGAATCCAGCCCCGTGTTGATGACCCAGTTCTCCATGGACCCAGTGGCCCACCTGGGCTTGTTGAAAATGGACTTCCTGGGTTTGACCAACCTGACCATCCTGGACCGGGCAGTGAAACTTTTGGAGGAGAGCCAGGGTATCCACATCGACCTGAATAAACTGCCCCGTGACGACGAGAAAACCTTCGAACTGCTCTCTTCGGGCAACACATCGGACCTGTTCCAGCTTGAAAGCGCCGGGATGCAGCGTTACATCAAGGACTTGAAGCCCTCCAACCTCGGCGAGATCTCAGCCATGATCGCCCTTTACCGGCCAGGCCCCATGGAGCACATCGATAGGTTCATCGATGCCAAGTTTGGCCGGGAGAAGATCACCTACCCCCATGAGAGCTTGAAAGACCTGCTGGACGAAACCTACGGCGTGATCGTGTACCAAGATCAGGTGCTTCTCATCCTCCAGAGGTTCGCCGGATATTCCCTGGGCGAGGCCGATATCGTCCGCAAAGCCATGGGCAAAAAAATAGCATCCCTGATGGCCCAGGAGCGTGAGAAATTCGTGGCCGGCGCCCAGGCCAAGGGCTTCACCGAAGATCTGGCGATTCAAGTCTTCGACCTGATTGAGCCCTTCGCCGGATACGCGTTCAACAAGGCCCACAGCATTAGCTACGCATTAATTTCCTATTGGACCTCTTACTTCAAAACCCACTACCCGGTGGAGTACATGGCCTCGGTTCTCAACTCCCGTATGGACAATCCGGAAAAAGTGGTTGGATCCATCAACGAATGCTTCCGTCTGGGCATACCGGTGCTGCTTCCGAACATCAACAAGTCGGAAGAGCTGTTCATCATCTCCCGCGAAGAAGGCGAGCCCCAAGGCCTGCGTATGGGCTTGAAGGCCATCAAAACGGTAGGTGAAGGGGCCGTAGCTCCATTGGTGGCCGAACGCAAAGAGAATGGACCCTTCACATCGATTGACGACTTCTGCCGCCGGGCCAACTCCAAGGGCCTCAACCGCCGAACCATGGAAAGCTTGGTAAAAGCCGGCGCCTTCGACAGTCTAGCCGGCCGCGGGCCGATGCTAAAAGCCCTTGACCAGGTGATAGCCACGGCTCAATTGGAAGCGAAAGCTCGAGATTTGGGACAGACCAGCATGTTCAACAGCCCGGGCAATGCCGCCGGGTCCTTTGAACAAACCGGAATCTCAGGGATCACCTTGGACGGTCCCGACGCCACCAATGAAGAAAAAGCATCTTGGGAAAGGGAATTGCTGGGACTTTCTCTGTCATACAACCCTCTTACGGCGTTGGCCGGCATCGACGCCGGAAACGCCATCACCTCTATGGATAAGCTTGACGAAGAGATGGACGGCCGCGCCGTGACCGTACTGGGATGCCTCTCAACTACCGTGGCCAGGGAAACCAAGGAACATCGAAGATTCTTGATCGCCAACTTGGAACTTCTGGCCGGCGCCATAGAGGTCATGGTCTGGCCAGATACGCTGGAGCGCACCCAAGACCAGTGGAAAGAAGGTCAATTGTTAAAGGTTACCGGAAAGCTCCGGGTAAGGGGCGACCAGCTTTCCCTGGCCTGCGAACAAGTGGAAACCTACGTTGCCAACGGCTCCGGTCAGTCTTCGTCCCCTTCCCCAGCCACCCAGGCGGCATCGAATGGCGCCATCAGCGCCTCGTCCGTGCCAAGTGAAGCAGAAAACGTCGCCACTGCGGATCCTGGGTACGGGTCCCAGGATTCCAATCAAAGCGATACGGTCCCCGAGGGCGACCGCATTTTAACGCTGGGCGTGACGGAAACCGACGACTCCCAGTCCGACGCTCACCTGTTACGTGAAGTCGTGGGAGTTCTGTTGGAATACCCTGGAACAGACCGCATAAATCTAAAGATCCAAACAGGAGGCCACCGGGTGACCATGGAGCTCCCCATGGTTAACACCGGCTTTTGCCCCCAGTTGCACCAAAGGCTGGAATCACTGCTGGGATCTGATTCGGTGCATCTGATGAATGGGGCAGGCGAGGAAGTGGAGATCATTCCGGCGCTAGCTCCCGGCTGATCCTGACGAAATACACGGGCAATCAAGCTTTCGAATCCGCCGGAAACCGCCGGGATTGGGTAAGACTAAACCTGTGCCCAACGATTGCCGAGAAAACCAATTTATTAGGCGGTACGGCAGGAAAACCTGCCTCTGCCAACTACAACTACGTGGCCCGTCCATTAGCTGGCCAAGAAGGGTGCCCGCCATTGAAACAGCTCGATTTATTCCGCCAAAAAATTGATGATGACTTCCGCCAATTCACTGGGTTTGTGGTAGCCGATATCGTGAATCGTGTTGGGGATCCAGTGAACCCGGCAATCTTTCAGGGATTTAGCCGCGGCCTCCACCATTTCCTGCCGGGTGATTGCGAATTCGGTGCCCGCCCTTTCGGGTCTAGGGCCCGCCGGGATGATGATTGTAGGGCACGTCACCCTTGGCAGCGTTGAAGCTGGTGGCTCGTGCCACATTTCGTGGATCACCTGGGCGTGATTATCCGGACGGAGAATGTCCTGGATTTGGCCATCTTCGTCTTCATAGACCATCGTTTGGACTATGCGCTCTATCTCCTCGCTCCAAAACTCCGCCATCTGTACCCGCAGCCGGTCCAAAAACTCCTCGCGTGTTCCCGTAACGTCCCTAGGCCGCACCCGTTGGCGGAACGCCTCCCAGGTCGAACCCGAGCGTTGCCGGCCTCCCAGAAACCCTCCGTCTATCATCACCAACTTTTCCACCCGCTCGGGAAACCGCGCCGCCACGTTGCCAGCCACGTTTCCGCCCCAAGAGTGGCCTAGCACCGCGGTCTTTTCCAATCCCAGGTGGTCCATCAATCCAACGATGTCAGCGGAAAGTGTTTGCCAGTCGTATCCCGAATCCATCTGAGTGGTTTGGCCATGGCCGCGCTGGTCGGGGGCAATGACCCGCCCGTGCTTCATCAACATAGGCGCCACCAGATCATACCAGTGCGCTGAAGATGCAAGCCCGTGCAGAGCCATTATGGGTGGACCGTCGCCGCCCCAGTCCAAGTAACGGACCTCAAGTTCGCCGACAGTGGCCCAGACCTCGGTTGGTTTTGCTTGAGCTGAAGCTTGGCCGGTCAATTCAATCCTCCATTTTGTGCCTGCGGAGAGTCCCATCCAGGTTTCTTATATCCAACGGGATAATATGATTGCTCCATTTGCAACAACTTGGCCTTCACCCTTAGCCCGCCCGCTCCGTAGCCACCCAAGCCTCCGTCGCTGCCAATCACCCGGTGGCATGGAATGATCAAGGGCCATCGGTTCCTGGCCATGGCCTGTCCTGCCGCGCGAACCGCCAGCGGACTGCCTGCTTCGGCAGCCAGCCAGGCATAACTCCGGGTCTCCCCCGAAGGAATACGCCTGCAGGCCTCCCAGGCGGCACGGAAAAACGGCGGAGCCGCGTCTAGATCCAGGCCAATCTCATCAAGCGCCGACCGGTCTCCTTCCAGGTAACGCTCCACACAGCTTTGAACCGGTTGGAACCACGTCGTATCTAACGTCGCCTCATCCAATTCCTGGCCTATATCCTCAATGGCTTCTTCCGGCGTCGGCTTTAGGCTCAACCGCTGTAGCCCTTTCCCACTACCCAGCAGCACCACCCATCCCACCGAACATTGAAACATATAATACCGTTGGGCGGCCATCAGTTCCTCCGGCGCATGGAGTGCAGCAACAACGGAATCCTTAGATTAAGCCACGCCTTGACCATCTGATCTCGATCATCATCGGATATATCCCTCTTGCCGTATATGTCGCGCACATAGGCTACGATAATGGTTGAGATGTTGTCTCGTTGATTCGGCAGGACTTGTTGCAGCCGCCGCCGGTACTGGTATGGGGTTTGGTAGTAAGCCGGAGCCACTGAATTCAATCTTCCCAGGAAGGCCAGTCTACGGTATACCGTATTCGGATTCACTGATGGCTCCATGAACCTCCACCACAGCACCTTGGCGGTTCCCACGGCCGCAAGCACAGCGCCCAGGGCCGCCAAGATCCATGGAAGCAAGTCCCGGATCGTGCTGTTCCAGAAGAATGAATCGGGAAAAGAGCGGTCAAGCGGCGGTAGGTTGAGAAGCAAGTCGCAGTCTTCCAGGTTGGTTTCAAGGTCGATCAAGCAGTCCTCGTCCAATTCGTCGTCGACAATTCCCAACAGATCGTCGTCCGCCTCCGCCAGGGGACCCGGGATGAAAGTTCCTGGCATCACCTCTCCCGGAGTCGGCTCAAAGGGTATCCAGCCGTAATTGGGGAAGAACACCTCAACCCACCCATGGCTGTGGCTGTCGGTCACGATGTAAATGTCTTCGCCCCTCACCTTATCTCCCGTGGTGTAACCCGTCACCATGCGCGCGGGGACCCTCACCGAACGCAGCATCACCGTCATCGCCGAGGAGAAGTATTCGCTGTACCCCTCCCCCAGTGTGAACAGGAAATGATCTACGCCATCGGCTTTAAAAGGAGGAGGATCCACCGTAAGGGTGTAAGGCAATGTACGGAGATGCCGCTCTATCGCCTTGACCTTATCGTATGGTGTGGTTTCCGGCGCGGCGATCCGGGCGGCCAAATCACGCACCCTTTGGGGCAGGCTGTCCGGCAATTGGGTATATTTGACCAGAGCCCAGGTAGGATAGTCCTCTCCAGCCTGTCTCAATTGTGACGGGGTGGCCAAAGACACACTTGACGTCAGTTCATACCCGTGACTCGCCTTCACCCTGCCTTTGGCGCTTCTAACGGAAACCACGTCGACCAGCGGTGGCAGCGCCTCGGCAATGACCACTCCCGTTGCCACACCTTGAACTCGGGAAACCTCGACCAACCTGAACTCGGAGGGCAAGCCGTCCGCCAGACTGGAATCGGTAGGCGTGCCGTCTCTTTGCAGATTCACGTTGGCCAAGCTTCTGGCGGCGTCGACCAGCTTGGGCGGCAAGCCGTCATATCCGCCTGGATCGATTAGATCCACCGCGTACAACGGCGAGTCGTAGGTCTCCACCCGCACCTCCCGGCTGGCAGCCAGCACCTGGCCGCCTCCGAATAGTTGCTTGGTCTCGTAATTGGGCACCACCCGGTAACTGATCTCAAACTGATCCTGGTACGCGTCGGTGTTGGTGTACGAGGGAACCCACCCCAAAGGCTGAAAGGCGGTATTATTAGAAACCCATCCCTTGGGGGTATAGGTGTTGTAGGTGCGAGCCTTCCAATACATTGGCATTCGCGACTCTACCTGAAGAACCGGCACGTCGGTAGGGTTGATCGTTCCTTGAAATGGCATGGAGTCGCCCCAAATACGGTAGCCCAAGGCGCGTTGGGCGGGCAGGCCGGCAAATAGCCGGTTGAAATCATCCTCCCACCCCTGTAAAGGCCTACGTATGTATTCGTACACATCGTTGGTAGGTTGCCATTTATCTCCCTGGGGAATCACGAAAAACGCCACCAACAGGACGCCCATTCCCATGAAAAAGCTGTCTGAGATGGACAGCAGGCCCAGATGGCCATCGAATCCCAAATTCCGCTCCCGCCATTGGCTGCGGCGGCGGACCGATTGCACCCTGGCCACCAGCAGCAACGCTGTAAATAGGTATAGACCAAGGAATACATCGGCCCTGGGTGGAAGATACGTCAGGTTGGAGAGCAATCCGGCGCCGCCCAGAATGAACACACCCCAGAAATTACCGTGACGGGCAAACAGCCAAACCCCTAGAAAACCAGCCAACCACGTCGCGACCATTAACGCGAAGGCGAAGGGCACCGTGTCTATGTTGATCGAACCAGTTTCATACGCTTGTATCCAGAGGCCGAGCCGTTCCCATAACTCGGCAGAATCCGCCAAGGATAGCGTTGTGCTTTCAAAATTTACCAGGCGCCAAACAATGATCAAACCACCCACGGCAATGCCTATAGGCAGCAATAAGCCTCCCCAGACCGGTATCCGGGAAAGAACCAAGCCGGTCACCATGGCCAGGAAAACCAGGGAGACCAGATTGGGCGTATCAACCCAATTTGCCTCGCCAACCGACCAGACCACGATCATCAAGTTCAGCAACATCAGAGCCGTGGCAAGCCAACCGTCGGACGGCCGCAAAACCAAGAGGAACTTGACCAGCCACTGGGCGGCCGAGTCCATATCCAACCGGGCGGTGAATGCAGGCTGTTCTGCCACTCCGTTGGGTGTCATGCCGCCACGTCTCCTATTCCCGAGGGACGATAGACCCTGACACCCGGAGTTACATGGCTCAACTCGACGCCCAACGGCACATGCAGGGCCTGATTCAGGTCCTGTCCGCGGGATACCGAGAAAGCGGTGATTTCGTTCTGGAACAAGGCTTCCAGGGAAACTTGTATGTCAGAGGCGCCGCCGAAGCTCTTCGGATCGATCAACACCACCGACACGTTTACGCCCTGATGTCTCAGGGCCGTAAGCGCCGGGACCCAATCGGTGTATCCTGATGGGGTGATCAGCGTCAGGGTGTTGAACCGGCTCAGATTGGGCCGCAGTTCGTACAGAAACCGCTCTATGGGCGTGATGCCCACGGCTTTCACTTCCGCCAGCGCCTCCATCAACCGGCCCAGGTGCTCTGGGCTGCTATCTGGACGAAATTCGTAGTTATTGTTGCCATCCATGGCCAAACCAACCGGCAGCGACAGTTCGACCAACCTGGTGATCAACGAGGCTGCAATGGTGACTCCCATCTCTTCGGTATTGTCCGGAGGTTCGCCGACGTGGACCCCCTGCTGCATATCCAAAACCACCCAGGCTTCAGCCGATATACCCATGTCGAACTCTTTTACCATCAAAGAGTTCATCTTCGCCGTATAGGGCCAATGGATCCTTCGGAAACTGTCCCCGGGCGCGTATTCCCGCACCGACGAGACGTCGGTTGTGATGTTATCCCAATGCCTTGTGGTCCGGCTTTCGCTGGGGAGGCCGGCCAACCGGGGATTCAGGTCCGGCAACGGTTGTGTCGCTGGAACCACCATGTAACCCTGAGATTGCAAAAAGTGGCGCTTCAAACGGAATAACCCAAAGGGATCCTGGCTGACCACTTCAACCTGCCCGGTGTGAAACAACCCCCTCCGCGTCAGGTAGGTCTCTATCTTCCAGGTCCTGCTCTGGTCTTTTACGAAGGCAACGCCTCTCCCCGCCGACTCCACCGGCAAGTCTGTGACCTCCACCACCTCCAGCCACGATTTGGGTAGACGGGTACGGTTGACCACCTGTACCCACCCCTCAAGGTAACCCCCAACCTGTCCGCGAGTGGCAGTGCGCCTCAACGTCACATCTAGGCCTTGAAGATTCAGCCATGCCCACAGAAGACCAACGCCCAATAGCAAGAGCAAAGCGTAAAAAAACCGGAAAAAGAAGGTGAAACCGGTGCCGAAGGTGTAGAAAGCCACCACAGCCAGTAGTATCAATATGCCAAATGTGCGCCTGTTCAACCTGTTTGACTCCTGCGGTCAATGGGAATCAAAGTCCCATGGCGGGCAACCACGGCAATTTCGGAAACGAAACGGTTGGCCCTTCCCCTTTTTAGCAAGTCAGCCAGTCAAGCTTAACCGGCTGCGTGGTGGTTTGATTGTCGGGAAGTGGACATGGGAATCGGCGCCAACACAGGCATGAGAGCTTGGCTCCCGGTCAACGGGCCGCCCCGGGAACGGCGACTTGATTTAGCAGGTCTTCAACCACGTCGGCGCTTCTCACTCCCCGCATCCGGGCTGAGGCCGACAGGATGAGCCGATGGCCGATGACCGACACCGCCAGAGATTTGATATCGTCGGGGATCACGTAGTCCCGGTCCTGTACCAAAGCAATAGCCCTGGAAGCCCGAAATAATCCCAGAGACGCCCTGGGTGAAGCCCCTAGAGCGACGTCACGATGCTCCCGGGTCGCCTCGACCAGGCTGACGATATAGCGTCTTACTACTTGGTCTACGTATATCTCTTTGGCCGCCGCCTGCATGGCAATCACGTCCTGGGGCGTGGCCACTGCCTCCAAGGTGTCAATGGGATGGGTTGTTTCCTGGATCTCGATCACAGACAGTTCTTCTTCAAAATCAGGGTATCCCAGGCTGATTCGCATCAGAAACCGGTCGAGTTGGGCCTCCGGCAACGGGAAGGTGCCTTCATATTCAATAGGGTTTTGAGTAGCCATTACGATGAAGGGATGCTCCAGAAAGTGGGTGACCCCATCCACCGTGACCTGCAACTCTTCCATGGCCTCCAATAACGCCGACTGCGTCTTGGGTGTTGCCCGGTTGATCTCATCAGCCAACACCACCTGCGACATGATCGGTCCAGGCCGGAATTGGAACTCGCCGTTTTGCTGGCTGTATACCGAGATTCCCGACACGTCGCTGGGCAACAGGTCGGGGGTGAATTGTATACGTTTAAATGAGCAGCCCACAGAAACCGATATGCTTTTGGCCAGCATGGTTTTGCCCACTCCGGGCACATCTTCCACCAGCAGGTGGCCCTGCGCCACCAGCGCTGCCAGAGCCTGCTCGATCACCGGCCGTTTGCCGACGATGACCCGACATACATTGTCAATTATTCGGAGTGCGATTTGGGTTGAGGTGTTGGTATCCTGCAAGCAGGACCTCCTGATAATGTCGGCTCGCGACCGATCCATTTCGAGTTTAACATAATACCATTGCGATATTGTCCATGGAAATTGTTGGGGCAAATCCCTATGGTGCTGCATCCGGCTCACCAAAACCTACGTAAAATATGATATAGGCATTAGCTCACTGAGTCGCCGTGCTCAGTCCTTTCCGCGAAAATCGGCAGGAAATTCATCCGGCTAATCATGACGGTGGAGCAGACCTTGAAACCCGCTCGATATGTTTCTCATAACCGAGTCCTATTTTGGCTGGTTCTATTTCTATTTCTAGTGGCATGCGGTTCGTCCTCCCCTGCCCCATCTGACGAAGTCAATGGATTACCCTCAGAACAAAGTTCAACTACCCAACCGGCTCTAAGTGCCCCGGCGGAGACCGTTGTTGCCGAGTCCGCAACAAATCCGGCAACCTCGACCCCAGGCGGCCAAACGGCAGTGACACCCGAAACGACGCCGATCGGCTCGGCACCCTCTTCCCAAGCAAAATTCCAAGGACAAAACACCGCCGCCGTAACGCCGGACAGCGCCCAGACCGATCAATCAAATCTCACTGCGGCAAATCCCACACCGGCGCCTCCTCCGGCCGACGACTACATTGGGCCGGTGGGTGGCAATATCGGCGACCGGGCGGCCGAAATCGAAGGCATCAAAGCTTGGCTAAACAGCGAACCCCTGACTCTGGCCGGGCTGAGAGGCAAAGTGGTGCTGGTGGATTTTTGGACCTACACTTGCATCAATTGCATCCGTACTTACCCCTTCCTCAAACTATGGCATTCGCGCTACGCTGACGACGGCCTGGTGATCATCGGCGTCCACAGCCCCGAGTTCGATTTTGAAAAGGACCGGGACAACGTTGTTCGAGCAACCAGGGATGACGGAATCATCTGGCCCGTGGCGATGGACAACGATTTCGTCACCTGGAGGAACTACTCCAACCGCTTCTGGCCGGCCAAGTATTTGATCGATCAGACCGGCGAAGTCCGGTACACCCATTTCGGGGAAGGCAGATACGCCGAGACCGAGGAAAAGATTCGCGAGTTGCTGCTGGAGGCGGGCGCGGAGTTTGTCGATGGCGGCATGCCTCTTCCATCGGACCAAACCGTCGATGCCACGTACCTAAAGGAAAGAGGAGCTGAGGTAACCCGGGAATTGTACGGCGGATTCGAAAGAGGATACAACGACTATCTGTACGGCCGCGGGGGATATGTCCAAGATCAGGCTTATTACAATGCGCCAAATCAAGTGGTGGAATTCGAATCTCCGGGCGATCTGGTGCCGCATCAGTTATATTTCGACGGACCTTGGCTGGTGGGACCCGAGAGCATCAAGCACGGCCGGGAGACCGGCGGATACCAGGACAACCTATCGTTGGTCTATTCGGCCGTCAGTGTAAACGCGGTGTTGACGTCGGATTCCGGGAAGGATTATAAAGTCCGGGTAACCGTCGACGGTGAATACTTGACAGCCGAAAACAAAGGGGAAGACATCACCATCGGCAACGACAGTGAGAGCTATATTATGGTAACCGGGTCTCGTCTGTATCGGGTGCTGGCAAATTCGCAATATAAACTCCGGGAACGGTTGACCATGAGCTCGAATTCCGCGGATTTCGGTTTGTTCGCCTTTACCTTCGGCATTTACCAAAAGGGTAGCTGATGCCTTTCCGGCTTCCGGATCGGGGTTACCGCCCAGGCTCCTTGGTACGCGCCGGTATATTGGTGGCGATTCCAGCGACAGTACTTTGGCTGGCGTTTAGCGGCTATTTTGGCAGCCCAAGAGGCTTTACCGGGATACCGGCGCCCGAGTTTCAGGGCATCCACAAGTGGCTCAATTCCGAGCCCCTAGCCATAGAAGGTCTGAAGGGCAAAGTCGTTCTGGTGGATTTTTGGACCTATACCTGCGTGAACTGCATACGCACTTTCCCTTATCTAACGGATTGGCACTCCAGGTATGCCGAAGACGGGTTGGTCATCGTGGGAATGCACTCACCTGAGTTCGAGTTCGAGAAGATCACTGAAAACGTGGCCGCCAGCGCCCGATCGGCCGGATTGGTGTACCCCATAGCCCAGGACAACGACTTTGCCACCTGGCAAGCTTACGGCAACCGGTTTTGGCCCGCTAAATATCTGGTGGATAAAGACGGTGTGATCCGGTACACCCACTTCGGCGAGGGAAGATACCGGGACACCGAGGAGAAGATACGGGACCTGCTGGAGGAAGCCGGCGCGAACCTGAACGGCAAGCCATTGGGGGCTCCACTGGTGGCCGCGGCGGGAGCATCGCTTGCCAGCCGCGGTTCTCCTTTCGGCATGACCCGTGAGCTTTACGGCGGATACGATAGGAATGGCTCACAGAGTGGTAGATACGTAGCGCACCCACGATACTACGATGGTCCGGAAAGGACGCTACATTACAATGACCCCGGCGGCCACGAGAACCATAAGATATACCTGCAGGGCCGGTGGTTCAGTGGCCTGGAGTCCCTTCGCCATGTGGGGGAAAACCCCGGCTTCCAAGCCCCCGGCGTCGAAGATTACCTGGGTATAAGATTCTCTGCCGCCAGCGTCAATGCGGTGGTCAATCCTACGGTGGTCGAGCCGATCCAGGTGAGGGTCACCTTGGACGGGCGTCCCCTGACCCAACAAGAGGCTGGGCTGGATATCACGATCGAAGATGGCCAAAGCTTTTTTACCGTGGATGAGGGCCGCTTGTACAGCCTGGTTTCACTACCCGGGTATTCCGAACACGAACTCCGGCTGATTCCAAGATCGGCCGGCTTCGCGTTATTCGCGTTCACCTTCGGCAGCTGATGCCCGCCAGGTCATTCACCAATTCGTTCAGTAGTTGTTTTAGTGGTTCGTTCAACCGTTTATCCATAGGAAACAACATCGCGATGAAGATATCGGTCAGATCATTTTTCAACAAACCCATTTGCATCGGCGTCTTGGGGGTAGCCTTCCTGGCCCTAGGATGCGGAACTAACGCCACCGCCGTTCCTCAGCCTCCCACTTTACGAGTAACTGATTCAGGCCCTGCCGCGGCCGGCGATTCCGGCATCAAAACCATACTGGCCACCACCGTGCTGCGGCTAGGCTCCCAGAGGATGGCGTTTTTGCTGGCCGGACCCAAAGGGATCATCGACGCGCCTGTGGCCAAAGTGACGCCCGTCTTTCTAGGTGGAGATGCCGACGCAGCGGAACAGGAGACCAGCCAAGCCACGTACCATTCCTGGCCCTATGGCATCAGAGGCGCCTATAGCACCGAATTGGATTTTCCTCGCGCCGGAGAATGGCGGCTGGACATCGTGGCCGAGGACGGCGCGGGACCGGTGCACGCGAGCCTGGTTGTGATTGTAAAAGAGGAATGGGCCATTCCAGATATTGGTGAAATGCCTCCGCGGACGCCAAACAAGACCCTTGCCAACGTGGCCAACGTTGAAGACCTGACCACCGATTACACTCCGGACCCGGATTTGTATCAACTGTCGGTCGATCAAGCCATTGAAACGGGCCTGCCGACTGTGCTGGTTTTCGCCACCCCAGCCTTTTGCACCAGCGCCACCTGCGGCCCCCAGGTAGACGCCGTTTCCCAATTGAAGGACGCCTATCAAGGATCGGCCAACTTCATCCATGTAGAACTTTATGACAACCCCAGCGAAATCCAGGGTGATCTGAGCAAAGCAGAACTGGTAGCCCATGCCGCTGAATGGGGGTTTACCACGATCCCAGATTGGTTCAACGAGTCGTGGGTTTTCGTGTTGGATTCAAAGGGCGTCATCCGCCAACGGTTTGAAGGTTTCACCACGGTGGAAGAGATGGAAGAAGCCCTCCGGCCGACTTTGGCCCAACCATAGACGGGACCCAAATCGATCCGGCCAAGGTAGCTTGGATTCCCCTAATCCTTACAGTGAACCCACTATTTCATCAACGATTTAAATATTCGTTGACGAAATAGACCATTGTCGTCCCAGACCTTTAATCCTCTACATCAGCATTGGTGTACCTACTGCTCCGCCCCGATCAAGCGCCCGGCTTGGCGCCGAATCCTAACGGGGAAACCTATTCCATTTCTGTGGAAACTTGTCTAAATCGCTTTATGTATGCGATATATTTTAATATTATTTTAATATAATTAACAAAGGCTTACGCTGAGAGATCGATGGCAGCAAGGAAATAACCTTCAAACGCCGGGTTTAACCAAACTCGCCATTCCCCGGCCAACACACCCCAAGGCACAGGCAAAAATCCGGAAGGAATCGCCATTTGACATAATCCGCAATACGATTGGCTATATCGCAATATATTCGCCAAAACTCGTAAAAATCACATAGCTATAGGCATAAGCCACCGTGCATATAATTGTTTCGAAATTCACCTAATGGTCGAAGTTACTGAATAGAGGCGGAACACCTCGATCGTAACTATCGGCCACCCAAAATATCTTGTGCCATCGGTCATCGGGAAAACACCCGCTGACACTCAGTTGTGAAGAGGAGCAGGCAATGAAACTAGTCGTGGTCGGCGCTGGACAAGGTGGATCAAACATCGCTGATGAGTTCGTCGCTCTCAGTAAATGGGTCTGGAAAAATCGGCATATTCGTATTTTTACGGGGAGCAAGAACGACTCTCTGTCCACCGGTGTGTTTGCGATCAATCTGGGCGCCGCGGACCTTTACGGTCTGCAGCACATCCCCCAGACCGACAACCACACCATTCTGCTGGGAACCACAGACGAGTTCCGCGGCAGGGGCGCCGGCAAGGTCAACGCCGACGGGGCGGAGCAAGCCCGCCGTGGCGAGAAAAACATCATGGCAACCATTCGCGATAACGGCGACGTTTACAGCGCCGACGCGATCTTGGTCATCGCCACCACGGCCGGCGGCACCGGGTCGGGCTCGGTTGGCGTCATAGTCGATCTGCTAAAAGACGCCTTCAAGAAGCCGGTTTGGGCCATGTTGGTGCTCCCATTCGAAAACCAATATGACGACCCAGATAGCATGGTAAACACTGCAACCTGCCTCAAACGGGTTTTGCACAATTCCAAGGCAGACGCCGTATTTCTGATCGACAACCAGAAGTTTGTCCGCAAGAGCGCTGAAGTCGGAGTCAACCTTTCACAAATCAACCGGCGCATCGCTGACTCATTCATGGACCTCTTGTGCGTAGGCGAGGAGACCGACCGGCGATACATCGGCGAAGTACTGGACGCCAACGACGTCATCCGAATCGTCAAGGGGCCTTGCGCCATCGGAGTCAGCCATACCGCGGTACCCTCAAAGCCGGGTTTCTTTAAGGGTTTGCTGACTAACAAGAACAGCGCCAACCACTTTTCGACTTCCAAAGCTCGGGTCGAACGTGCCCAAAACGTCGTGCATCAGGCGCTGGCTGAACTCTCTATCGACTGCGAAGTGGACCGCAATGGCCACACCTATTACGACGCAGCCAACGTACTGGGGCTGTTCAGCGGCCCTGCCCGAGAAGCCACCGAAGAGATCATTGAGATGATGGACAACTGTTTCTCCGACCGCGTCCCCGGTGCCGGGCGCCGCAAGGGGACCTATCCCGGCCGCACCTCTGACACCATAGCCGTGACAGCCATAGTCACCAACATCGGTGAAGGCGCGGCCATGGAACGGATAGAGTGGTTCACCGAGCGCGCCACCCACATGTTGACCGCTGTCAAAGAAAATCGTGAGTCCCGAGAGAAAGCCTGGGAAGTCGCCACGCGCTTAGCCGATGACGTGCCCCTGCTTTAGCAGCGTTTCCTGCGGAAAGCGCCATCAACCATATCTAAAGACGAATAACGTATAATGGAGAGGAAACATGCGAAACAGCAGCACAAGGGTCGCGGAAGGCCGGGGCATCAAGAAACCCATCCTGCTCCTAGGATTGCCTATAGCCGTGGTGGTGATCGGCCTCATCGTGTTCTTTGCCGGTGCGTTCGATTCCACCTTGGCCGAGAATGAGGGCGCCGGTAAAGTGGCAACCTCACAATCGATCTCTGGACCTGGGGATCAGCCTGCAGCTCCCAAACCGACCATCGCCCCCAAAATCAAGCCTACTCCGATGCCGACTGCCCGGCCCACAGCGGTTCCAGTGGTCGTATCCAACGTAGTCCCAGTTGTTGAGGAAAAGGTGGTGGAAAAGATCCTGCCCGACGCCCGATTCGGAGAGGTCATCGCAGAAGGGTGGGTGGACCTGGAATTGCCCGCCAATATAACAGCCGAAACCTGGTACACCCTGCAGGTAGACACGGAAACCCGGGGCATCACCAATTTCTTCGCGCTGTACAACGAAGATTCAGAGATCGTAAGCAGTATCAAGGTTGAGGACTACACCAAGGGCGAGCCCCTGAACAACGCTGAACTCACCTTGTTCTACAGCGATGGATCGAAACGAATGCTGTTCTTCGACGGTATAGAAGGCACCATGAGCCTGACCCAGCATTATCTGCAGCCCACCGGCCCCAGCATGTTCTCGGCTGATCTGCGAGTCGCCATGGTCTTCTATGGGCTTGAGTTGGCCGACGAAACCGGTAAAACCAACGCGCTGCTCAATCTAGATTTCACCGGCCTCTCTCTGGGCGAGGTGCTGATCATACAGCAACCCGCGGAAAGGATCGTCGCGGACATGCTTCGGGAGATCGGAACCCTGGTGGACCAGATCGAGGAGCAAAGAGCTAATTAACTTCTGCGTTCCAATCCACATCCAGGCACCAGCCTGATCACCAGACAATGTCTGCCTATCCGCGGGATCACTGCAAGTTTGCAGGTCCCGCGGATAGGCATTTTTAACCAGGAGACATATCCAGGGCTTGGATCGACTGGACTTTGATTAAGTAACCGCTGGGAATCCAAGCCCGGCACATTAATCCCTACCGGGCGCGAAGCCACCGTCTGAATTCAATCCTCCGTCCGGCGTGAACCGTTCAGGAATCTCAGCTTACCTTCCGTGTCTTTCCATACCCAACTGAATCGGCACAGCCCGATAGGGACCTCCAACCTTGGCTGCTACCCCTTCCGGTCCCGTTCGGCAAACAAAGAGCCAAACCCTGGCCTGGCGGACACGCTCAGCTTCCTCAACGCGGACCACATGGTTACTTGATTAGCCGTGAACACCGGCATTCCCAAATCCGTCTCCATGGCCGCGATCACCTCGATGGTGCGCCAGTTGGTTCCGCTTAGGAACAAAGCGTCGGCTGCGTTCTGCCTCGCCAACCGTACATGCCTGCCTCCTTACCGGCTCCGTGTCAAAATCGATGTATCCTTACGGGCGATTACGCCAAATTTGGTTCAGGCCATCTTGTACGCTTGCGGCCGGTCTTGGTCAAGACGGTCCCGGTCCAAATCAGCTTGCCTGGCCGATTCAACTTGTGCGGAGCTTAACCCTCTGCTAGAATCGTGCCGACGTGCACCCATCGAAAAAATGAACCTTTATTATCAACGGATATGGATTGGGGCAATAGTAATTACAGGAGGTTGAGCAATGCCATCATTTTGGGAAAACTTGAGGTTCCCCGGCGATCGGGAGATGGACGACCTGCACGGCAACGAAGGTGGTGACATGGTCTGCTATGTCAGCCATCCGCTGCCCTCTGCAGGTAACAGCTTTCCTACCGTCATCGTAGTCCAAGAGGCCTTTGGTGTCACCCGGCACATCGAGAAGGTCTGCGACCGGTTCGCTGAAGAAGGCTACGTTGCCGTGGCGCCTGCCCTATTTCACAGGGAACATCCCAACCCGAAACTGGGTTACGGAGACGAGGACGTCGCGGCCCGTAACCAGTACATGGGAGCCCTCAGAGACGACGAGTTGGTCGAGGACATCAATGAGGTCATCAAGTGGACCCAGTCCGACCAGTTCCGCCGGACCAACGGCCAGAAGATCGGCATTGTCGGCTACTGCGTTGGCGGCCGTATCACCTACCTGGCGGCCACCAGCTGTCCCGGCCTTAGCGCTGCCTCGGTTTATTATCCCGGCAGGACCCTTCTCCCCTTCGGAGACGGCCAGGCGCCCATCGATTTGACCAGCCAGATCAAGATCCCCGTCCTGGGCAGCTTTGGAGACCAGGATGCCAATCCTTCTCCAGACGACGTGAATACCATTGAGGCCAAGCTAAAAGATGCCGGGGTGACCTACGATTTCAAGATGTATGTCGGCGCCGGCCATGGCTTTAACTGCAACGAAAGGGACAGCTATCACGAAGCTTCCGCCAACGACGCCCTGTCGCGCACCTTGTCCTGGTTCGACAAGTACGTCAAACATTAGGCCAGCGAATCAAACCCACCCGCGCGTGGCAACCCGGAAACAAAAACCCCGGCGGTCGTGTAATAGACCGCCGGGGAAGTTTTTGCCCTCGCAGTTCGTCCCGGACGGACCGGCGAAGCAGTGTTAAGCCTTGCCCAATCAGTTTTTAAACGACTCCCTGAAACGGTAAAGTGTGAACTCGGGCTCCACTGGCGCCACCTCAAGGTATTCCGCTTCTTGTATCTTGGCGACGATGAACCAGGGTCCGTCTTGCTCCAGTGCTTTGCCAAAGACCGATTTCAGTTCCTCCAGATCATCTACCACCACAGTGTTTTCAATCCCGCAGCTTCGCGCCACCTGATCCAACTTGGTGCCGTAAGCCGTGTGGCTGGACTGATGCCCGGTTTGGCCCCACTGTTCGTTGTCCCATACCACCACGATCAGGTTCTTGGGCTGCTCCCTTCCGATGGTGGCGATGGTGCCCAAGTTCATCAATAAGGACCCGTCACCATCCAAAGATATCACCTGCTCCTGGGTGGAAAGGGCCATCCCCAGGGCGATAGAGGAACAAAGGCCCATGCTGCCGTAGGTGTAAAAGTTACGGTCCCGGTGGCCGGCATGCCACAACTCGTCGCTGGTCGGCCCCAAATTGGCTACGATGGGCCGCTGTCCGGCCTGGTCCAAAATCTGCCGGGTGGCTTCCAACCTAAGCAAGTTTGCCTCCATGAAGCATTTGGGTGATGCAGATGGCCACGGGCTGGCGGTTGGCATGGCAAAGCTTCAACGCTCCGTCAAGCAACGTATTCATCCTATATTCATCTTCCAGGGTAAAGTGAACCAGTCCCAGCAGGTCCAATATTGGGCGGGTGGTGCGGCCCATCGGCACCTGGGCGATGTTGAACTCCCCAGGTCCTCCCCGAAGGTTTATAAACATGGGAATGGGCGTCCTGGCCGGAATGCACAGGCTGGCCAGGGCGTTCACGCTATTGCCGAAACCGCTGGACTGCATGAAAACGGCCGCGTTCCGCCCCACCGCATAGGACCCTACCGCAATGCCGATCGCCTCTTCTTCCCTGGTCGCCGAAACCAGATGGAAGAATGGGTCGGCATCGATGAGGCTGGTCACCCGATGAATCGAAATATCGGGCACATATGCGATCAATGATGTGTCCCAGTCTTTCAAAGCTTGCACGATGGTTTCGGCCCAAGCCATAAATGAATTCACCCCGGAAGCAGAATGGTTTAAACCTTAGCAGTGGCCTGTTTGAAAGTCAAAAGAGGCTGAGACTGCAGCCGGGGCCGGCCGCGGCCTATCTGACCGGCTCGAGTTGGCGGCGCTGCGCTTTCCGCTTATAATCTGCGTAACCGATACGGAGGTAACGACTTGAAAATCGACCCTAAAACATTTGAGGGATTCAACCGCGTCATCATCGGCGTGGTGGTTCCTCGTCCCATCGCCTTTGTCTCCACGATCTCGCCCGATGGCGTGTTGAACGTCGCGCCCTACTCTTTCTTCAACGTGGTTTCCTATAACCCGGCCACGGTGATTTTCTCATCTTCCCGGCGCTCGGGCAGCAAGCAAAAAGACACTTTAGCCAACATTGAGACCACCGGCGAATTCGTGGTTAACATAGTGGTCGACGACATTGCCGAGGCCATGAACATGACCGCCGCCGAATACCCCGCAGAGGATAGCGAATTTGACATCGCCGGCCTCTCGCCCGCGCCCTCAGACCTGATCAAGCCTCCCAGGGTGGCCGAGTCACCCGTCAACCTGGAATGCAAGCTCAACCAGATTATTCCCTTGGGCGAAGGCGGCCACGCCCACGGTCTGGTCATCGGCGAGGTGGTCTTGGTCCACGTCCGCGACGACATCATCGACGGCCACCGCATCTACCACCAACGATTGAAACCCGTCGGACGCTTGGCCGGCAACATGTATTGCCACACCGCCGACGTGTTCGAAATGGTGCGCCCCAGCTACCAGCCGGAAGCCAGCCTGTCCACAGAACGGTGATCCGGACCAGGGACCAGCAGAACATAGCCCGCGGCCAAACGGAGCCAGCGATTGGTAAATCGCCGCGGACGCGGTGGATGGCGCCAACCAGGCGCTTTCACGGCACCCGCGGCATCTTGGCCTGAATCATGCGTTGTTCCCGTTGTGGGTCTACCAACCCCGAAGATGCCCGGTTTTGCGGCAATTGCGGGCTGCCTGCTTGCCAATCAGGCGAACGGCCAGAGGTACACCCGCCCGAGCGCCAGGAGCCTGAAAAACTTTCACCTGTGATCTGTCCCAATTGCGGCGCCACCGGCATTCCCAGGGGTAACGCCTGCGCCCATTGCGGCAACCGGCTGGGCGCTTCCCCGGTTACTCTTGTGTTGCAGCCAACCGAACTCGCCAGTACGCTCGCACCGCCGGCTTTGGCGCGCCGCCAACTGGGTGATTTCGTCTCGGAAACAATCCGGCTATACCGCAAGCACCCACGGGTGTTTCTGGCCATAGCGGTGGTGCCCCAATTGCCCGGCCTAGTTGGGCTGGCAGTTCCAACGCTGGCGGCGCAGGTGGTCTTTACCATCTTGGGATTCGTATTGGCGGCCATTGCCCAAGGCGCGGTCATCTTTGCCGTGGCCTCCATTTATTCAGGTCTTACTCCCTCCCCCGCGACGTCATTTCAGCGGGCCCTCAAACTTGGATCCACCCTAGTGATCTGCCAGATCGTACTGGTCGTCCTGTTGATACCCGTCGCCTTCCTAAGCATTTTTCTGATAGGCATTCCCCTGTTTATCTTCATCCTAGTGCTCCTGGCCTTCTATCCCCAGGCGGTAGTGCTGGAAAAGATGGGAGTGATAGCATCTTTCCGGCGCAGCGCGGCCCTGGTCAAGGGAGATTGGTGGAGGCTATTCGGCATCGGATCCTGCTACGGGTTTGTGGTCGCCGTTCCGCTCGTTCTGGCGCTGTTGCTTTCCGGAGGGGCCAATGCCGTGTTGGGGGTTCTGGTTACGAGCTTTGCCGCCACCCTGGCACTGCCGTGGATGTTCATCGGGGCTACCCTGGTCTATTTTGACCTGCGTTTGCGTAAGGAAGATTTCACCCTGGAGACCCTGGCCCGCGAAATAACCAACGGACCCCCTGACACAGCCCAGAAGAATCCCCGGTAATGACAAAACCCCGGGGCTTACAGCCACCGGGGCCAATCATCAATTGAAGCCACCTGTCGACTTAATCTCCGCGCGTAAATCCCCGCGGCTTAATCCTCCGAACGGCCTTCAAAATCAGGACCCCGGTCCGCGTCTATGATGCGGTCGCTTGGGCCCAATTACGTCCCATCCTCATCCCGTCGTCCCTGGGGATATTGGCTCTGGTATCGTTCCAGCGCATCGTCCAGCCTTTCCCTAAATGTGTCTAGGTTCTTGGAAATCACCATGGTCCGCTTGCCATTGAGCAGCACGACCCGCAGCCGGTCGCCGATCCCAAGACTGAGCATCTCCAAGTGGGAGATGTTGGAAAAATCTATGACCTTTACCCTGGGACGTCCGTATTGGATTACCAGCACATTTTCGTAGATCAGGTAACGCCGGGGACTGGTGAACCAGGTATAAGCCGCCACGCCCAATCCGGCAAATAACAGCATTGGGCTGCTGGAAAGCAATCCCATCACCGCGACCGCCACGGCGAAAATCATCGTTAGATTAACCGACACCCGGTGATTATCCCAATATAGAGGCTCTGGACCAGACCGCTCTTGTTCCATAGAGACATTTTATCACAAGGAGGAATGGCAGAGGGCCCATGTGTGAACCGATCCTGCGGTTCGATTCGTGCTGATTCGCCGTTCCACACCAACCGGCCGATCGTATCCGCGCATCGCTCCTCAAAAAAGACCTGCGTCCCTGCGGTTGACGCGGCGATGTGATTTCCGTACCCTCGCTCCATTCTTCAGCGTCGCATCTTCCGCAATGACGTTGGGCGCGCCTTATCAAACGCCCTGGAGACTTTCTATGACTGGCCAGACCAACTGGTGGCACGATTTCTTCTCCGGCTTAGCTTTGGATTTCGTTCAGCATTCAAGGGATGAAGAAAGGACCCGAGAGGAAGCAGGCTTCGTCCAACAGGCCCTGGGTCTTCCGCTAGACGCCAAGATTCTGGACGTGCCCTGCGGCGCGGGGCGTCTTTCATTGGTGATGGCGTCTCTTGGGTACCGGGTGACCGGCGTGGATATCAGCCTACCGTTGCTGGAAGCTGCCAGGGCTGAGGCCGATGTTCAGCGCCTGGCAGTCAACTGGGAGCGCCGCGACATGAGAGACCTCCCTTGGCAGCGGGAGTTCGATGGCGCAGTTTGTTTCTGGAGCAGTTTTGGGTATTTTGATGAGCAAGGGAATGCTGCTTTTTTGGCTGCCGTCTCCAATTCTCTGAAACGAGGAGCCCGGTTTCTTCTGGACACGCCCCTCATCGAAACTCGCCTTCCGGAGATGGAGGCCGAGGCAAGGGTTTGGTGGCCGGTGGGGGACCTGTTGGCGCTGGAAGACCGCAGATTCGATCATGAGACTAGCCGGGTGGAGTCTGAGTGGACCTTCATGCACCATGGCCAGATCGAGAAGAAGTCCCTTTCCCTTCGGCTCTACACCTACCACGAACTTTGTGGCTTGCTGGAGCAAGCTGGCTTCGGCGACCACCAGGCCTATGGATCTTTGGATCTTGAGCCCTTCGCCCTGGGTTCGACTTGGCTTTATATGGTCACCACCAAGCTATCGGACCCTCACCAGGCAAGCATGGATGAGTCCGCAGCCGGGAATCCTCGCCACCATTGAATCTGGGTGCTCCACCCACCTAGCCCATCCGCTCTTTACCGGACTAGTAGTCAGTCAAACTTGATATTAATGGTAACGTGAAAGATTGAGCAAAAGAGCTACCCTGACTCTGGATAGTGTTGATGGGAGGCGGTGGTATGGTCAGGGAAAAGTATGGAGTCCGGCTGAC
>DAOUHE010000101.1:0-4580 GCA_034428715.1 Dehalococcoidia bacterium | reverse complement strand
GTCAGCCGGACTCCATACTTTTCCCTGACCATACCACCGCCTCCCATCAACACTATCCAGAGTCAGGGTAGCTCTTTTGCTCAATCTTTCACGTTACCATTAATATCAAGTTTGACTGACTACTAGTCGTCTTCCTCGTGTGGCAAGGGCTTGCCCGCGGCTCCCGCCTCGCCTGGATCTCCCTACTGATCCCCGGCGCGACCTTCCTGGCCCTTTTCCTCCTGGCCCACCTGCCCATCGGCCATACCGAGTCCAGGCACTTTTGGCTCCCCACGACCCTCGCCGTGGTCTACCTGGCCGGCCTGGGGCTGGCCGGGAAGCCAGTTCTGTCGGCGGGGGGAGAGGGAAGCGCACCGTAGGCCCCGTCTCCCATGCCGAGGCCGTCGAAGCGGGCCTTGTAGTCGATTATAAGGCACAGGTTGACCAATTGGAGGTAATGCTCAAACTGTGCCTGCATTGCTCGGGCTTGCCAATTTTCTAGTGGTAATATTTCAGAATCACCAAAAGGATGTCTTACATGTTTGAATCGCTAGATGGTCATGCCTTAACTGTAATACCCATCGTCGCAATGATGATGGTGGCGCCCTTCTATACTCTTGGTGTGTACGTTTTTAGTGGAGCGTCCCCAAAGAAAGGCATGCAAATTGGAACAGCTTTTTTGCTTTGGGGCTCCCTAATGTTCTGGGTTAGTTTGAGTGATATCCCAGATTATCTTGGACAGGCTGGAACCTTTTTAATTGAGATGATTCTGGGACATATACCCGGAGTTTTTGCTTACCCTGCAGGTCTCGGAGATACATTTGTGGGTCTTGTTGCGTTAGGGGTTCTATTAGCTTACAGAAAAACCGAGGGCATTCCAAAAGCCGGGATATTTCTTGTGATCGGTTTAGGCGCCGCTGACTTTTTAAGCGCACTGTTTTTTGGCACAAGGGAATGAAGGTCTGCCGCTACGACGATGGCAACACGCTGGTCTTCACCTGCCCGTTCCACGGTTGGAGCTACGACACCGATGGCCGGTTGGTGGGGGTTCCATACTACGACGCTGCGTACCACAAGGAACTGGACAAGAGTAAATGGGGCCTGCACGAGGTAGCCCAGATGTGCAACTACTACGGGTCCATCTGGGCCACGTGGGACCCCAAGGCGCCCTCCTTCGAAGACTACGTGGGCGCGTATGCTCCCAGCATCCGGCACTGTTTTCAAAGCACCGACGGCGCCGACAACGGGGTGGAGCTGTTCAACCCGGTCATGAAGTGGCGTATCCCAACCAACTGGAAGTTCCCTGGGTTTAGCTTTGCCGGCGATGCTGCTCACGGGGCGATGACCCACCGCTCCGTCAACGTCGCGGCCATCGGCCCCCAGGGGGCTATGGAGGGCGGAAGCCGGTCTCCTATGAGGGCGCCTTTTCCTTCCAGGTCCTACAGCGTGGGCGATCACGATCTGGGTCACGGCGGACAAAACACCATCTATGACCAGACTGGGGCGCGTCCTTATGCCGATACGTGGCAGACCCAGCCCGAGGTTGACGAGTATTACCGTAAAACCGCCGAGGAGAAGCAGAAGAGGTATGCGGGACAGCACCTGCCTTCCGGCGGACACGGGGGCGGACATTTCTGCATTTTCCCCAACGTGATAATAGATCATTGGCGCATTCTGCCTTGGCATCCCCATGGGGTGGGAATGACCGAGAGCTGGCGGCTGTACCCGGTGGACATAAATGCTCCCAAGGTGGTGAAGGACGCCCAACGCAGGTATGTGATGCGGTACTGCGGGCCCGCCGGCCTGACCGAATCAGACGACATGGAGAACTGGAACTACTGCTTCCCAGCGAGCAAGGGAACCATAGCCCAGCGCCTGCCGTACAACTTTGAGATGGGGCTCGGCCATGCGGAGGCCGATGACCAAATGCCGGGAGTAACTCTCAACTTTCGGATCTCCGAGGAGCCTGCCCGCGCCCGCTTCCGCCGGTGGTTGGAATTCATGGAAGCCGGCAGTTGGGACGAGATCTTCCCGGTCAGGAAGAAGTAGCGGTATTTCGGTGGTCCTGCGCTTGGAGGTGCTTCCTCCAAACGGAGGGCGTCTTAGAAAATTGAGGGAGAGGCATCCGTTATCTTCTCTGGAAGGGGGTGAAATGGCTCAACAAGACAGCTCCAAGGACATTTCAAACATTGATGACACGGTCGGTCTGCGCGACATCCCTGAGGGGTCCAAGGTCAGGCTGCGTAACGGGGCGATCGCCGAGGTCACCGCAAACCCCATGGACGGAGGTTGGATATTCATCCGCTTCATCGAATTCCCCGACGAACCTGATAGAGTCGGAGAGGATGATATGGCCTTCTGCACCGACGTGCTGGCAGTGGTCTAATACCTACTTTTAAAGTTCGGCGTTACCAACTCCGTTCGCCCTGAGCTTGTCGAAGGGTCCTTCGTGGGGAGGGCGGTTCAACAAGCCTGTCCTGAGCGAAGCCGAAGGGCTCACCACGGACGTAAGCTTTTAACGGATAATAGCAAAACTAGGCGGTAGTCGGACTTGGAGGAGTTTCTAACATGGCCCTAACTCGCGACACGATGGAGCAAGCCCTGGAACGCCTACTTCTGGAGCGGGAGATAGAGCAGTTCCTGTACATGGAAGCGGAGTTGCTCGACGAGCGCCGGTTCAGCGAATGGATAGAATTGATCGCCGACGACATCCATTACCACATGCCTATTCGGCGCAACGTGAAGTTTGGCGAACAGTATCGGGAGAACAGCGATTCTGAGTCGGAGATATCGTGGATCGACGAGGGAAAGGAAACCCTGGCCGGCCGCGTCCGCCAGATCAACACCGGCATCCACTGGTGCGAGGAGCCATTCTCGCGCGTCCGCCACATTGTTTCTAACGTGCAGGTCTACGATGTCCAGAGCGACCAGGTGAAAGTGAGAAGCCGATTTTTTGTCTACACCAACCGGCTGCACGATGAAGTGAACCTTTTCGTGGGGAAACGCGACGACGTGTTGCGGCGGGACCCGGAGACTCAATGGAAAATCGCCAAGCGGACGATTCTCCTTGACCAAAATGTCCTTCTCGAAAAGGTAATCACCACCTTTTTCTAGTATCACGTCAGATGGAAATGGCCGTTTTCTAAACGAGGGAGAGGATGTGGTGCTGACAGCGGAATGGAGGGCCAAGGGTGGTGTCGAGGCCATACTCATCGTCGATGATGAGGACAACACGGTGCGTGAGGCGCTGGCGGCCAATCCAGCGGTGCTTTCCAATTTCTTGACCGACATGGGGGACCTGAACACCTGGCAGGGAGAAAACCCGGTTGACGGCGGCCGGCGGGACCCGGCGGCATGGGGAGACCTGGTAATAGCCCGGGCGGGTACGGGTGAAGTGATAACCATGGACCCCGAGCGGTATTGGGACGGCATCTATGCTTGGTTTCGATCCCGAGGCGTCGACTACGATACACCCGGGCAGTAGGGCGGCTGGAAAGAACAAGGGCTCGTTGCGGGACTGATTCGGGTTCGGTTTGAACCACGGTTTTGGACGTGACGGCATAGCAGCCACCGATCACCAGAGCAACGGCGAGGGTCAGCTTGACCCCCAACCATAGAATGCTCCCGCTGAGACCCAGAAAATAGCCCAGGACGACACCAGCCGATTGTGGGGCTGCCCAGCCGTCCCGTCAATTGGCGTTTGGCGATGAGGTGGCAGAAAATAGGTGGATGCCAGATGGCTGGACCTCCCCAACCATGCCTTTTCCACACCCCCACGCAGATTTTTAAATACGCTAGATCAGGGCACGATTTTCTTTGCCCCGTTATGGCGTTTCCGCAGACTCTGACACTGTCAGCCAGGGAAGTTTTCCGCAGAACTCCACCACCTCCTCGGCCAACAAAACCATTTCGTTTTCCTCGCCCCCAATGGGTAAGCCGAGCCTGCGAGGATGGACCCAACGGCGTGAAGACTCGCCGATGCCTCCTTGACGGCGTCCCGCAGGTCGTCTAACGACTCAGTTTGTCCACCAAAGACGGCCTGTCCCGGCGAATCGCCATATTCCGACGAAGCCCCAACCGAAGCGGACAAACCTCCAGCGAGGATTGCCTCGATGGCCCGCCCAACCCGGGTCAGTCCAAGCAACGCCGGGAGGATGGCCATCGAGTATTGCCAATCGGTCTTACCACGGCTTACCCGCAGCGCCTCCAACGTACGACGGGTTCCGTTGGAATCGGTATCCAGATCGGCGTCTAGGATGACATCCAACGTGCGGCCATCGTTTCTAATCATTTGGTAGGAGATGTTTCGTGCCGAACCCGTACGCCAAAACAGGGGTAAGGTTTCACTCACCGCCACCGCCCGTGAGTCCTCGGCTAGAAAATCGATTGACCGGCGACCCAGCACATCGCCGGCTTGGTACCCCATGTTCTCCAGCCATTTACGGTTGACCGCGGCCAACCTCCAGTATTGGTCTAGGGAGTGCAGCATCACCGGCGAATGTTCGAACAGGTTGTCATAGCACTCATTGACCAAGGTCAACGCTCTTCCCAACCGGTCGCGGGCAATGCTGCCTCCGTCTTGCGATTCCGTTTCCCTTTCC
>DAOUHE010000100.1:0-9572 GCA_034428715.1 Dehalococcoidia bacterium | reverse complement strand
TCTGAAATAGCCAACTTATTGCATGTATTATATCTGAAATACGGCTAAGAAATTCATGTAACGACTAGAAAAGCAAGAAAGTTGCCTATTTACCGCATCACTTGTTTGAGCCAAATGGGGAATACGGGGTTCGATGAATTGGGAGTGGTACATTTTGAAGGGCTCTACGGTACTGCGCCCGGCACACCGGAAAGCGATGCCAGCCGAAGGTTCCAAGCCCTATACGAAGACCGGTATGGGCAGCTTCCCACCGACGCCTTCATAGGCGAAACCTTCGACGGCGAAACCTTCGACGCCGTTGTCCTATACGCCCTGGCCGTGGAAAAGGCCGGCAGCGCCGATGGCCCAGCCGTCAGGGACGCACTACGCTTTGTCGCAAATGCCCCCGGTGAACTCGTAGGGCCGGGAGACTTGGCGCGGGCCTTAGAGCTGCTTCGGAACGGCAAGGACATCAATTACGACGGCGTGGCCGGTTCCCAGGATTTTGACCCAAACGGAGACGTGATGAACACCATCGAAATATGGAAGATCGAGGACGGGGAAATCAAATCTACGGGCAGGTTCGAGTTGCCCTGACTGCGTCAGCGATCTGCGACCGCGTTTTTCACTTGGTCAAAGACCTGGGGGGTCACCCATCTAACGCATATGACTTCAAAATTACGTAGAAACCATTTGGCGGTTGCCTCGTAGTCCTCGGAGGCTTCGGTTGCAAAGTGATCCTCAATAGCGATTTGGGTGTCGGTGTCCAAGTCCCATTTCCTGAGAAACTCCATGACGTCCAGAGCCTCCGCGATCAAGCTGGGATGCACCACTATCCTGACCTTTGAGAGGGGAAAGGCGCACCCTTTGTCATCGTCCCAGCAGATTTTCGAGTAAGGCGCCTCCTCGAGGCGGGTGAGGTCCAAATCCTCTGCAATCTTGGTTGGACCCCACACGAATCCCAACCAAGGATCACGCCTATCGTAAGCCCCTTGTAGCGATCCAAATAGTCGGTCCTCCGAGGCCGGATGGATTAATTCTATGGTATCTTCGAGCTCGTAGGCCTTCAATTGAGCCTCGTTGATTTCAGAACAGACCCAATCTTCCACGCACCCGTTTAGCAACCCTTTTGGGGCAGAGGCCGCGGTGACGAACAGATGCTTGAATTCGGGCAGGTCGGATACGGCTTTCAGGCCCGGGTTCTCCTCCACCAGATAAGTGGTCACCACAAACGAGCTTTGCCAGTTTTCGTCCAGGCTCTTGCCCAGCGGTATCACCGAGCCATCCCGCAGACCCTGGTCCCACCACCTCTCGTAGTCGGGCAGCCACACCTCCATCATTACGTGGACGCTCCCGTCAAATAGGCTCTCCCACAAATCTGGAATGGGACCAAACACGACGGAGGTCTTGCGCCCGTATCCCTCCTCAATAATCGTGCGGGCGATGGCGTTCTGCAATTGAGCGCTTTTCCAACTCAGGCCAGCGAATTTTAATTCGCTGTTTTCCTCTGAGGGAGGTTTTGGAGTTGGCGTCGGTGTTGGAAGCGGTGTAGGGGTGGGCGAAACCACCGATGTCAGTCCATTTGGACCCTCATCTTTCCCATTTCGGATGAATTCTAGAACGTAGTCCCCCGGAACCACACCATCAGGAACTACAATGGTCAAGTGGTTTTTATCATCCGGCATAAGAAATACAGGCTCTTTGTCCCTTCCGTCGGACAGCAGGACCCGCGACACAAGATCAAGGTTCTCTCCGGTAATGTTTACTTGGTCGCCTCGGATCACTCGGGAAGGGAAAACTGGCTCGATTTCGCGGGCATCCCACCACCCAAATGAATTTCCGATGAATACAATTGCCAAAGCAATCCCGGCGATCCCGCCAAGCACTGCCACCAATGGTGGAATATTGCTGACAAACGCCGCCGCCTTGGAAACAATGTTTTGTTTGGCCTTCATGACGCCAAACCCTTATCCCAACTCTAACTGCACCCAAACTTCTCAAGGTATCTTACTTAGGCCTTACCCGTTGTCAAGTTATCGTCCCCGAAACGCCGAGCGTAAACGGTTTGCTTCTCCCGTAGAGGGTCATTGAGGTGAAAAGCGGGTTGATTGGCTCCGGCGGCTGGGGTTGATCAGCCGTTGTTTGACCAAACGACCGGCCAGCGCCCTTTGGGAACTAAAATTCCGATGAAACCGTGGCAGCCAAACAGGCATGCTGGTCAGCTAACGCCGTGTGCCTGAGTTAGCTTCCCAAGATAGGGGTATTTTGATATACTGCCCAAGGCTTTTGGCAGGGCCAAAGACGGAACGAATGTCCAAAGAACAGAGGGTGCAATGCCAGCATACGCCGTACTCGGCGCACAGTGGGGCGACGAAGGCAAAGGTAAGATTATCGACTACCTTGCCGGGCGGGTGGACGCTGTGGTGCGATTCGCCGGCGGCAACAACGCTGGCCACACCGTGGTCAATGATAGCGGCACATTTCAGCTGCACCTGGTCCCATCGGGCATCTGCTGGGAAGGTGTGTTGGGCATCATTGGCAACGGCGTGGTGGTCAGCCCCGACGATTTAATGAATGAGCTGCATGAACTTGACCGCCGCGGAATCGAAACCAGCAATTTGTACGTCAGTGAACGGGCCCACGTCAT
Source organism: Dehalococcoidia bacterium (assembly GCA_034428715.1). Classification (GTDB taxonomy): domain Bacteria; phylum Chloroflexota; class Dehalococcoidia; order Lucifugimonadales; family UBA3495; genus Io17-Chloro-G2. The sequence continues at coordinate 6,946 of DAOUHE010000100.1, read as the reverse complement.
CATGCCGTACCACGTTCTCCTGGACGGCCTGGAAGAAGGGGCCAGGGGCGCGGGGGCCATCGGCACCACCGGCCGGGGCGTGGGGCCTGCATACTTAGATAAGGTGGGCCGTGCGGGGATTCGCGTGGGAGACCTGCTAGACGGCGAAACCCTGATCCCCAGGTTGGAGCAGACGCTGGAGTTCAAAAACGCCCTGATCACCAAGATTTACGGCGGCCAAGCCTTGTCCAGAGACGACGTGGTGGCCAAGTGCATGGAATGGGGGGAGCTGTTACGTCCCTACGTCCGGGCCACCGAGGAGATCGTCAGGGATCTGTTAGACCAGGACAAAAAGATCTTGCTGGAGGGCGCCCAGGGAACGTTGTTGGACATAGACCACGGCTCGTATCCCTTTGTCACGTCATCCTCGCCCACCATTGGCGGCGCGTGCACCGGCTTGGGGATAGACCCCCACGTGATTGCCGGGGTTTTGGGCGTGTACAAAGCCTATGCCACCAGGGTGGGCAGCGGGCCCATGCCGTCGGAGCTCGACGACTCCTTAGGAGAAGAGATTCGCCAGAAAGCCCAAGAGTTTGGCACCACTACAGGCAGGGCCCGGCGTGTCGGCTGGTTCGACGCGGTGGCCGGCAAATACAGCCGCATGGTCAACGGTTTCACCGGTATGGTGTTGACCCGACTAGACATTCTGGATGGGTTTTCATCGGTAAAGATCTGCGTAGGCTATCGGGCCGATGGCAAAGCCATTGATAGGTTCCCCGCCAACACCGGCTTGCTGGGGCGCTGCGAGCCCATATTGGAAGAGCACCCCGGTTGGGACCAGCCCACCGCCAGCGCCACCAGTATTGACCAACTGCCGGAAAACGCGATGAAATACGTTAGGCGCATCGAAGAGTTGGTCGGGTGTAAAGTGCAGATCATATCAACCGGTCCCAGCCGCTCCGAGACAATATTGGTCGACACGGTGATACCGTAACCCGGTCCTCATATTCATCCCGGTTAAATGGAAATGCCCCTACGTGCATCGGAAGGGGCCTTTTGATTTCGCGGAGTCTCCGGAATTGCGCCGATGGTTCGCCCAGGCTTACACCGGTAGGTCCATCTGGTAATTCGCCATGACCTTGGCCAGCTCCGCCACCGTCTTTTCCTGGGGCGGCACCAGCGGCAACCGTGGTTCCCCGGCGTTGAACCCCAGCGAGTTGACGGCGTATTTCACGGGAATGGGGTTGGACTCGACGAAAAGCACCTTGAACAGCGGCAACAGCCTTCGGTGCTCGGCCCCGGCCCGCTCCACATCTCCCTCCAATAACAGGCCCATCATTTGCTTGATCTGGTTGCCAACCAAGTGAGCGGCCACGCTGACCACGCCGTATCCACCCATGGCCATTATGTAAAAGGTTTCGTTGTCGTTGCCGCTCCAGACCAGAAAATCCTGCCGGGAGCCTTCGATGATGCGGGCTATCTGGTCCAAGTCGCTGCCCGCTTCTTTTATGCCCACGATATTGTCGATGTGACTCAGCCGGATGGTGGTCTCGTCGGTCATATTCAGACTGGTCCGGCTGGTGACGTTGTACAACACGCAGGGCAGGTTGGTTTTGGAGGCTATTTTCTTGAAGTGCTGATAGAGTCCTTCCTGGGGCGGCTTGTTGTAAGCGGGCACCGTCAGCAGAAGGGCGTCGGCGCCAACCGCTTCGGCCTCTTTGCTAAGTTCGATGCTATTGGCGGTATTGTTGTCGGTGGTGCCGGCTATCACGGCGCCCCGGCTGCCGATGGCCTCTTTCACTTCGCCATAGAGCCGAATCTTTTCCTCATTGCTGAGGGTAGGGCCCTCACCGGTGGTGCCGGTGATCACCAATCCGTCGCTGCCCGAATCTAGAAGCGCGTTGGCCAGACGCCTGGCCTGTTGGTAGTCAACGTTACCCTCGTTGTCGAAGGGGGTTATCATAGCGGTTATCAGCCTGCCTATCTCAGTCATGTCATTTCCCCCGCATGATTTAAATTATGTTCTGGTTTCGGACCGCTAGAATCTGGCCCTCTTTTCCCTCGGGACTATTCCCCGGACCAGCATACTACCTTATTCGGGTATGACCTGGGAGTAGGGCGGTTTCATGGTTAATCCGGTACCATCGGTGAATATCTGCTTAACCTCTTGGAAGTCGTCCAGACCGTAGTAGCCCAACTCCCGGCCGATGCCGCTCTGTTTGTAGCCCCCCCAAATCCCTTCCACGGGCTGGGCGTAATTGTCCCAGATCCACACGGTCCCTGCCTGAATCCTACGGGCAACCCGCATGGCCCGGGGGTAGTCGGCACTCCACACACCGGCGACCAACCCGAACTCCACGTCGTTGGCCAGATGTATCGCTTCTTCCTCGTCGTTAAAAGTGGTCACCACCACCACCGGCCCAAAGATCTCCTCCTGGCTCAACCGGGAAGAGTTGTCCACGCCATCAAAAATCGTCGGCTCCAGGTAATAACCGTGATCGAAGACGCCGCCCTGAAGTTTATTGCCTCCGGTGACCATGTCGAATCCAGCATCCAGCCCGAATTTTATGTATTCCTGCACGATCTGTTCTTGGCTGGCCGAAATCAGCGGCCCCATGTTGGTGGAATCTTCCGCGGGATTCCCCACCCTTATCTTCCGGGAAATATCCACCACCTTGGCCAGGAATTCGTCGTGGACGCTTTCCTGCACCAGCAGACGGGTCGTGGCGCCACAGGCTTGGCCAGCATTGCGGAACATGCCGAACACTGCCGCCCTGGAAGCGCCTTCCATATCGGCATCGTCGAACACCACGTAAGGTGCTTTTCCCCCCAATTCCAAGCTGATTCGTTTAATATCCCTAGCAGCCTGGACGGCAATATCCTTGCCCGTGCCCGACTCGCCGGTGAAAGATATCTTGTCGATCTTCCGGCTGGTGACGATTTCAGCGCCAACGACTGTGCCGGGACCGGAAACCAGGTTCACCACTCCCTTGGGAAGGCCGGTCTGATGCATCAGCTTAACCAATTCGTAGGTCGTGGCCGGGGTGTAACTGGCGGGTTTTACCACCACCGTACAGCCCACTGCCAAAGCCGGGGCCACCTTGCGGGCGGTCTGGGTCAGAGGAAAGTTCCACGGCGTGATCATTCCGATGACGCCAATGGGTTCTTTGACGAGATTGATCATGGACCCGGTGGGCAGGGTAAAGCTTTCGCCGTACAACTTGCCCGCCAGCCCGGCGTAAAACTCAAAGATGTCAGCGGCGGCGCCCACGTGGGGGATAGCCTGGCGGATGGGCATCCCCACTTCCAGGCTGACAATCTCCGCCAGACGAGGGGTGTTTTCCCTTAGCAACTGAGCAGTACGGTAGAGTACCTGCTCGCGCAGCTTGTAATTATAGATCCAGTTCTCGGTGTTGGAGTCAAAGGCCCTTCGCGCGGCGTCTATGGCGGCCCGGGCATCATCGGCCGAACCCTTGGCAGCCGCCGTGGCTACCTGACGGGTGTCCGCCGGGTTTTCCCGGTAGAATTCTTCGCCTCCCGCCGCCGGTCCCTCCTCACCGTCGATCAGCAGAAGCGAGGATAAAGGAATCTGAAGAGTACCGTTGCTTGTTGCCATGAATTACTCACCTCGTAATCTTTTCGCACCTGTCACGAACCTAACGGCCCGCGACGCCACTTTTGCCACTAGGCTTCAGACAACGGCGGGCCACCAACTCTTCGGCGATCTGAATCGAGTTTAGGGCCGCCCCCTTGCGAAGATTGTCCGCCACCACCCATAGGACCAAGCCGTTGGGATGCGATGCGTCGCTTCGCACCCGGCCCACCAACACGTCGTCGCTGCCTTCCGCGTCACAGGGCATGGGGTAAACTCCACGATCCGGGTCATCGACCACCTTTACACCGGGCATGGCCTCCAGCAGCTCCCTGGCTTCTTCTGGGGGCATGGGACGTTCAAACTCGATGTGAACGGCGGCGCTGTGAGAAACGTAGACGGGGACCCGCACGCACGTCGCCGACAAGGCGATGCCGGGACAGTGCATGATCTTGCGAGTTTCCTGAATCACTTTCTGCTCTTCAAAGGTGTAGCCATCTGGTTGGAACCGGTCGATCTGGGGAATCACGTTGAAGGCCACTCTTTGATTGGACGGGCCGCTGGAACCCGCGTTGCCATCAAGAAGGTTCCGGCTCTGATCCCGTAATTCTTCGATCAGGGCTCCGCCCGCGCCGGAAACCGACTGGTAGGTGTCGGCCACCATGCGCACGATCTTATTGGCCTGGTTCAAAGGGTGAGCCACCATCACCAGGGGCGTGGTGGAACAGTTGGGAATGGATATTATCCCTTCGTGCCATTCCACGTCGGCGCCGTTGACCTCGGGCACCACCAGTGGGACGTTCTCTTCCATGCGGAAGGCAGAACCATCGTCAATCACCACCGCACCGGCGGCCACGGCGATCGGGGCGTATTTAAGGCTGACTTGGGAACTGGCCGAGATGAAAGCCAGGTCCACGCCGTTAAAGGAGTCCTCGGTAGTCTCCTCAACCACCAACTCCCGTCCCCCCACGGTCATGCGCTTACCCGCCGACCGGCTGGATGCCAGAAGCTTGAGGTTGGGAAGGTCAGGGTGGCGCTGCTCCATGATGCGGAGGAACTCCACTCCCACCGCTCCCGTGGCGCCCACCACCGCTATTGTCAGGTTTTTCATGCTCTTTACACTAATCTCGCGCCACATTTACCACAACTAGACGCGAATCTAGGGTTCTGTTCTCCACAATCGGGACATGGGATTGTGGTTGCACCGGGCTGATTCGTGGCACCCCCACGTTGCTGGCAGAAGGTTGGGACGCAGGTATTTGAGGTGAGACTGATTCGGCACTGATATTTATTGGATTTGTCGCGTCGGTGTCTCTATTGGCATCCAGGGAGGTCGGTCCTTCGTCAAGTTCTCCACCATTCAATGCCCCAACCAACTCAAAGGTATCGAACCCATACCAGACTAAACATGCAATCACAAATACGGGTAGCGAAAACACAATGCCGAAGAACGCTACCGCGTCTCCTTGGCTGTATAGAATCCAGCCCCAGATCAGGATACCTGTCGTAACCAGGTATCCAACAATTGCCCCGGCCAGGGCATCAACCTTTGAAATTAGACCTTGAACAACAATCGCGCCCACGATATAGAGGTTCATATCCACGGCCTTTATAGAGAGAACTCACAACGTTTCCCCGGTGTGAAGATGGCCTTAATAAGAGCTGTAACCGCGTGGATAGTCCGATTATCCGGAACCTAAGGACGACCGTCTACAGGCCCAAAATGTTTTCCAAGCCTACCACAAGCCCCTTTCGGTTCACAACATCTCTGATGCAACGGATCACGCCAGGCATATAACAGTCGCGGCCCAGGGTATCGTGCCGCAGGGTCAAGGTCTGCCCAGCCGTCCCCAAAATAACTTCGTGATGTGCGCTGCGGCCGGGCATGCGGATACTGTGGATGGAGACTCCGTTATAATCGCCGCCCCGGGTCCCCGGCAGGTTCTCCCTCTCAGTCTGGTTGCGTTTGAACTCTCTCGGGTCCCCAATCGCCTTGGCCAGCGCGATGGCAAAACCCGATGGGGCATCGATTTTCGCTTCGTGGTGCGATTCGATTATATCTACATACTCGAAATAGGGCGCCGCCTGCTCCAAAAGCCGCTTCATAACCACGGCGCCCAAGGCAAAGTTGGGTGCGACGATCACACCGATGTTCCCATCATTGGCCATGGCGTCCAATTGGTTCAGGTGTTCTTCGGTCAACCCACTGGCGCCCAACACCAGGTTGATGGAACGGCCCGCCGCCACCGGAGCCGCTTCCATACAAGCGGCGGCGTTGGTGAAGTCCACCAGCACGTCAGGTTGCGTCTGGGCCAGCAAGCCTGCCAAATCGGTGGATAGGGGGATGTCTGCGCCGCCGGGCAGGGTCAGAACGGGACCTCTTTCCCGATTGCAGACCGCGCCCACCAACTCTAGACCGTCTACAGCCCTTACCGCCGCGACGGTTTCCATCCCCATCTTGCCGGTAGCTCCGTTGACAACCACATTTATAGGCGCCATTGCTACCCCCAATACGGCGATTACTTCGCCGGAATTCAAAGGTTTTTCACAATAGAGGCCTGGCTTGGCCTAGTCTTGACTAGAAAAGTTCGATATTACCACTTATCGAATCCACCGCAAAGCGGCACCACCACGGCCTTACGCGGGGCGCGACCTTGCTTTACCAGAGGGTGCGCCCGTAGAGTAAACATGTAATCTTCCAAAATATCTCAAAAGGTGCGTATTCCGTATAATTCTCTCGCTAAGAATCACCGGTTCCCGTGGCTTATATCTCGTTAGAATTCTTGAATCCGGTGATTTTGACTGGCTTGAGGTAACTTCATTCCCAAAGATAAGGGGGAGCGGCAAACATGATCGATTTAGCTGGAATCTTCAATGCGTTTAGCTTGCTGAAAAGCGAGCCGCACCTGATCGCCCTCATGCTGATAGTGGCTGGTCTATGGGTGGTGACACTAGCCGTGTTGGCCGGAGGCGTGTTGGACCCGCGGGTGTTCGGTACGATTTTCTTGGTGCTGGCCGCAGTACTAGCCGTGCTAGGGGTGGTGGCTTTCGGGTATATCTCTTTCAAGCCCAACAGGGGCAAACGAAGGACGGACCGCCGCATGGAAGAAGTGGCAGCACGTTACTCGGCAGGCTGACCTATGCCAGCGGAACTCACTCCCCCGAAGAATCGCTTCAAGAGGGTGAGGGTGCCGCAACGATGTTTCGCCACGCCGGCCTGGGGTTTTCCGGTCCGAATCGAGGAATCTTTAGCCCACATTTCCCATATGGCTGAATATCCCTCTGAGTAAATCGTCGGCATTCTTTAAACCATTGTCCATTTGTGAGACGTTGGCCGTCGGTATGGCTATAATTACCCCATAGCTTGGCGAGTTT
>DAOUHE010000099.1:0-5450 GCA_034428715.1 Dehalococcoidia bacterium | reverse complement strand
GGAGTGATTCACGCCGCCAACATCCAGGACCGGGATGGAATCATGCTGGTGCTGGCCAAACTGCTGGGCCGGTTTCCCCGGCTCCGGACATCTGGGCCGACGCAGCCTACGCGGGCCGGTTGGTGGAGTGGGCTTGGTCCACCGGCGGATGGCTGCTGACTGTGTTGCGCCGCAGCCCGGACAGCCATCGCTTCGAGGTGTTGCCCCGAAGGTGGGTGGTAGAGCGGACACTGGCATGGCTGAGCCGGTGACGGCGGCTTAGTAAGGACTATGAGGAACTGCCGGAAACCGGCGAGACCTGGGTCCATATAGCGATGGTCCACCTCATGCTCAAAAGGCTTAAACCAACCTGATAAAGTTTGTCACACACCCTCTCAGTAAATGAATGAACTACTAAAGTCCAAGAGATTCTGAATCGTTATGACCTTAGCGACCTGTGTCGCGATGAGTGTCCGCATACTGGCGCTGATAGACTTCCAGCACGTCTTCCATCGCGCAGACGAACTCGGCGCTGCCTTGCGGAGGGATGCACCAGCATTCCTTCAGCCAAGGCTTGAGTTCGTTTTTTTGAGCGTCTGCCGCACCGTTTCGGGACTGATGCTCTCCACTATCTCGCATTCGACCAGCCGGTCGGCCAACAGTTTCAGCGTCCAACCGGCCCGGCCTTCCGGCGGTTCTCCGCAGGCCAGGGCAATCAGGTGGGCTTCCCCTTGACCGTCCAGTTTCTTCTGGCGGCGGTTAAGTTGCACTCTGCGTCCCAAGGCCGCTTCAACCCCCTCCTCCACGCAACGGCGGCGCACCCGCTCCACCGTCGCGCGGCCAATCTGCAGAACCCGGGCAATCTATTCATCCTTCATGGCCCCCTCCGCATGGGCCTCATCACTCAGCAGCAGAATGCGCCCGTGGGTCTGCTGGTAAGCCGCCCCCGGCCACGGGACACCAATGTCTTCAGTTCCTGCCGCTCCTCCGCACTCAGCTTGACCCGGTATCTCTTCATCAGCATCCCCTCCTCACACGCCCCAATCCTCTTCGCCCTGTGCTTGGTAGACTACTCTCGCTCAGTACTCAATACAAAAATGTTCGACTACTAGCCGGTTTGATGAATCACCTGAATGTGGACCGGGCCCATCTGGTCGCCCAGTCCATGGGCGGCCGGACCATGCTGGGATTCGCGGTGGCCCATCCCCAGCGCACCATGAGCCTGGTGATGGCGGATACCGTGGGCGGCATGGCGGTGGAGGAGGTTTCAGAGCTGCACCGGAAGTGGCGGGAGAGCCATCAGTCTTCGGAGCAAGTGGGGACCCGGGCTCTTTCGGCGGGATTTAGGAAACGGAACCCCGAGTTGGCGAATCTGTATCTGCAGATATCCAGCACCAACCCGCCCCGCCCGTCTGCTACTGCCCAGTCTCCGGGACCGGATGCAAAGCAACTGGGCGGGATCACGGCGCCCGCCTTGTTCATAGTGGGCGAAGAAGACCAGATGACCCCACCCCAGGTGGTAGAGGCTGGGGCTAGATACGTACCCGGCGCGCGTGTGACCAGCGTTCCCGAAGCGGGCCATTCGGTCTATTTCGAGAAGCCGGAGATCTTTAATTTCGTGGTTTCCAATTTCATAGAGGAGTCCGGCGGCTGAATTGGAAGCCACCTACGCCATAGAGGAAGGCCGGGAAGAACTCATCCCCCCAGCATAGAACGGGCTTCTCCTCAAAAGCCGCCAAAGCATGTCACCCCGAGAGAATCGAAGGGTCGAAAGCCGCGAATTGAGGCTCGCTAACCGGGGAGAGCATCATCCTCGCCGGTCACCACCGGCGGAATTCGGGACGAAACCGGCACTGCACCGGATGCCCAGAGAACGCCGGCTGCCGAATTTTCGAAGAAGTATGGGAAATTCCCCGGCCCTTCGCGCCGTGGGGAGACGACCCCCTGTGGTCCCCCTTCTGAAGGGGGACGGCTTGGAAGCTTACAGAAATCCATAATTTCGAAGCAATGACAAGTGAGGGCCGGCAATTTCAACGGCAGAGGCAGTTCTTCGGCTGCCCACCCGGTTCAGCTATTGGATCAATTCCGGCTTGCAGGCACGCATCACCGCAAGGATAGGTTCCAATCCGGGGCGGCTGGCCACCACCCTGACTACGGCCGTGTCCAGTCCTTCGGATACCCGCTTGAACGCCTGAGCCGCGCCGGCGGCGGGTCCGTAATAGCCCACGTCTTGCAATAATTCATTGGTGAAAGCGGTGGCAACCTCGTCTCTGGACGCGCCCTTCTCCCGCATTTGGTCAAGCATGGCCAACTCTTCGGTGTGGCCCATACGCTCAAAGTGAGCGCGGTATCCCAATTGCCGTTCCCGGTCCGTGGGAACCTGTGCGCCAAGAGCGTAACCCATGGTTGACTTGGCATAGGCCAGGCGGGCGGCGTCGGCATCGTCGTCCACGCAGACCCGGATGTATTGGACCATCTTCACTTCCGATGGGTCCCGGCCGGCCTTGGCGGCACCTTCCGCCATGCGTTCACGGCTCCAGGCGATGCGTTCGGGGTTGCACCAGTTCAGGCAAGCCCCGTCGGCCATCTCTCCGGCCAGGCGCAGCATCTCGGGACCCAGCGCTCCCAGGTATACCGGGGTCTTAGGGGGCGGGTCTATGGCCAGCTTGGCATCCCGCAATGTCACTACTTCGCCCTGATAATCGACCGATTCTCCCGCGACCAGTTTCCCTATGGTGGCCAGGTAATCTCGCATAAGTGCCATAGCTGAAAACTTGCGTAAACCCAGAGCGCGGCGGGAACGGGGGCGGTAGGCGCCGCCGGTGCCGATGCCCATGAAGAATTTGCCTCCGGTCCGTTGGCTTAGGGTGCCTCCGCTCATGGCGAAGGCCATGGGGGTGCGGTACATGACCGGAGAAACGGCGATACCGGTGGCCAATCCTTCTGGCGTCACCTTGCGGCTGGCGTCCCACCGGTAGCCGCACAGTTGGAAAGAGTCCTGTCCGGTGCCTTCTGGAGTCCAAATGCTGGTGTAGCCCAGCCGGGCGGCCTCCTCCGATAGTTGGGCTTCCTCGTCCAGGGATAGGTTCAGGCTTGCGTCTAAGCCCACGCCAATGTCCATATGGTTCCTCTCGTCCGTCTTTCGGGAATTTGCCATCGTGGGATGATTACACCTCCGGATATTACCACTCCTGGTGATGATTCGACACCGGTACGCGTTCAACCCGTTGCCAGCCCCGTTGCCAGTCCCGTCGAGAAGCGTTAATCTAGGTTGGCTGCCCAAGGGCATCGAAGGCGTAATACAAGGCTGAAGGAAACCGATCAGGAGGAATCACCATGAGTATCATGAGGCTTTACACCGGCGACGACGGCCAGAGCCATATCGAAGAGTTGTCGCTGGCCGACCATCCCGAGTTGTCCGATCTGCAAAACGCCAAAGGAATCTCCTTTCGGGAGAGCGAAGCGGGGCGTTTCTCTGACTGGCACAACGCTCCCCGGCGCCAATATGTCATCACCCTTTCCGGAGGCGTGGAGATCGGTCTGGGCGATGGCTCGGTCCATCGGTATGGTCCGGGTCACGTAACTTTGGCCGAAGACTTGACGGGCCAGGGCCATACCACCCGGTCGGTTGGAGATGAGCCGAGGGTCAGCGCCACCATTCCTCTGGACGGCTAGGCCGGTGCGACTGATCCGGCTTCGTATGTTTCCGGCCCTGCAACAGATTCAGCGCCGGCTAACAGGAACAACAGCACCAAAATAGGAAATGATTTTTATGAGTTCGGATAAAGATCCGCGGGAGAGCGCCGCCCAACAGGTATTCGGCCCCCAGGCGGCGGTCTATGCTAATAGCCCGGTCCATGTAGATGATCCCAGCCTGGATGTTGTGCGTGAGATGGCGGCTCAAGCCTTGGACGGTGGCGGGAGATTTGGTTGGGCGCTGGATATGGGCACGGGAGCGGGATTCACTGCGTTTGCCATGGCCGAATTTTCGCACCATGTGTTGGCCGTGGACCCGACCTTGGGAATGCTGCAACAGGCTCAGCGCATCGCCGGGGAACGTCAACTGTCAAATGTGGCCGTGAGCCGTAACGTGGCGGAAGCGTTGCCCGTGGCGCCTGGCTCTCTAGACCTGGTTACCACGCGAATGGCCGCCCACCATTTCTTGGATTTCGATGCCATGTTGGATGAGGTCTGCCGGGTGTTGAAGCCCGGCGGCGTGCTGCTGATGGCTGATAGCGTGGCGCCTGAAGACGATGAGATTGCCGGTTGGATGAACGCCATCGAGTTGCGGCGGGACTTCAGCCATATCGAAAACCGAAAAGCCACCCACATCGAGAGTTTGATGGAAGACCGCGGGTTGAGGGTTTCGGAACGGGAATCCACCCGGATCGGCCTCAGGTTCAATGACTGGGCTGCCAGGACCGCCACCTCTGAAGAAGAAACAAAGGCTTTGAGGAAGGATTTTCTTGAGGCACCCGCCCCGGTAAAAGAGGCCTTTCAGATACAGCCGATCAAAGGCGATGACGCCGGCGACATCAGTTTCTCCTGGCCCTGCCTAATATTCCGGGCGGTCAAAAACTGACATCCACCAGATGCGGTTAACCGGCTAAATGGTCCACTGTTCCAGACTGTAGGCCATCTCCCAGAACTGGTACTCGAACCTGAGGCTGGTTAAATATGCCTGGCTCATGGCTCCTATCTGTGAGGGACCGGCGTCTTGAGCCACCACGTTGGCCAGGACGCGTATCTCCTGGGCCAGGGCCGCGAACTCCTGGGACGCGTACATCTGGATCCATTCGCAATACAGCGGCGCCTGCTGAGGTTCTCCCCTTCTAGCCAGATGGTCTCCGATCTCCCAGTATCCCCATTGACAAGGCAAAAGCGAAGCCACCAGTTCGCCGAAACTGCCTTGGTAGGCCGTTTTCAGCAAAAAGCTGGTGTAGGCGACGGTGGTCGGAGCGGGACGGGTGGCCTCTAATCCCTCCCGGGTGATGCCGAATTTGGCGCAATAGCCCCGATGCAGCTCCATTTCGGTGTTAAGGGTCTCATCCAAGACGCGGGCGAACCAACTCATGGTCTCCAAGGCGGGCGCTCTTGCCGAAGCCACCGCTAAAACCCGGCTGTAGTCGATGAGATAAGCGTAATCCTGTTCAACGTAGTGCTTGAACCGTTCGACCGGAAGGCTCCCATCACCCACCCCGGTGATAAAGGGATGGGACAGGATCGCCTTCCGAATGGGCATTGCTTTGGACTCTATATCCTCGGTAAAGCTCACTAGGTAACCCCAAATATACGTGTTACGCTCTAAGAGACATTGGGCGATATGTAATCGATCGTACTTTGATTAGCTGGGACCCTAGTAGTCAGTCATGTTTGGAATCGAAGGGATAGAGGCGGTGAAGTTTGCCCCTGGCGTCCTGGGTGTTGAACCGCCAGTTAATGGTGGCTCGGGCGGCATTTCGCTCCGTGAC
>DAOUHE010000098.1:0-2517 GCA_034428715.1 Dehalococcoidia bacterium | reverse complement strand
CGCCAGACCGGACGCACTATGAACGACGCGACAGCCAACGCGATGAGTGTTGCACCAACGACAATGTTTATCAGGGCCATGCCAAGTTCAGCTTCCACGACGATGAGTGTGCCGATGCTCCCCGCCAAGTCGCCGCCCCGCTCAATGAGTGGTATCTGGACGTGGAAGGGAAGGTCTCCCGCGACCAGAACCCAAGGGACAGCACAAAGACACCGCGCATCACCCGCAGCGAGAACATCCTGCGCATCACTTCGGGGCCGCCTTTACATGCCAGATCATGCAGTCCAGCTCGATGGCAAACACAAACCCGATGCCTATGACGAAGACGCCAGCGGCGGTAATGCCAGGCTGTTGCGCCGGCCGGCCACGATCCCTCCAGCCCCGGCAAGCACCACCGCCTTGGGTCGCCGTTCATGCGAGGCTTCGGGCCTCGCCAGGCGACTGGAAATGCCCCCGCCGATAGCGAACCCGCACCGAAGCAGGACAGCGTCATCGTCGCACCTGTGTCGTTAGAAAATAACAGGGCCAGTGGTGTCGGCCAGCGTTAGCAACATGGAGGCCGCCTCGGAGAAATTCGGGCAGATGAACAATCGCCTCCCCGCCAAGCACCTGACACCGCAACGGAACGCCGACAAGATCGAGGCTGCAGCCACTTCCGGCAAGTAGAGGGTCTGTGGAACTATCGAAAGCGCGAGGATGATGATACTGTTGCCGAAGGTCGCAAAGTCGATGACAAATACGTTGATGAGGCCGAACGGTACGTAGACGGCAACTGAGAGAATGGGCGATACGATCATGTCGATTGACCGCAGAATCGCCGCGACCCCGGCGGCCCGGCGCGGTCCTGCTTCACCAGAATGGGCATGCTCGCGTCCAACGAGGGCAGGATGAACTCGCTGGCCAAGCCGTTGGCAACGAAGGTGATGAACAGGTGGCAGACATCCAACGCGAAGCTGAATTAGAGCTGGGCTATGACTAGGGCCGGAGACGAGTCTGGTGCATTGGCCATAATCATGGTCCACCGTTAGTTCCAGCTATCGACGGGCGAGCCGACCGACAACTCCCAGCGATATCACAGCGGCGATGAGCAGGCTGATGTAGGTTGCGGCATCGCCGGTCTGGTCGAGAACCAAGGGACCCAGACCGAAGCGGCTCTGGCCGCCCCGATGTTCGAGACGAACTAGCCGCCGATAAGGCGTGCAACGTCCGCCAGATGGTATACCGCGCCACTGCGACCTTTTGCGCAGAGGACGTCATCGTTCGACTCCCGGCGCTGCGGCCAAAACTGGCGAGGGAGGGATTCATCCCGTATGGCGTCGCACGTCCGACGCTCCCGCGACCGCCAGCCTCGGAAGGTACCCTGTACGCGTGATTGAGCACAGGTCCAGCCGGGGAGCAGCTATGAAACGCGCGATGGGTAGAGGGGCAGCGAAGAAGCTCCGCTACCAGCCGAAGCGGGCGGCGAACATGGCGTGTCATCGAAAGCGTTGGTTATAGGGCTTCAGGCAGGATTCTGGACCAGGTCTGGATTATTCCATTCCCAGGTCTTGGGCTAAAAATCTCTGCCCAGTAAGAATCTGTTGCAGAAATTGGAAGGTTAATTGAAAAAACACCGACGGGAAAACTAGCTACTCAGGGTCATAACCTGTAATAGACGAGAACATGTCTCCAGCTCGTCGTAAGAAAAAGCGGCGACTGCGCGGGGTAGGGACCGCCCTGCGAGGTTAGTGGACATGGAAGCCTACCCAGACACCCTAATATGGATGTCCGAGGGAACCAACTGAGTTGGGAGGACACCGCATTCGGCGTTTTTGATACCGGCAACGGAACGGATAAGGAATGCGCAGCAATTCCGGCGGGAAGGTGATTACACCAGGGTAATTCCGGCATTCTTCTATTAGCCATCGAATGGTACCTGTTCAATCCCCTCGGCGAGTATTTATGCGCAGCAATTCCCGGAAATCAAGAGGAGGGCGTGGCGCTTTTATAGGTGAATCTGCCAGACCTTCACCCCCTGAGTCTCTCTCAGAAAATGCGCAGCAATTCCGGGACGACCCTATTGGGTCTCGTATGGCTTCAGTTCCACATTCCCATCGGCCGTCGACCGCCATATCGTGGCAGGCCCGGCTATGGGACCGGCATCCAACTCGTCCAGCGTGGCCACCATGACGTCCAGATTCCAGGCCCGCTCGAGAAACCGGGTGGCAGCCTGGCGGGTGTCGGTTATCCAGATGACACGGAACCTGATCCCCAGTCGTAAAGCTTTTCTATAGGTGCGCAGTTTTGTGGCAATCTCCTCGGGAGTGGTGGCGCTCCGTTCGTACTCGAGGAAATATAGGGTCTTACCCCAGGGACCATCAGCGTAGAGCAGGCCGTCGGGCTGAATCTGGGTCAGCCCCTGAAAGTGGCGAACCCCTCTCCAGCCACCGTACACCTTGATTCCGTGACGGTTCAATATCTTTACGATTCTCCACATCCCTCGGTTGTGCCCCAGGTCATGGAGACGTCGTTGACCTT
>DAOUHE010000097.1:0-22341 GCA_034428715.1 Dehalococcoidia bacterium | reverse complement strand
CACTGAATGAACTACAGGATACATCCCATGCCAGGTGGAACAGTTTGGCCCTGTCGCGGGCGCCGGTGGTATCTGTTGCCAGGTAGTGGTTGAGATCTTTAGCCATGGGGGTATCAAAATCGGCCTCCGTGGGTAAGGCCATGAGACTGCTGGTCCCCAGAAGCTGGATGATCTCCACCATCCTGGGGTAAACCGACCGGCCAAACAGGGTCCGGCCCGCCTGAAGGGGGGCGATGGCGGGGGACATGACACCCCACTGGTTGGGCGCGGCATCGGCCTCGGAAGCTCGCAGGCAAGCCTTCAACATGTCCCGCTGGGTGATCAATTCAGCCACGTGTTCTTGCACGTGGGGGTTGGAGCCCGACCCCAAGGTCTCAACGATCAGGTCTGCCAGGCCCAGGATGAACTCGGCCTTCACCAAGCACCGGGTCAAAACCTGATGTCCGCTATGTGCCGCGGACTGGGTGCCCGAACCGATGTTGTTACATAGCTCCACGCTGCCCAATAGAAAGACCCGCTCCCAAGGGACAAGCACGTTGTCGAAGAATACCGTCGCATCCATCTCCTCAAACCGAGACCCCAAGGGGTGGTTGAAGTGGGACCGGCCCTGGTCGAAGCTCTCCCGGCAGAGGAACTTCAGGCCGGGAGTGTCGCAGGGAATCGAAAAGCAAAAAGATTGGCGCTTGCCATCTTCATCCACCCGATGGTTGCCGGCATGGTAGATGGCGATCTCATCGGAGATGGGCCCCAGGGTCGCCAGCAACCGGCTGCCGTGTACTACGACTCCGGCATCGGTCTCTTTTACGGTAGTAAGCGCGACGTCATCGCTCAGGGTGTCAATCGTCGCGGAAGCTCGGCGTCGCTGCAGATTCAACAGGGCGTGGGTGAGCGTCAGATCATTCTCGCGAATGTATTCGTGGTAATCGCTCACGTTCTTCTTGAATTCGGGACGGTCCTGGGCGAAATAATCCGATGCCCCAGCCCAGGCGGTAAAGATCACGTTTAAGAAGTCCGGGGAGCGGCCCATCATACCGCAACTGGCCCAAGCCCAGCGGGCCATCATGTTGCGCCGCCGTTCCAGGTCGCCGGCGTTTTGGGGAATCAGGAAAGAAAGCCCCACCGGTTGGCCGGTGGTGGGAGATGCGTAGGTCATCTCTTCCCGCAGTTCCGGATCATGTTGCATGTCGTAGAGCGCCGCCACCGACTTGACCCCATTGCTCAAGGCGGGATGGGTGGTTACATCCTTTACCCGCTCGCCATCTATCCAAACTTCTCTTGGCCGCTCTTTAAGGCCCGTTATGTATTCCTGTCCGGTACGTGCTGGCATCGTTCATCCTCCTTCTCGAAGGGGCCAAGGGCCGAAGGGGCGCCGGCCATGGCATTCCCTACGCGCCTGGCTGTCGGCTACTCCTCCGGGGTTTCCCCGCGTAGCAGAGCCTCTATGTCGATAAAGCCCGCTTTCGGCTGCTGGCCTTTGATGGCCGCCAGAACCCGCTCAGCGGTGAATGGCAGTTCTTTGATGCGAACCCCGACGGCGTCATAGATCGCGTTGGCGATGGCTGCCGGCGGACCAAATCCCGGTGGCTCGGCCACTGCCCTGGCGCCAAACGGGCCGTCATCGGTGGGCACGTTGATCAGAATGGTCTCGATCTCCGGCATGTCCACCGCCAGTGGCATCAGGTAAGTGGCCAAAGAGGGATTCAGCACCCGGCCGGTTTCGGGGTCAATCAGCAGCTCTTCGCTCAAGGCCCGGCCGATGCCCTGGACCGCGCCGCCTTCCAATTGCCCAATGACCGACATGGGGTTGATGGCCACGCCCACGTCCTGGGCCTGGACGAACCGGGTGACCGTTACCCGGCCGGTTTTTTCGTCCACCAGGACCTCGGCGGCCTGGGTGTTGAACACGGGAGCGTAGGGCATGCTGGATAGGCTGGCCGTGCCGACGACGGGGCCTTGGGGCGAGGTCAGGCTCATTCGGGCCAACTGGGCAAGCGTGACCTGCTGAGGTGGGTTGTCCTGGATAAAGATTGTCCCGTCTTCGCAAACCAGCGCGTCGGGAGGCACGCCCAGCCGATTCGACGCCAGGGCCATCAGCTTTTCCCGGGCGTCTTCCGCAGCCATCTGCACCGCTTTTCCCTGGCTGTAGACTATTCGGCTGCCGCCGCTGGGCCCGGTGAAAGGGGCCATGTCCGTGTCGCGCTTGGGCACCACCACCTGGCCCAGGGTCACACCCAGGGTTTCGGCCGCGATCTGGGCCATGGAGGTATCGCTGCCGGAAATGTCCACCGAGCCGGTTAGCATACTGATGGTGCCGTCCTCGTTGACGCTGATGGACGCGGTGGACGGGCCGCTGCCGCTGCGCCATTCCCCCAAGGCGATGCCAATGCCCCGGGCCTCGCCCAGTTTCTTGGGCAGGCCCATCCGTTCCTTGACCGCCTGCAGGGTTTCGCGAAGGCCGTTGCGGGGCAACCTTGCGCCGCTTACCGAAATGTCGCCTTCCTCCACGGCGTTCATGCTCCGGAACTCAAACGGGTCTATGCCCAGTTGGTGGGCCACGCTGTCCATATGGGACTCCACCGCGAAGGTCATATCGGCGACGCCCGAGGCCCGGTAGGAGCCCACGTAGATCTTATTGGTGTAAACGCCGTAGGAGCGCAGCTTGAAGTTCGGTATTTTGTACGGCCCCAGGGCGTGTCCCACTCCGGCGTTGGGCCCTGCGCCCAGATAGGCGCCCACGTCGAAGATGCTGTAAGCTTCCCTGGCAACGATGCGGCCGTCATTCATCACGCCGGTTTTCAGCCGGATGTTTGTTTCCAGCCGGGGACCGTTGAGGGTGAAGGCTTCTTCGCGGGTGTTGATCAGTTTCACCGGCCTACCGCTTTTCATGGCTAGCATGGCGGGGAAGGCCTCGAATGCCAACCGGAGCTTGGCCCCAAAACCGCCGCCCAATTCCATGGCGATGACTTTGATGCGGGAGACTGGAATGTCCAAAACCGATGCCAATTGGGCCCGCACCTGATACGGCCCCTGGGTTGATGCCCACACTGTCAGCCTGCCGTTGGGCTCAACTTCAGCAACGCAGGCCATGGGTTCCAAGAAGCCCTGGTTGATGGGCTGGGACTGGTACGTCTCTTCAAAGGTGTGGTCCGCGTCATGGAACGCCTGGACCACATCCCCCCGGTCGGCGTCCAGAAGGGTGCAGTTGTTGCCACCGCCGGCGAATCCGTATCCTTCAAAGCTCTCTAGGTCCTCATGCACCGGCACCGCGTCGTCGCGGATGGCCTGCAGCGGATCGACCACCACCGGCAACGGCTCGTATTCCACTTGGATTAACTCCACCGCTTCCCTGGCGGTGATCTCATCGTCGGCCGCCACCGCCGCCAAGGGCTCTCCGATGTAAAAGACCTCGTCGATGGCCATGATGCGGCGGTCCCTCAGGGCGCCGGAGCCGAAGCGGATGTCGGGATAGTCTTTTCCAGTGATGACGGCCCTAACGCCGGGCAGCGCCTCGGCCTGGGAAACATCCAGTTTGACGATGCGGGCGTGGCTCTCGGTGCTGGTCAACAGTTTGCACATGAGCATGCCCGGCAGGTACACATCACTGGCGTAGGTTGCTTTGCCGGTGATCTTTTCCATGGCATCAACCCTGGGCAGGCTCTTTCCCAGCGCTATATTTTCGGGCATCGGTATAACTCCTCGGTGGAATATGGTTGGCGAATTAGCCCCGCGGCTAGCCGTTGCTGTTCCGCATTTCCTGGGCGGCGGCCATTATCGACTCAATGACTTTGGAATAGCCGGTGCAGCGGCATAGGTTGCCGCCGATGGCGTATTTGACATCGTCGACGCTGGGATCGGGGTTGTCCTGCAGCAGGCCCACCGCCGACATCACCAGTCCCGGAGTACAGAAGCCGCACTGCAATCCGCCGTAGGTGACGAAGGCTTGTTGCACCGGATGAAGACCGTCCGGACCGGCAATGCCCTCTATGGTGGTTATCTCGGCATCGTGCGCGCTGTGGGCCAAAACCAGACATGACGTGACCGGGTTCCCGTTCATGAGGACAGTACATGCCCCGCAATCGCCCTCGTCGCAGCCCTTCTTGGTGCCCGTCAGATGAAGCTCGTCTCTCAGGGCGTCCAGGAGCGAGTAGTAGGGCTCCACGAGAAACTCCCTGGTTTCGCCATTGACGGTCAGGCGAAGGTTTTTTTTCATAGCACTACCTCGAGAATAACTGGGCGAATTTACCGGCGTTGAATTCAGCGGATAGGATATCCGGCTATAAGTCCTTGGCTAAATGGCTGCTTGCACCGCCAGTTCCCTCTGCATTTCGAAGGTCATCGGATTGCCCTTGGCCATGTCCAGGGCCCGCTGCAGGGTGCGTTGGGTGAGGACTTCCACCATTTCCAGGCGGTGTTCCGCCGAGCCGCGGACGTCGTCGATGGGTTTGGCGTCGGCACGGGCTGCTTCGGCCGCCGATCTGATCAGCTCGGTTGTTATTTCCCGTCCCCAAAGGATGCTTTCGGCGGAGGATGCCCGGATGGGCGTCGGCGCCACGGCGCCCAGACCAATCCTCACGTTCCGGCAGACCCGGCCGCTGTCTTCCAAAGATATGAACGAAGCCACGCCCAACGTCGCGATGTCCATGGCACCCCTGGGGCTGTGCTTTATGTAAAGCGAACCCGCGTTGGGCGGCGGCGGGGGCAGCCTCACCTCGGTCAAGATCTCTCCGCCTTGCAGCACCGTCTGGCCGGGGCCGGTGAAAAAATCATTCAGAGCCGTCCATCGTTCGCCTTCGGGTCCAACGATCTTGCACTGGGCGTCGAATGCCAGCAGCGCCGGCAGGGTGTCACCGGCCGGGGATGCGTTGCAGATGTTGCCGCCCACCGTCGCCAGGTTCCTCACCTGGACTCCGGCAAAGGAAGATGCGGCGGCGCTGAGAGCGGGATAATTACGGCGCACCTGGGCATGGGTTTCCAGGTCGCGCAAACTGACCAGCGGGCCCAACCGCAACCCCAAGCGGCGGCTGTAGCTGATTCGGCCCAGGCTGGCGATACGGCCTATGTTCACCACGTATTTGGGTTGCCAGACGCCAGCGCGCCAGCGCACCAGAAAGTCGGAGCTCCCCGCGACGATTCGGGCCTCATCGCCATGGCGCTGCAACAACGAAACGGCATGTCTCAGGGTCCGGGCTTCCAAGTATTCAAAGCGTGCCATAGGCGGCGGCTCCCGTGTTCTGTAGGACTCGTGGAGAAGGGGGATCGGTCATGAGAAGCCCAGCTAACCCCTATAAAGGCGAGTGTAGTTTGGGCAGGCTCGGCTGTCAACGGCGGATGGGGGATGTTACAGCCGTGGGGGGAAGCCCGCGGTGGAATTGACGTGATGTCGGGTTAGCGTAGAGACATGGTGAGTCCAAACGCACCATGTTCAGAAATACGAACTGGAGATACCTAGCCAGATAAGTTCCAATTGGATGTCATTCTGAATGAGCGAAGCGACGGAAGAATCTGGGGAGGGGCCGCCCCGTGCCACACCAGGTTCTTCGCTTCGCTCAGAACGACACAAATCAAAATAAGGTCGGCGACCTCTGGTCTGCCCGGCCCGGCGCCTAAAGCGCCTGCCAGTAACGCCGGCCTTCCAGCCGGGCGATCTTGCCGAAGCCCGGGGCCGGCATATGAACCGCTGCCACGGTGGAACCTTCCCGCTCCAGCCGTTCCATCATGGACCGCCGGGTGGCGCGGGTGGTCTCGGGATCGATGTCGGCTCTCGAAACCCACTCGGTCTCGTGCACCTGGACCGTGTTGTGCAACACGTCGCCCAGGATAAGGCCTCGTTCACCCTGAGAGGCAATCATGATACTCATGTGGCCCGGTGTGTGACCGGGAGTGGGCAACGTGGTGAGTTCATCGGTGATGGAGAACTCACCTTCCATGAGTTCCATCAAGCCCAGTTCCTCCAGCGGCCAAACGGTGGTGGGTGCGTTGGGAAACCGGCCGGGTTGAAGGGCCGGGTCATGGCAGGCCTTCCAGTCGGCGGCGCTGAAGTAGTACCTGGCGTTGGGGAAGGTGGGCACAAATCTTCCTCCCTGCTCCTGCAGGTTCCAACCAACGTGGTCGCGGTGCAAGTGGGTCATCACCACCATGTCCACGTCTTCAGGCTTAAACCCATTGGCCTGGAAGTCGTTAAGCAGGTCTCCCCAAGGGGTTTCGGGAGCATCGGCAGGCCGGGGCCCCATGCCGGTGTCGACGGCAATAGTGTGCCCTCCGGACCGGATTAGAAAGCAAGCAAGGTTGAAACTAACGCCGTGTTCCGGGGTCAAATGGTGGTAATAAGGGTCCCAATTCTCTTTGGGGATATCTGGGAAGAAGTTACACAGGTCAAATCCCAGAATCCCATCGGAGAGGGACGTTATTTCTACATTGCCGATGTTGATCTTGTTGGCAGGCATAGTTTCCCCTCATGCTTCTGCTGTTATCCACCGCGAGGATCTATGAAGATTTGAGCACCATGGTAAACGGTGGGCGCTTCGACCGTGTCATCAAGTAATTGATAGCCTATTCGGTAGCTTCCCGATATGACCTCGCGCAACCGGCTGTCTCTGAATTCGGAGACAACCCGCCCCAAGCGAGGCAACGTTTCAAGCCGTTCCACAGCACCAACCAGCCGTTCCACCACGAATGACGCATACCGGGGCGAATCGCGAGCGATAAAGTCACCGATGGACTGGGCGTCCTCTATCGCTTGATTGGTCCACCTGACCTCAGTCACTGAGCAGCCGCTGCTTGGCCTCTTCGTGCGGCACCGTTTGACCGGCCTCCGCCTGCCTTAGACCCTCTTGGATCTTCGCCAGGAAATAAAGCCGCTCAATGGCCTCCTCCCCGTTGCGTCTGACGGAAGGTCCTCGAGTGTCTCGAGCACCTGTTTTTTGACATCTCCCACTTCCATTATCTCTTCTTTCGGAGGTGTGTCTAATTGTCTGAGGTATTGTACAGCCGGTACCACATGCGCTTCAAATATGTGGCGTCTGTCCCACGAACCCGAGGGTTCATATCGTGGAGGCGATACACCTGGCCGGGTCAGCCTCGTTTAATACCGAGGGAAGGTGGCCCGTATGGATGTATTCCGCCAGCAGCTTGCCCGCCATGGGACCGCGGCCAAACCCCGACGACGCCAAACCTCCGACGATATAGAGGTTCTCCCTCAGGGGAATCTTGCCGATGATGGGTTTGCCATCCGGGGAGAAAGGCATGGTGCCGGCCCAGGTACGCTGGATGGGCAAGTCCCGCAAAAAGGGAAGAACCTCCGCGGCGTGTCCCCGGTTGACTTCGATCCCAGTGGCGTCGGGTCTTGGGTCGTAGTCCACCAACTGCCGGTCGCCGCCGAAAATGATCTCGCCGCTTTTGGTCTGCCTTCCGTAAAGATGCCTGGTCAGCCGCGTCTCGCCCCGGTGGGTCAACTCCGGCGGCGAGTCTTCATCTTCTGAATGCTGGTTCCAGTCGTGGGCTGATTCAACTGAACCTATGGTGTGAAAGACCCTTGGCGGCATGCTAGCGGTGGCCCACATCTGTCCCCGGACCGGCGCGATGGGGATATCGATTCCCAGCAGAGCCCCCACCGGGCGGCACCATGCGCCTGCCGCCAATACTAATGAGCCGGCACGGAAGTCTCCGTCTGATCCCACCCTGGACGTCTGAATCCGCCAACTCCCGCCGGCCGATTGGGCTATGGCGGTTACGTCCTGTCCCGTGAGGATGTTGGCCCCGCGTTTGGCGGCGGCCCTCGAAAATGCGTGGGTCGCTTTTGACGAGTCGGCCTGGCCTCTAAGGGGAAGGTACAGGTAACCGGAGAGTTGCGGGTTGGCGCCAGGTTCCAGGGCCATGGCCTCTCTAGGGGTGAGCAGTTCCATGGAGTAACCCTGAGATGTTAACCGAAGCATCCGGCCACGGGCGTATTCGTACTGCTGTGGGGTGTGTATCGCCTGCAGGGTACCGGATTGGCGGAACTCTATATCGTAGCCATAGTCCAGTTGGAGGGCCTTGAATTCCTCGAGGCTGCCCATGGTCAGGTACGCTTGAAGGTCTGGAATTGCTCCCCAGCCGATGCCGCCCAGGCCGCCGGCGTTGACCCCCGAGGCCTCTCCCGCGATTTCGCCCCGTTCCAGCAGCGTCACGCTGTGGCCCTGTTGGGCCAGATAGTAGGCGGTGGCAGCACCCGCGATTCCACCGCCTATGATGATGACGTCTGCTTCGGGCATGTCATGCGCCTGCAATTTAGGTTCGGCGGGGCGTCGGTACCAACGAGCGAAATGGATTTACACACAATCATGGGCGAAACTATCGCCGGGAGAAGTGAAACCAACTCCCTCCTGGCCTTCTGTCGCAAGGAGAGCCGGCGTATGATCACGCCGGCCTGATCAGGCGTGGGCCAGTTGGTTCAACTCTTTCACCTCGATATTAGATACCAGCACCATCAATTCGTCCAGCCGGCGGATCTCAAATTCGATGAAGTCGCCGTCCACCACCATGTAACGGGAAACCACCCGCCGGATGTCACGTTTCATGGCCGCCATCAACTCGGGCGAAAGGTCCAGGCGGTCCTGGATGAGGACTAGGCGGAGACGGTTGTGGGCGGTGTCTTTGGTCCGCTCCCGGCCTTTGTTGGATTCTCTTTGGTTGATCAACCAGCGTAAGAAATCAAGCATGGGAATAAGCTCTCCCGTTGATGCCTAACAGCCCCTTGAAACGGGACATGAGACTCGATTTATATTCCAATTCCATCAGGGGCACTTCGTCCCCGTCTACCCTGGCGGCTATCCGAAGAAAAGCCGCTCCCGAAGAGGATTTTTTATCGTAGACCACCGGCACGCCCCGGTTGGCGGCGGTGATGGTCCTATCGTCCACGGGCACCAATCCAAGAACGTCGACCGCCAATAGGTCAACAATGTCCTGCTGGTCCATCATGTCACCGTGGCGCACCATCCCGGGATTGATCCGGTTTATGATCAGCTTGGGCCGGTGCAACTCCGATGCCTCCAGCAGTCCAATGACCCGGTCTGCGTCTCTGATGGAGGACACTTCTGGAGTGGTGACCAGTATTGCTTCGGTGGCGGCCGCCACCGCGTTCTTGAATCCCTGTTCTATGCCGGCTGGGCAGTCCATTAACACGTAGTCAAACTCATTTTCCAGTTCGGCGCATAGTTCCCTGAGTTGATCGGGCTCAATGCAGCTCTTGTCTCTGGATTGAGCGGCTGGAATCAAGTACAACTCGTGCTTGTTCTTGGACCGAATCATGGCCTGGTGCAATTTGCAGTGGCCTTCAATGACATTTACCAGGTCGTAAACAATGCGGTTTTCCAGGCCCATGATGACGTCCAGGTTGCGCAGCCCGATGTCGGTGTCGATGACAACCACACGGTGGCCGCGCATGGCCAACCCGGAGCCTATGTTGGCGGTGGCGGTGGTTTTACCGACCCCGCCTTTACCCGAGGTGATGACTATGGTTCTACCCTTCATACAGTATCCCTCTGCTGTACCTGGCAAACCGTCCCGCGAAGGCCGCCACGTAGATTGAGCGCCGCTTTAAGTAGGCGATCACCGGAGTGGGGTCGGCCGACTTGTCTCGCTCGCCCGCCCCTTCGCCCCCGAGCGGATCGGCCGCCACACCGACATATGGTCCGATTTGCAGCCGGGGGCTTTCCAGGCGGTACGCAATGATGACCGCTTTGGTCAGGCCTTCGGAACCGGCATGGGCCAAACCCCTCAGGGAGCCGAAGATAGTGATGTCACCGGCGGCAACGATTTCGGCCCCCGGATTTACGTCACCCAACACCACCACGTCTCCCTGGTGGCGGATGACCTCCCCGGACCGGCAGGTTGATTTGATGAACAGCGCCGTGTCCCGCCGGCTTTCCATATAGTCTATTTCATCGAGGGTGTCCTGAGCTCGGCTGCTCAAAGTGAACAGAGAATCCCGGGCGTCTTCTATATATTCTATATATAGGGGCGTAGGTTTTGTTTCGGAGTTTGTGACCGGACCCACGCCTTTCCCAAAATCCAGAGGATTTGGCCCCAGGTCTGGGTTGCCTGTGATAATCGGAAGTGATCTCAATGCGGTGGCCGGAGCCGCTCCGTTTTCTCGCTTTGCCAACGGATACTCGTTGTGGGCGCGCGGCTGGACCAGTTTCTCAGTTTGTTGGGCGCTGGGGAATTCCGGCGCTTGAGATGTCTGACCCGGCGTTTGGCCTTGAGGTCCGGCGGCTGATCTTTGAGACGAAGGGGGGTCGATACTGTCTGGCGAGCACCAGAACCGTGCAACCGTCAGGCCAGACTCTTTCTCAATGATCGCTTTTAACTCGTTGAGCTGGTCCCAGGATCCAATCCTAAGACCGGCATTAACCGTGATGCTCCCCTTTGACCAGAGGCCCCGATTATCCACCAGATACTTTCGCAGGCCATGAGTCACCTGGTCGAACGGCGACGTGTCGTCGATGGTGAAATCGACGCTGGTGCCCCTGCCTGATACCTGAACCACGCCGGTGTTTAGCATTACCGAGTTCCTAATTAGGATGACATCACTGTTGGAGATATGACTCTGCGGTCCTCGTCACTGTGCACCCGCCGGGATCGGTCGGGAACGCTAGATTTTGTTATGTCTATTTATAGCAACCAGCAGGTTGGCAAAGCAATATTTTTAAAGACGAATTTGAAGATTTTCTAAGAATTATGTTAATTGCCAGGCGTGGCAGCGTAAATCTCTTGGGGGAGCGGCGAAATGACCCCCCGAAACGAGGTAGCCGGTTTGCGAGTAAGCCCGTTTAAGAAGCAGTGGGTTGGATGGAAAATGAACGGTTTACTTGGAGTGTCAATAAATGCCGCCAACGTTGGAAGGTAGGGGTGGCATCCTTAAAGGATTACGTATCCAGAGGATTGCGTATTCGGCTGTGTTAAAATGCGGTTACGCCTCTGGGTCCGTGCCTAGAGGGCCCGTTAGGCGAGAATTCGACATTTCCGGCTGGAGTCTTATCCAGTGACCAAATTTCGTTCAAGAATCGTGGCGCTGACTCTTTTAGTTTCCTTGGTCTTGACGGCCCTGGCCGTAAGCTGCGGGACCCAGGCGGCGGCGGAAAATCAAACTGGACCGGATCCCGTTCTGGAAGGTCTGCCCGACGACTTCCAAAGGCTGACCGAAGTTTGGGAGTTGCTTAAGGAGGAACATATAGACGGCAAGACCCTGGATGCTCACGCGCTCAGCACCGGCGCGATCCGGGGAATGTTGCAGGCGTTGGATGACCCCTACGCGTCATATCTAAGGCCCGAGCAGTTCGCGGTGGAAACCCAGGACATCAAGGGCTTTTTCGAAGGCATCGGCGCGGAAGTGGGCATCCGCGACGGGCGCATTACCATCCTTGCGCCGATGCCCGAATCTCCCGCGGAAAATTCCGGTATCCGCCCGGGGGACGCTATATTGGAGATCGACGGAGAAAGCGCTCTCGGCATCAGTCTTATGGAAGCGGTTAGCAAGATTCGGGGGCCAAAAGGGACCGAAGTGGAGTTGCTGATACTGCACGTCAATGATGCCGAACCCGTTCTCATCTCGATCACCAGGGGCGTCATTCCCCTTACCAGTGTCAGGCTCTTGATGCAGGCGGGCAAGATCGGGCACATGCGGCTGTCCAGCTTCAGT
Organism: Dehalococcoidia bacterium; assembly: GCA_034428715.1. Classification (GTDB taxonomy): domain Bacteria; phylum Chloroflexota; class Dehalococcoidia; order Lucifugimonadales; family UBA3495; genus Io17-Chloro-G2. Next base: position 10,664 of record DAOUHE010000097.1, on the reverse strand, counting down.
GGGAGCACCAACGGTGAACTTGAAGATGCCCTGGAGCGGTTTAAAAGGGCCGGCGGCGTGGGACTGGTGCTTGACCTGAGGAATAACCCGGGCGGGCTGGTTTCCTCGGTGGTAAATGTGGCCAGCCAGTTCCTGGACGACGGATTGGTCCTATATCAGATCGATGCTCAGGGCCGGCGCACCGACTGGGAAGTCAAATCCGGCGGCAAAGCCTTGGATATCCCCATGGTGGTGCTGGTCAATGAATTCAGCGCCAGCGCCAGCGAGGTTCTGTCGGGCACATTGATCGATCACGGGCGGGCTACCATCATCGGCACCACCACTTTTGGAAAGGGCAGTGTCAACAACCTGTGGCCGCTGGACGATGGCTCCGGCCTTTATTTCACTATCGCCCGCTGGTACACACCCTCGGGTATTCAGATCGAGGGGGACGGCATTGACCCTGACATCATCCAGGAGAATCCACAAGACGGCTCTCAGGACGACCAATTGGACCGGGCCATCGAGGTTCTACAGATGCAACTGGCCCAAAAAGGATAGCGAAACTTGGCCGGATCATGGCAAAGAAGCAAATAGTCAAAGACAAATCAAATGACCGCGCTATCGCCTCCAACCGGCGGGCGTTCTTTAACTATGAGATCCTGGAACGGTATGAAGCGGGCATGGTTTTGACCGGCTCCGAAATAAAATCCATCCGGTTGGGCCGAGCCGACCTTGCCGACGCCTACGCCCGGCCCCAAGACGGGGAGCTCTGGCTGGTCAACGCTTATATCGCTCCCTATGATGCCGCCAGCATCTACAACCACGATCCCCGGCGGTCTCGCAAACTGCTATTGCACAAGAAGGAGATCGACGGTCTGATCAGTTCCGTTCGCGAAAAAGGTTTGACCGTCGTGGCCTTGAGGATATACATCAGAAACCATATGGCGAAGGTCGAGTTGGCGCTGGCCAAGGGTAAACGCCTATATGACAAACGGCAGGCCATAATCAACAAGGATCTGGATATGGCGGCCCGGCGCTCCATGCGTGCGGCCCGCTGAACGTTTCCCAGCCCTTTTACCCGTTCCGGCTCTTGTACCCTTGGGGGTAAGGGCCGGTTTTTTTCGGCCTGCGGCTGGGCCGCTAGAAAGTCTAACAAAGTGAAAGCCCGCTAGACGTTTAAGGAGGAATCCATTGATCAGGACCCTGGGAGACAAGACCCCAAAGGTGGCGGAATCCGCCTGGGTAAGCGAATTCGCATATGTGGTCGGAGATGTGGAGATCGGCGAACATTCCAGTATTTGGCCCGGCGTCACTATCCGGGGCGACGGCGAAGAAACCATCGTCATAGGCAAGCACGTAAATATCCAGGAAGGATCAGTGGTCCACGGCAGTGGCCTGGTCATAGAAGATTACGTCAGTGTAGGACACTGTGTGGTGGTGCACTGCGACCGGGTAGGAGAAGGTTCCCTTTTGGGCAACAATTGCACCGTCCTGCCCAACGTCGTTCTGGGAAATCATTGTCTGGTGGCCGCAAACTCGGCGGTTCTTTCGGGCCAGGAGATACCCGAACGTTCCTTCATCACCGGGATTCCGGCCACGGTCAAACGCCATGTCTCGGAATCCCAGATAGAACAGATGCGCCACACCGCGGACGAGTTGGCTGAACATGCCAAGACCTTTCGCGATAGCGGTCTTTAGAGGCGGCGGTTGCCTCAGGCACCGGGCTACCGGATATCTCTGATTCGATTTGGTGGGAAGCAGCCGAGCTAAACGGCTGATCTCCCTTGACCGGTACGGCGAGTGGTTCCATAATGGAGTCGATATGAAACCTATGAGAATTGGTCATGCCTAACGTATCCATTAAGAATGTCCCCGAAGAAATCATGGAAAGCTTGAGGACTCAAGCCAAACGACATCACCGGTCCTTGCAAGGAGAATTGATCGCAATTCTCGAGGAAGCGGTTCAACCCAAAAGGCTAACGGTGGCCGATGTCCACCTGATGATAGTGGAATCAGGCATCGAAACTCAAAGAGAATCAGTTCAGATGATCAGGGAAGACCGCGATGCCAGGTAACGTTGATGCCAGCTAAAGTTGCCGACGCCTCATTGTTGGCGGCGGTGGCTTTCGGGGAGCCTGAGGCAGCGGATGCGGCCGTTTTGATTGGAGACGCCGATCTGTACGAACCAATCCTCTTGAGATATGAGATGGCTAGTATTGCCCGCAAAAAGGCGGCTAGCTATCCAAATCAGCGGGCTGGCCTGCTACGAGGATTGGAGGCGATTCTGAACTTGGATATCAAATGGGTGGAGCCCGACCATCTTGAAGTTGTCGGCCTGGCATTGGAGTACGGACTTAGCACCTACGATGCCAGCTATTTGAACCTTGCTAGGACTCTGGCTCTCCCATTAGTCACGTATGACCGGAAGATGCGGATCACCGCTGAGGCTTTGGGTCTGGGGGGTTCGCCGGATTCCTAGTTACGCCTACCCCAGCCGTTGGGCCACCGGAAGCACCCTGTCCGCCAGATGTTCCATGACCCGCACGCACTGGTCCAGGCCGTCCACCCGGAAGTCGTAGGTTAGCTGGTCTATACCCAGTTCCCGGCAATAATGCACGTCGTCGATGACTTCCTGGGTCGTGCCGATGACCGTGCCGCCCGTCCGTAAACCGGCGCCCTCGCCCAGGCCGATGTCGGTGAAATGCAGTGAGCGTTTCAGGGAGATGGTGACGCTTGACTGCTCTCTTCCCGCTTTCTCGATCTCTTGGCGCAGGTAGGGTAGGTTCTTGGCGACGAAATCTGGTGTTTGCCTAGTGGTGTGCCAGCAATCGCCGTGTTTGGCGGTGCGCCGCAAGGCCCGGCGGGTGTGGCCGCCAACCCAGATGGGTATGTGCGGTTTCTGCACCGGTTTGGGGTAAAACTGAATGCCGTCGATTTGGTAGAACTTACCGTGATACTCGGGGTCCGTTTGGGTCCACAGCGCCTTGAATATCTCTAAATATTCGTCGGTCATCGGCCCACGTTCGGCGTAGGGAACACCCAAAATATCAAATTCTTTCTCCAGCCAGCCAACTCCTACCCCGCAGATCATCCTGCCATCGGTCAGCACGTCCAGCGAAGCGAACATCTTTGCCTGAACCACCGGGTTCCGGTATGGAACGATGATCACGGTGCTGCCCAGCTTGATGGTATTGGTGCAGGCTGCTAGAAAACCCAACAGGGTCATGGTTTCCAAGAACGGCTCGTCGGCCGGCCTCTGGAATGAACCATCGCTGGTATATGGATATTGGTCCGTGCCCGCCGTGGGCAGGACCAGGTGATCGCCTGCCAGCACGCACTCAAACCCCAACTCTTCAGTTCGCTGGGCGAAATGACGCAGACCGGGAGCGTCTGGTATCCGTGGGATGCTGAGTCCGATTTCCATGAATAATTTCCTCCTGTATCACTACACGGCTCAACGACGATTGATTACCCTAAGCGCCTACAACCCTAAATCTCCACGGCGTTCCGGCCCAAAGAGCAGCCCTGGCGCAGGGCGTCCCTGGACGTAGGGTACCACGGTGCTCCTTCTTGAGCTTCCTCGATCGCTCTTACGAAGCTTGGGTGACCAGGACCGAAGCGCTTCCGCATTCTCAGCACCCTGGTGGATAGCTCATCGTCGAAACTTGCACTCCTTGAGAGTCAAACAGTCCGGCCTCGTCGGGGTCGGAGTTATTCCAGATCGAGCTGCCACGTTGGAATGAGAAGCCTCCCCATTCGGGATGGGTCTCATTGGTGTAAACGCGAATCCGCTCTCCGGCGCCGATTGCATAGGACGGGAAGGTGAACGTAGGGCTTCCATCGGCTACGTCTTGCAAGAGCCAGGACTCTAGGTCCACCACACTGGTTCCCAAATTAGCGACTTGGACATACTCATCAGCCTCACTTTTGGGAACAAACCCGTCGAAAAAAATACACTCGATAACCACATTAATATCCGAGGGAGGCGGTTCGGTAGGCGTGGCTGTAGGTAATGGTGTTGGGGGCGGGGTTGCGGTTGGTAGAGGTGTCGCCGTGGGCTCAAGGGTAGGGGCCGGCGTGGGCGCTGGAGTGGCAGTCGGCAGTGGCGTAGCGGTGGGAAGAGGCGTCGCCGTGGGCACTAAGGTGTCGGCACAGGCGGGGGCATAGGAACGGCCGTTGGTGTTGGCGTAGTGGTGGGTAGAGGTGTAGCCGTGGGAGTCGGCGAAATGGTGGGAACGGGAGTCGGTGTGGGCGCCGAAGTCGCCGTTGGCGTTGGCGTAGTGGTCGGTAAAGGCGTCGCCGTCGGAGCGGGGAAATTGGTGGAACCTGGCATGGGCGTAGGCACAAGAGTAGGCGGGGGCTTCGGAATGGCTGTTGGCGTTGGCGTGGCAGTAGGTAGAGGCGCGGTCTGGGGAGGCGGGATGGCGAGGATGGGCGTCGATGTGGCCACGAATATAGGCGATGGGGTGGGCGAGGGAGTCCTCGTGGGCAGAGTGGTTCCCACCGGCGCTAGGGTGGCGGTTGGCATACCGGTTGCCGTTGGCGCGGGATTTGCTGTCGGCGGTTGAACCACGGCCGCGATGGGAACAGCGGTGGTCGGCGTTTCAGACGCGGTTGTGGGAATTGGAGACGCGGCCAAAGAAGTATCCGGAGCCTCGGTGCTGAGACGATCCGGGAGGGCTCCGGTGACGGTCGAAAGTGACTCGGCGGGCGTTGGCACCTTTGTCTCAGTGCCGGTTCCCGATCCCCGATTTGCCGGGACGGCCTCGGGAGACGTCGTGCCTTTCGACGCGGTTTCGGCCGTAACTTGAACAGCAACCGCGGTTTCCGGCGTGGCTTCGGCGGCTTCCCGCTGAACTTTAGCACCGGAAGCCTGCGGAGGAGCGGCGGTGGCGCAACCCGCTCCCATCAAGACGATGGAAACCAGGGCCGCGATGTATGCCGGTTTTAGGACCAACTCATACTCTCCCCAACTCATACTCTCCCCAACTCATACTCTCCAATGTAACCCTTGTATCGTTACGAAGGACGAAACGTCAGCAACGGCAAGAATTTAACTCAGGCCGGCTCCCATGGCAAGTAAATCTCCTGAGCGAGGTAGTATCAAGGGAGCGGCGAACCTTAGAGGACACCTATCCCGCGAGCCCGCCGTCACCATGCCATCCCGGGTATGCGAACCCAAATTGCGGCCAACGTTCAGGGCAAAACGCTAGGGCTTTGCCCGGTTCGGCTGCTTTGATATCAACGCTCCTTGCCGATACGGGTCCAGGAACCGGAACTAGCTCATAGTCTGGGACGCTACTTTCGTCGCCAACTCCCTGGATTAGCATGTTGGGCATTTCAAAAGTGGGTAACCGGCGGACATGATCAGTCGGGCGGATTAACATTCTGCCGCCGATGACCTGGACTTGGTTGACGGAAAGTCTTGGCCTAAGTGGGACGGCCTTACCCTTGATGGTGGGGTTCGGTCTCAGTACTGTTGCCGTCTTCGCTTCTAAATCAGGGTTCAGCGGCCGCGAATTACATTTGTGGTTGCACAGAGGCGCACCAAGCATTAAAATGTGTTTATACGCACCGAGGCCGGAATGGCCACTAGGGACTCAGCAAATGAGTTCTAGGGATGAAACAGGCGCCGGAAAACGAAAATATGGAGGACAATCGTGGATAAAGGTTCAACCGTAATAGACGCAGGTGTGGTGGATTTCGCGATGAGCTATCGCAAAGAGATCATGAATGACCAGGGCCTATGCGTCCAGGTCTATTCGAAGATCGGTGACAAAGATACCGAAATCCTTCGGTTCGATTGCTTCGACCAGGCTCCTCATTATCACTACGGACCAGAGAACCATAACATCCGCCTGCACAATGATAAGACGACTATGGGCGGCAGTTCCTTGGGCTGGACCCTAGACAATCTCCGGAACAACCTTCCCGCTATGGTCCGCCGGTCCGGATACGAAGACTTGGCCAACAGCCTCGAAAGCAATCCGGTGGCGCATGCCAAGCTGGATGAATTGGACTCTACGGCCCGGAGCATGGCTCAGGAAGGCCGCCGCACCGTGCATCACATGATGCCAGAGTTGGTGGAAGGCGATAAGATCGAGGTTGGCAACCTCAAGTTTGGCTTGGAATACCGCCACCTTCCGAATATCAACGACGAGGGAATGGCCATCCACGTGCTGGCCGACGTCGCCGGACAAGAAGTGGAGTTGCTGGCTTTCGACTGTTTCCAGGTCGCCCCGCACTATCACTACGGCCCCCGCAACCAGGACGTTCGAATATATTGGGACGTGACCACCTCCGGCGAGACGCTGAAGTGGACCCTGAACCAGTTCAAGTCGGGCAACCTGCGAGCCATGATCCGGCAGGCCGGATACCCCTCCGTCGCCGACGCGGTGGACGAAAAGATGGTGCAGGAAAAGATGCCTCAGATCGATGCCCGTGCCTGGGAATTGGTCGCGATGAACAACAAGCCCGCGGCCGACGAAGGTAAAAAGACCCAGGCCCAATTGCTCGAGGAGATTGAGGCTCTTCGGCAGCAGGTCGCGGCTCTCTAAGCCGACCAGACCTAGAAGAAGGTTCAAAGCAAGAGGCCCGGGTGAACCCCGGGCCTCTTGCCGTATTGCTCCAACCAACCGGCGACTCAAGCTACATCATGGTATATCCGCCGCGGACGCTGAGAGTCTGGCCGGTGATGAAGCTGGCGGCGCTGGAGGCAAGAAAGACCACCGCGTTGGCAACCTCGCTGCCGGTTCCCAGCCGCCGGAACAGGTAGGCTCTTCTTACCCGCTCCAACACGTCCTCGGTGAATATCCCCCGCATCTCGTTCCACATGCTCTCATCGCTGATGGAATCCTCCTCGGCCGGCACCACCAATCCCGGGCACACCACGTTGGCCCTCAGCCCATACCGGCCCGTCTCCCGGGCAATGGATTTGCTCAGGGCGATTATCCCCGCTTTGCAGGCAGAGTAGACGGCCTCGCGGTATTCGCCCATACGCCCAGCGTCGGAGCTGATACTGACGATAGAGCCGGATTCCCGCTGGGTCATGTGGGGCAAAACGCCGTGCATGCAATTGATGGCCCCCCAAAGGTTGACCTGCACCTCTTTTCCCCACTCCGCTCTGGGTTTCTCCAGGAATAGCCGGTCTACGGTCCAGCCCACGTTGTTGACCAGGACATCCACGGAGCCGAATTCGGCAATGGCCTGCTCCACCATCTTGTTCACCTGCTCGTGCTGGGTCACGTCGGTGGCCACGACTTGAACCTTGCTTCCCGTCCCCATGGCCACCATCTCGGCAGCCACTTTCTCACCCTGGCTGGGCGCCAGTTCAGCGATGGTTATGTTGCTGCCCTCCTGGGCGAAGGCGTGGACGATGGCACGGCCGATAGTAGTCATCTCGGAAGCACCAGCAATCCAAACCGTGTTGCCGGCCGCTGATTCAGTTGTTACTGCTGATATAATCTGAGGCCTCAGATTATTGAAACGGCATTTAGTTGGTTTAGAGGTATGTGGCCATGAACTATTGTCCCCGCTGCGGCAGCAAATTAGGCGTAATATTCGACGGCGGCCGGGACCGCCCGGCATGTTTGGCCGAAGGGTGCCGGTTCATCCACTTTGGCGATTTTTCCTTCGGCTGCGGTGCCGTGGTGATCCGGGACGGCAAGGCCCTGTTGATCCAGCGGGGCATCAACCCCAACCGGGGCGCCTGGCAGATTCCCGGCGGGTACGTGGAAGCCGACGAAGAGATCATTCCCGGTGTTGAGCGGGAGGTGTTGGAGGAAGCGGGGATCGTGGCCAAGGTTTCCGATGTCATAGGAGTCCGCCACGTCTTGGGCCCGCCCACCGCAAATATTTACGTGGTCTTTCGCCTGGATCTGATTTCCGGGGAGCCGCGATACGACGGCGATGAAACCCTGGACGCCAGGTTTTTCAGCATGGATGAGATCAATCGCATGGAGCAGGTCCAGGGCTTCTCCCTGTGGTCCATCCAACGGGTCTTGGAACTGCCCCGAGGCGCCGGCATGACCTTGGACCAAACCGGATTGACGACGGGCCGTCCCGGCTGGTCGTTGTTCGGGGTCAACGGCAAATGATTCTGGTCGAGGTGATTGATTGTTTCACAACATCGTGCCCAAACTCGGATATCCTTCGACGGGCTCAAGATGAACAAGCACCACCGACATCGGTGAGATTAGCTAAACTATAGGCGAACAGAGGCGCGTAACTCGGGTTGGGTGTCACAGCCACCAACCTGCCTTCCCTCATCCTAATCTCCTGGAATATCTCACGAGCCATTTCCCTTCTCTGTTCAGGACTTACCCCAGGGTGGTGCCAAAGGGCCGGAAGATCTCTTAGCAACTCAGCGGCCCGGTCAAGGTTAGGGAGCATCTTCGGCGTTGCAGGAGGCGTCAATGTCCTAAGCTGCCGGCGAAGTACTTCATGTTCCGTCTTGAACACCTGATCACTAATAGCTCCCCAGAGGTGTTGCTTTCTGAGATTGGATATTGCCCCTTCGATTCGTCTTTTGTCCAATCTGTGATCTGGCTTCGGTCCTTCGTTGGTAAGGGCTTTGAGCACCGCATCACGCCAACCCTCGTTAAATTCGATACAACGTAGCACCTTATCTGCAAAATCGGACTCCACTCTTTTGGCGTCAACAGAGCGGGGCCGCATCGGGCACCGGTGCCAGCTGTGGGCCATACGCCGGGTCTTTATTTGTTTCGAATGGTTGGTTATCCCGTGGAATGGCGCTCCGCATCCATCGCAAATGAGCACCCCGGTTAGCGGGTACGCCCGCTGTTGTTTTTGCATCGGGCTTGGTTGCCCGGGCCTCCTTTTATCGTGGCTTACTTCCTGACACTTTGCCCAAAGCTCTCGGACCTCACCGGGTACTTCGTGCACCCCCTCAATCATCTCATCGTCGGGCTTTCCCCGGTGATATACCACCTTTCCACAGTAGAAACGGTTGTTCAGCACCGTGCTGATCGAACTCTCAGTGAACGGCCTATCGTCAGATGTTAGGTACCCCTTAGCGTTCAGTACCTGTGCCAGGATCCTGAATGAGTGGCTGCCGGTTGAGTACTCTCTCAACAGGTGAATAAGAGTTGGCATTTTTTCATCATCTGGTATTAACCAGGCCCCGCGTCCGCTATCATGTTTCTCTTGCCGGTATCCTAAAGGTGCCCTGCCAATCGCATGACCGTTGGCCGCCTTGGCCGCCAGTCCATCCCTTATGTACCGTGAAAGATTCCGGCTATATTGTTCGTCTAGTGTCTCGTTGATCCGTTCGCTCAGGAAGTCCCGGTCGTTGCCGCTGATGATCCCTTGGGAAACGAAGACCACCACCTTGTCTAGACCTTGTAACTCGTCTTTGTAGCGGATGCACTCGGCCTGGTTTCGCCCGAACCGGCTGGTGTGGTCTACCAGTAAAACGTCATAGGCGTCCAAGTGGGCATCGTCGATGAATTGCTGAAACTCTTTTCGCATTTGAACTCGCCGCCCGGAAACGAACTCGGGGTACCAGCGACTCCCTAGTTCCATTCCGTAACTCTCGGCGAACCGCTCCATGTTATGACGTTGGATCGTAGGTCCAAACCCGTCCCTTTGGTCCAGGGTAGAGTCCCGAATGTACCCTTCAGCACGAAGGCCCCTCAGGTCTTCGAAGGTCTTTGACCGGTGACCGTCGCGGCGCTTCTTGGCATTGGTCATAGTGATCCTCCCGTTCCGCCTCTCCTTGGGATGGTCCCCCATGGGGTAGAGGATAGTGAATACGAAGGGGTATACCGGCCACACCATCAGGATCACCGTCAAGATATTGGGGCAGGCCTTGCTCCCAGGCCACGGCGCACCGGATCATATCGGCCAGGATGGCCACCAAAGTCCCGGAGGGGTTTGGGAGACCTCCTGGCACGACTACCCGGCCCCGTCGTTGGCTCCGGAATCCAACAGGCGCTTCAGCTTGGGATAACCTACATCCAGGTCTTTGGCGGCCTTTTGGCGGGAGAGGAGCCCCCACACTTCGTTGAGCAAATGGATCGTAGGCAAGGGTATGTTTTCCAATTGATGTTGAGTTGATGGCATGGAACATCCCGCGTTTGGCGTATACCATGGGACGCTAGCAGGATCTTGGAATAGTTGGTCACGGATAAGCCGAACTTAAATAGAAGCAGGGCAGTGGCCAACAACACGCCTCGGGGCGGTGGAACACGGACATCCGAGAACGCTACCAGTGGTTGATCCAGCCTCCGGAGTTGCGGCGGCTTTGGGAAAAGGGTTTGGCGATCTCAGGAAGTAGGCGGCTGTCAACTTCTGAGGAACGGCCGTCACGTTCCCAATTTTCCCAATACCTGGTTTCTTCCCAAAATCTTCCCATTGGATGGGAACAATCTCGCTTTGGGAACTTTGGGAGCTTTTGTGAACCGTACAGTAGCTTTACCCCGTAAAAGGAGTCTTAGGCGGGGTATAGAATAGATATCTAGAAGGACAGTCGAGACATTGGTCACGAATAAGCCGATCTTAAATAGAAGCAGGGCAGTGGCCAACAACACGCCTCCGAGAACTCTACCAGTGGTTGATCCAGCCTCCGGAGATGCGGCGGCTCCGGGAAGAGGGGTTGGCGAACTTTGGCAGAAGACGGATGTTCACTTCCGAGGAATGGTGGGAGGAATCAAGGGGTTTTA
>DAOUHE010000096.1:0-75320 GCA_034428715.1 Dehalococcoidia bacterium | reverse complement strand
TATAAAACTCGCCAAGCTATGGGGTAATTATAGCCATACCGACGGCCAACGTCTCACAAATGGACAATGGTTTAAAGAATGCCGACGATTTACTCAGAGGGATATTCAGCCATATGGGAAATGTGGGTTTGGTTGAATTCCAATACAGATCTCCCCGTTGGTCCAAGCTGGCCGGCTCTGCGTTCATGCGAGACGGCAAGCTTTTCGACATCAGCGGATCAGCAGAGTAGAAATGCCGCCAACCGGTTCCGGTCACTTGACATCGCTGACCAGGGCTCTCGCCGAACAGGTGTCTGACATTGGCCAGGCGGAATGGTCTCTAGCCTTTATCTGTGGGCATCGGCCGGCGGGCCAATCGCCCGTGGCCGGCTCAATCATTCACCAGGAGGAATTCCCTGAAGGTTTGATGGCAGAGATGGTGGATCTAGCGGACAATTGCATTGATGAAGGCGCGCCGGTTCGGCGGTCTCTGCATCGAGGTGCGGTAAGTGCCGGCGCCGACCCCTTTCCTGCCAAAGGCCACCCCGCTCAGGTAGTTCGAGACCAGTCTTGGAAATGCCTAGCCTTGCCGTTGATGTACTCCGTTGAAGGGTCGATCGTGCTGTTGTTGGGTCGAAGCGATGCCTTTCCCTGGACCCAAGAAGAGATTTACCTGCTGGAAGGGTTGGTCAGAGAGGCCGCTAACGTGATTGAATCAACTCGCCAAAAAGACGCAGAGCAATTGGCTAATCCGAGGAGAACCGTAGGCCATCTGAAATCCTTTGATGACGAGCTATTGGCGGAAATCGCCCATTCGTTGCGCAGTCCCATTTCCTCCATCAAGGATTTAAGCGGCAAAATGTTGCAAGGCCATGACGGCTGGACCGACGGGACGTACCAGGAATTCCTACAAATAATCGTCAAGGAGTCTGATAGATTGGACCGGGTTGTTTCGGACTTGCTTGCAACGTCCGATCGCTTTCCCTAACTCCCGCCTCAGGCTAACCAACCCCCGCTCAGTCCAATCCGATCTAGGAACCTGGAGTATACTTGGGACGGTTTCCAGTTGGCCCACTAGATTCCCCGGTTCCCGGACTTGATGGCGGAGGTTTTTATGCGCGTTCAATACCACTTGGCTTCTAAAGACCTAGGCGGCGTGGCCGCCGAGGCTTCCTGGGCCGAATCCATGGGTTACGACGGGATTAGTGCCAGCGAAACCTCCCACGACCCGTTCCTGCCCTTGGCGCTGGCGGCCACCGCCACTTCCAACGTCTCGCTGGAAACACGCGTCGCCATCGCCTTTCCCCGTTCGCCGATGGTGGTGGCCCACACCGCCCGAGACTTGCAAGAATTGTCCGGGGGCCGTTTCCGCTTGGGGTTGGGCACTCAGGTGAAAGGACACATCGAACGGCGGTTTTCGACCAAATGGGAATCCCCTGGTCCCAAACTGCGGGAATACGTCGAGGCTTTGCGGCAGATTTGGGGCTGTTGGAACGGTGACGGCCGGCTGGACTACCAGGGTAAGTTTTACCAATTCTCCCTGATGTCACCCTTCTTCAATCCCGGCCCCAGCCGCTTTCCCGACCCTGCCGTCTACAACGGTGCGGTAAACGCCTATAACAGCCGAGTGGCCGGACAGGTTACCGACGGCGTGATGCTGCACAGCCTGACCTCCGGCAAATACGTGCGAGAGGTGATAAAGCCCAACGTCGTAAAAGGCGCCGAACTGGCGGGACGCGACCCATCCAAAGCCAGGATCAGCGGCGGCGGCTTCATCATCACGGGTCCTAACAAATCCAGCATTGTCATCATGGAAGCCGAGGTCAGGCAGCGCATTTCTTTTTATGCATCTACACGCACCTATTTCCCTGCCCTGGACTGCCACGGATTTACCGAGATCGGCCAGCAACTACACCAAATGTCTCTCAACGGCCGGTGGGCCGAGATGGCCGAATTGGTCAGCGACGAGATGTTGGACGCGTTCTGCGTTCGGGGCGAATACGATGAGATTGCCGACAAGTTCCTGGAGCGATACGGCGGCCTATTGGATGAGGTGACCTTCTCTCCCCACATCGCGGAACCGATGGAGGACGCTCAGCTAAAAAAGATCATTCGCCGCTTTCGGGAGGCTGGTTAGGGAAACCGGCCAGACCGGGTCTGCTGACGGCGTCATAGACCAAATGAGCAGATGGTCAAATGCACTATCCGAGAACGCGTCTAGACCCTAAATTGGAGGCCATCCAGTGCCCGCCGTAGACTATTCGCCATTGGACCGCCCCGAGATCTCCATGAATTCGTTCTACCCCAGAAGAGACTGGAGTCCTACTCCGCCGGGCGCCGAGGATCACATGTTGAGCGTGGAGGATGGAGTGTCCCTGTCCTGCCGGTTCTTTCCGGCGGGGCCGGATACGCCTATCAACGAGAGCCCGACCATTCTGTTTTTCTACGGCAATGGCGAAACCGCGGCCGGTTATGACGGTATCGCCCCCATATACAACCAGGTGGGGATCAACTTCTTCGTGGTCGATTACCGGGGTTACGGCGGCAGCGACGGCAATCCGGCCTTTTCCACCATGCTTTCCGACGGGCGGAAGGTACAGGAATCGCTGTGGGGATTATTAGAGGCTGGCGGTTACAATGGCCCTAGATTCGTGATGGGGCGCTCGATGGGCCGCCACGCCGCCTTTGAACTGGCGGCCAACCCGCCGGAAGGTCTCAAAGGCCTCATCATAGAGAGCGGGCGGCCAACCCTGGGCAATTTCACCCGCGGCTTGGACCCGGAAGAGGGGAAAAAGTTCGAGGCAGACTACCTGGAGAAGGTGCGATCCATCGAAATCCCGGTGTTGGTGATTCACGGCCAGATGGATGATCTCGCGCCGTTGAGCGATGCAGTCGGCATGTACCAGCGGTTTGTGTCTTCAGATAAACACCTATTGATCATTCCGGGAGCGGGCCACAACGACCTGATGCACCTTGGTTTTACCGAGTACTTCACCACAATCCACCAGTTCGTCACACCAAAAAGCTGACCGCTGATAGCTGACAGCCAAAAGCTAACCGCTATCCGTCCAGGAACTGCCACTCCAGGGAGCCGATGCCGAACTGGATCCGCCGAAACCCCTCGGCGTAGGCGACACCAGCTTTTTGGCCCGTTTCCCCGGACCACCGGCGAATCCGCTCCATGCGATCTTCCCGGGATCTCCTTTGCATCTGGCTGACGTGACGGCTCAAGGATTCGGCTTTCAGCTCAAGGTGATCGTCGGCCAACTCCACATAGGAGTCGGGAGATTCGCTCCCCCACAGGAAGGCCCGCTCCACCCGGTGGGGCTGCAAGCCCTCTTGGGTTATCTGTTCGGGGAAATGCAGGTAGCTCCATGCGTAAGTAAAGGCGGCGTCCAAGGCCACCTGTCCGCTCATCCGGTGGTCCCGGTGGGTGTGGCTTTTACTGCGGTAAGGGTCAATGCAAAAAATCGTATCGGGCTGGTACTTGCGAATCATTCGCACCACCTGGCCCCGGAGTTCCAGATCGTCCTCCAAACCGCCGTCGGGGTGTGCCAGGAACACCACGTCTTTCACCCCTAAAACGCTGGAAGCGTCCCGTTGTTCCTTTTCCCTGGTCGCCGCCAGTTCCGCCGGTTGCAACTCCCGGTCGGAGGTCCCCTTGTCGCCATTGGTGCACATGACCACGACGAACTCGCTGCCCGACTCTTTGATCCACTTGGCCATGGTGGCCCCACAGCCGCCCTCGGCGTCGTCGGGATGGGGCGTCACCACCAGCGCCTTCCGCGCCGGCTCGGTTATCAATTGCATTTAAGTGTTTGCCTCTTTATGGTTTGGTCTCCTTGAGCCGCCTACAGGTGGAACACCACCATCTTTAGCTCGCTCATTTCCTGGACGGCGTAGGACGGGCCCTCTTTGCCCATGCCGCTGTCTTTCAGGCCGCCGTAGGGCATCAGGTCGGCGCGCCAGCCGGGGGCCGAGTTGATGTGCAGGCTGCCCGATTGGACTTCTCGGGCGAAACGCATTGCCCAGTCCAAGTTCTGGGTGAAGATTCCCGCCGACAGGCCGAACCGGGAGTCGTTGGCCATCGCGATGGCTTCGTTGATATCGGTGAAGGCGCTGACGGCCACGGCCGGGCCGAAAAGCTCCTCCTTGGAAACCCGCATGTCGGGTTTGACGTCGGCCACCACCGTTGGAGAGTGAAGGGTCCCCTCATGGCCGCCGCCGGCCACGATTCTGGCGCCTCCGCTGACCGCTTCGGAGATCCATTCCCCCACCCGGTGGGCGTCGGACTCGCGTATCATCGGCCCCATGCGTACGGCCTCGTCCAACGGGTTCCCCATGGAAAAGGCTTCGGTTGGCGCGACCAGCGCGTCCAAGAAGTCGGCGTAGATACTGCGGTCGGCGAACACCCGCTGGGTGGAGATGCACACCTGCCCGGCGTTGGCGAATCCCCCGGCCACTGTGGCGGCGGCCACCTTTTCCAAGTCGGCGTCGGGCATGACGATCAGGGGGCTATTGGAGCCCAGCTCCATGGTGACCTTCTTGATTCCAGCATTGCGGCAGATCTGGTCGCCGACTTCCATGCTGCCGGTGAAGGTGATCTTACGCACCCTGGGGTCGCCGGTGATGGCGTCACCAATCTCGCCACCGGAACCGGTGACACACTGAATGGCCTCTGCGGGCAGTCCGGCCTCCAGCAGGATCTCAGTCAATTTCAGGGCCGAAAGGGGTGTGTCCCCCGCCGGCTTTAACACCACCGAGTTTCCGGCGGCCAGCGCCGGTCCAACTTTGTGGCAAACCAGGTTCAATGGGAAATTGAACGGAGCGATGGCAACCACCACTCCCACTGGGACGCGGATGGTGAACCCAAACTGGTTCACGTTGCCGGGAGCGGCGTCCAAAGGCACGGTCTCTCCGTGGAGCCGTTTGGCCTCCTCGGATGAGCCGGTGATAGTCTGGATGGCCCGTTGCACCTCGGTACGGCCCTCGGCAATGACCTTGCCTTCTTCCATGGTGATTGTGCGGGCCAGGTCTTCGGAACGCTCTGCCAGCAGATCGGCGGTCTTACGCAAAATGGCGTACCGGTCATAGGCGGTCAGCTTGCGCATGGCCTCGGCGCCACGGACCGCACTGGCGATGGCCAGGTCGACATCGGCAACATTGGCCTTGGGGACGGTATCTATCACCGATTGGTCGAAGGGATTCAACACCGGCATGGTCGTCGGTTTGTCTACCCAGGATCCGTTCATGTACATTTTCATGGAAGCCGCCTCCCTTATTATTCACCCGTATTGTTCGATCGTTTGGCTCGCCACCCGGCCTGGCAGCGATTCGGAATCTCACCGCTAAGGATATTACCCTCAACGGCAAGCCGCAACCATTGGCGGGCCAGGTCGTTTGGGGTTGGCCTGGTTGGCCCCGGTTCAGCTTAAAGATCTATCCGTTAGAACTGGCTCACACTATCCTTTGTGCTACGAGGACATCTTGTGTATCTATACAACCACGCGCGAACTAATTTATATGTGCTTGGCCCGTCCGCCCAACGCGCGCACAAACCAACCCCACCGTTTTTAGAAAACATTATTAAACGGCGGGTGTTGGCTCCCTGACACAAAACGGTAATTCTTAGCTGTGCTTGCGCGCCGCGCGTCGAAACAGCAAAGCCGATCCGACCCACAGCGCAATGAAGAATCCATTCAGGATTAAGACCTCGAAATACTGCTCCCAGGCGATCATCGCGATCACGGCGGCCAACGCTTGAGCGAGCGCTGTCGCAAACAGCGCGCGTGCCATTCCATGCGGCCGGAAGCGTGCGATTATGGCGCCGATGATTCCGACGACGAGCACACCAAATAACAACAGGCCGGGCGAGTCGTCCTCAGTCGCTACGGCAAGATGCATCCATACTAGGAGGAGTGCTGCCGCGAGTGCAACGCTGACGGCGGATCGATACGCGATAGTGCCCCCTTTCCTCGCCACCAGCTCATACGCAAGACCGGTGCCGAACAAAAGGACGCCGGCGACAATGAAATCGGTCTCGTCCCAGACCACTTCATTGGTAAACTGCATCGCCACCAAGGGCACCATCAGTATGAGCGCTACGGCGGCGGCCCACACACTGAGTCTTTTCGTAATGTTTTGCTTAATGATAAATGACATGTTCTCCCTGATAATTCCCGCCGACGTGTCGACGAACATCCAGAGAGCGCAACCGAATAATCCTCTTTCTTTCTCCGCACGCTCTCGGAGAAGATCGTTGAAGGTTTGCCCCATTCCCTCGCCGAAGCGCTCATAGTACGGCTTCGAATAGAGGCGAAGCAGTTTTGCATACCAGTGGCGGTATCGTTGCATTGAGTGTTTAGATGCCATACGCAAAAGTATTCGGCGAGAGACGTTTTTGTTCGGAGACCGCTACGACCTCCCGGTATCGCTGCAACTCCGCCGCTAGCGCTTTTTGGCCGAGGCCGGTGATCTTGTAATACACACGCCGCTCGTCATCCATTTCGGGGTCTATTTTCTTGTCACTCTCGCCTATTAATCCCGCTTTTATCATGCGACCTAGGGAGCCATAGAGCGTTCCCGGTCCCATGCTCACCTTTCCCTTCGAATCGGCCACGACCTGCTTCATAATTCCGTAGCCGTGCCGCTCCTGTGTGGAGAGTGCAAGGAGGATATGAAGAACGGCTGGAGTGAGAGGCGCGTTTGCTTTATTGTTTGGCATACTGCGAGATTATATCCGTAGCGGATATATGTCAAGCGGATATATTTACGTAATGGATAGCGTCGCCGCAATACAAAAATTCCTTCTCAGTTTTTTGCCGCGTAGTTTCGGCACTATTGATTGTTGCTCAATAACGCCTCTCTTGCTAAGCCTTTCAAGAAATGCCAAGTTGGTAAAAGCTGGAAATATCTATCTTTGCGGGTATCGCAAAATTCATCCAGAACAGGATTTGGTGATTCGCCTAGATTTGCGCGAACGGTTTCGAAACTTCAACCTGAGCTTGGTGACAAGGGGCTTTCAGACTCATTTTGAATTTTGGGACCGGATTATGAAATGGACTGCCAGCGGTAAGGGGCTTCCGGTGGAGAGGTGCCGCAACGCCAGACGATGGTTAAAAGTGCCGGTCCAATGATTTGGAATCCGGTTGGGGTTAGAGAAGGTTGGTTCCCTTCAAGACCACCGACCGGCCCTCATCAGTTACGGAATAACGGCCCGACCTTCCAGGGACCCGCTCCAACCAGCGGAATTTGCTGCGGGCGGCGTTGCGCAGCGCCTGAGTGAAGCTGTGGGGACGGGTCCAACCGGCAATGTCGAACAGGTGGCCCAACTCCCAGGCATCGACGTTTTCCATGGAGAAATTACGGGCAGCGCCTTCGGCGGCGGCGACCACCTTTCGCATATCACCGATCGGATTGACCGTTCGGCAAAAAACCGCGAAATCGTGACCCGATCTTGGATCCGATAGTTCGGCTGGGATGGGGAAGTTGGACGAGTTGCCTGGGATTGATGGTTTAGGGCTGACCCTGCGGGTTGAACCTTCCGGTGGCGTGCCTTGCCTGCTTAGTGCTCGTTCCAGAGATGGAGCAGCTTCCGGTGGTTTCTCCGGCTTTACCTTCGGCGATATCTCTGGTTCGGCTTCGCCATTCCGGTCTTTGCCGTAGCTTACGGGTTTGGAGTCTGAGGTTTGACCGGAACCGTTGGCCGGTACACTGATATCCGTGCCCGGTCCGTCCGGTACCTCATCCTTTTGAATTTCTGGTACATCTTCGTTCTGCGTGCCCGGTCGCGGTAATCGAACCAATTCGTGTAGCAGATCGCTTTTGACCATGCCCACCATCTGCCGCAAGTCAGACGGGTCATCGGCTTCCATGCTGATCTCAGTAACGTTGGGAAGGGTGATGGATATCTTGGCCATGATCACACCGGCGTTTTGGTGGCGGTCGAGTAATTACATTAATGGACATGTTAATGGAGTGCCAGCATGTAATCAAGCCGAAATGGGGTAGGCCTAAAAGGGTTAGGTAGAAAAGGGTAGTAATGTAATACTCTACGATGCAGCGGCGGAATTACAGGGTCTGCTTCAGTCGCAGGGCCAGGGCGCGGGTCATCCCAGGGACGGCGGCGATCTCCTCCACCGGGGCATCTTTGATGCCCTTGATAGTGCCGAAGCGGCGCATCAAGGTCCGCTTGCGCTTGGGTCCGATGCCGGTGACCATGTCGATGGCGGAACGGACGCTGCTCTTACTGCGCAGATTGCGGTGATAGGTTATGGCGAACCGGTGGGCCTCGTCCCGGATCCGCTGCACCAGATACAGAGCCTGGGAATCCCTTGGCAGGATTATGGGCTCGGGAGTGTCCGGCACGAAGATCTCTTCGTTCTCCTTAGCCAGAGATGCTAGGGGAACGTCGGTTAGGCCCAACTCAAGGAATACCTCCAGGGCGGCCGATAGCTGGCCCTTGCCGCCGTCGATCAACACCAGGTCGGGAAGGATGCCCCAGGTGTCTCCCAAACCGGGTCCGTCCGCTCCTGCTTTGGCCTCGGCTGCCCTGGCAGCGCCCAGCCGTTTGAATCGGCGGCGGAGCACCTCGCGCATGCTCTCGAAGTCGTCTACACCTTCCACGGTTTTGATTCTGAACCGCCGGTAGTGGGCCGGTTTGGGCCGGCCGTCTTCAAACACCACCATGCTGGCCACGGTGTTGGTGCCTTGGATGTGGGATATGTCGTAGCACTCCATGCGGCGCACCGGCATGGGCAGACTCAGCTCTTCCTGTAATTCCTCGGTGGCTTTTTGCGTAACATCGGAATCGTTGAGCCACTTCACCCGGTACTGGGTCAGTCCCTGTGTGGCGTTGGCTGCCACTGTGTCAATCAACCGTTTGTGGTCTCCCCGCTGGGGCCGGGTGATCCTTACGGGCCCGCCCCTTAAGTCACGCAACCACCCGGAGATCAAGTCCTCTTCCTCCATGGAGTGTTGCACCAACATGCGGGGAGGGATGGTCAGAGCCGTGCCGTAGAACTGCTTTATGAACTGGCCCTGCACCAGACCCGGTTGTTCATCCTGGGTCCCTTCCATGAAGAAGTGGTCGCTGCCCACAAGTTTGTTGTGGCGGATGAAGAACACCTGGACCCAAGCCTCATTGGGCCCTTGGGCCAAGGCGATCACATCCATGTCCTTGACCAGGTTGGAGTCTACGTTGATGCGCTGCTCTTCGGCCACCTTCTCTACGCTGCGTATCCGGTCGCGCAGGACAGCGGCGCGCTCGAATTCTAAATTGTCGGCCGACCGCTCCATATTTTGCTTCAAATCCTGGGTAACGGCCTCGGTGTCGCCCTCCATGAACAGGATCACCTGCTGGATGACCCGGCCGTACTCCTCCTTGGAAGCGAAGCCGGTGCAGGGCGCCACGCACCGGTTGATGTAGTATTCCAGGCAAGGGCGGGGGTCTTTACCGGTGATCTGTTTGGTGCAAGAGCGGTAGGGAAACAGCTTTTTGATCAGGTCCATGGTCTTGCGCACGGTTCCCGCCGTGGCGAAGGGGCCGAAATAACGCGCGCCATCTTTTAGGACCCGCCGGGTGATGTAGACTCTTGGGAACTCTTCTTTGAGGTCGATCTTCAGGAAAGGGTAGGTCTTGTCGTCTTTGAGGCGGGCGTTGTAGCGCGGCCGGTATCGTTTGATCAGGGTGTTTTCTAGGATCAGTGCCTCGGACTCGGAATCGGTGACGATGGTCTCGAAATCGTCCAACTGTTCCAACATGCGCCGGATCTTATTGGGGAGGTTTGAAGAAGCGCCGAAATAAGTCCTGAGGCGGTTGCGCAGCACGCTGGCTTTGCCCACGTACAGCACGTTTCCCCGGGCGTCCTTCATAAGATAGACGCCGGGGGATTCGGGGGTTACCCGCAGCCGCTGTTCCGATTCTTTGAGGGCCATATGGGTTAGCAGTGAAGGACTAGAGGACGAATTTAAGTATAACCAGCACCGCGATCCCCGTTGCGCCCATGATTAAGGTCCGCCGGAGTTCTGGGCCCATGTAGGTGTAGGCGGAAGGGCGTTCGTCCCTGGACCTGGAAGGGGACCGTATTTGGGACCGGGCGGCGGGCGCCGGGGCCGGTTGAGCTACAGAGGCGGCCGCGGATCGGGTATCGGCGCCGGGCAGAGTTCTATCGGAATCGCTTCCGCCCGAAGGATCTCCCCCGGTTTCCACCCCAACACTAACCGGTTGACGGTCGTCGATGGGAATGCCGCTGGGGCCCCTCTGCTGGCGTTTTTTGCGCCGGTTCAACTGGGCCTGGCGCGACGCCACTCGGCGAGACTTACCCGCCATCGCGGACTACCTCCTAAGATGTTACCTGGTTTATTGGCCACGCCTGCGTAATGCCTGAATGATTCTCGGCGTACAGTGCATATCCACTATACCAGCAATTGGCAAGAATGAGCAGCCGGAGGGCAAGACTTTAATTTTGGATTGGTGTCTTTGCCTCGGGACCATGGGCCCCGGCCTGAGGTTGACCGGACCTCATTGGCGGTTCTGGCGAGATTTGCCGGTAATGTGGATACACCGGTCCGAGCGGTGGCCTGCCCGGACCGGCGCCGGAACTTCACCTTAAGCCCGCGGATGGCTCTTTTCGTATTCCTGGTGCAGGTAGGCGGTGGTCAGATGGGTATACACCTGGGTCGTAGAGATGCTGGAGTGGCCCAACAGCTCCTGCACGTGGCGGAGCGTCGCTCCATTCTGCAGCAGATGGGTGGCGAAGCTATGCCGCAACGTGTGGGGTGTAATCCTTTGTTCGATTCCCGCCTTTTCTCCGTAGTTTTTCAGTATGGCCCATATCCACTGGCGGGTCAGCCTATCTCCCCGGTGGTTGATGAAAAGTGCCGGCTGGTCTTTATTCCCGGAAAGCAGGGTTGGCCGGATTTTGACTATGTAACGCTTTAGCTGGGTCACGGCCTTGGGATATAGATATACCATTCTTTCCTTGTTGCCTTTTCCCCAGCACCGGATGTAGCCTTCTTGAAAGTCTATGTCCTGCACGTTCAGTGACACCAGTTCGGTTACGCGGACCCCGGTGGCATATAGCAATTCCAGAATGTTGGCGTCACGTTGGCCTTCGGGGGTCCCGGATAAAGATGCCAGGTCCAGGAGAGTGGTTACCTGGTCTTCGGTCAGGAATTTGGGCAAGGCCCGCCCCACGCGGGGGGAACCTAGCGATTCTGTGGGGTCAGTGTCGACGGCGCCGTTTTCGTTTAGGAACCCAAAGAACGACTTGAGAGAGGCTACTTTCCTGGCGGTGGTGGTGTCGCGGTATCCCCTCCTGCCACGAAGGTCTTCTATGTATTCGTTCAGCAGGTCTAGGTCAACTAGTTCCCAGGGCCTTTCGCCATCGGTGGCGCCGTTTTCGTGGTCTTTGAAGAACTCCCAGAACTGGGAGAGGTCATTGCGGTAGGCTTCCGTGGTGTTGCGGGAAAACCCTTTTTCGACAATGAGGTGTTGCAAGAACGAGGTGATTTCCTTGTTCATGAGAAAGTATCCTTTCGCCGTCGGCATAAATAGCCTGTGACGCATTTTGATGGAATGGTCGGCAAAGCCGCCATACCAGTTATCAGCCAGAATATTAGCATATTTTAAAATTTTGACCAAAGCCATTGGTTTACGAGATTTGGGGATTATGGTGATCACTGGGAAATATTCAGACTGGCTGGCAAGCAGGCATATCCGGGCTCTTGGCCCAAAGGTTGGGCCGGTCTGGGGTGAGGCGGAACGGGACCCAACAAATAATGAAAATGAACATTTTCCCGCTGTCCGGCGAATATATGTTATAAGGAATCATTTACCCAGTCCCGGCAATGAGAGGATATAGTGCAGGAACAGCAGGAGAAAGAAGCTATCCACCAACTCAAGGCCGGTAACGATGACGGCCTGGAGGTTCTCTTCCAGATCCATGAAAGCGCCGTCTTCCGGATGGCGTACGGCATCACGCACCACCAATATCTGGCGGAGGAAGCCACCCAAAAGGTGTTTATCGGTCTGCCCACCGCCTTAAAACGCTACGACCTCGAGCGTCCCTTCCTTCCGTGGCTCTCCCAGATTGCCGTCCGCCGGGCCATCGACGAAGTGAGGCGCAACGCGAGGCGCTAGGAGATCCCTTTTGATGGCATCCCAGACGTTCCATCGCCAGGCCTCTACCCAGACGATTGGGACCAAAAGGTGGTGATCAAGATCATCATCTGGAAAACCCTAGGACGACTGAAACCGAATGACCGCGCGGTCGTTGTGCTGCGCTACATCCACGGATTCAGCGGAGCTAAAACGGCCGAAATCTTGGGCTGGCCGCACGTAAGGGTGAGGGTGCGACTGAATACCGCCCTCCGCCGTCTTCGGGAGTTTATAGAGGCAGACGATTTCACAGACCCTCCCGATCACCCTCAGCATCCACCAGGCGGTCCCGACAACCATCCCAGCAACGGGCATGTGCCAGAGTCGATTCTGCCTGTTCCAAAACGGGTTAGGCAGCAAATTGGTGCTGCCGGCGAGCAGCCGGTTGGGAGGGAGCTATGAAAGAAAGAGGCGATTTTCAATTGGACGAAAACTTGATCAAAGAGGCCCTGGCTGAAAAGCTGGACCGGGCCGCACCCAGCCGGGACCTGTGGCCGTCGATCCGGGCAGAGGTGGAGCGCCGCCAGTCGAGGCCTCGGATGTGGTGGTTGCGGTTTCTCTTTGGCCGGCCGGTCATAATCGGCGGTTATGCTCCGGCCATTCGCCTGACGGGTGTTTCTTTAGGGTCGATAGCCGTGGCCCTGATGTTGGCCTGGCTTGTTTTTTCGCCTTCCTGGCAGAACCCATCCCAGGACGTGCTCGCCCGTAGTGTAAGGGGTTACTGGTATGACTATACCAGCGGGCCGGTAGCGGATAGTGGCGCCGTTACCTACGCTGCCTTCTTCCAGAATACCGGGGACAACCCTGTCATTGATACCGCCCACAACAACTTGTGTAGCTTTAGCGTGGATGTGGACACAATGTCCTATGCCGAGGCACGGGACCTGGTGATAGACGCTAGACGTCTGCCTGACCCTGCCTCAGTCCGTTTGGAGGGGTTCATCAACTCCTTCGACCAAGGGTACCAGCCCCCGGCTAAAGGCTCCTTCGCCATCCACGTCGAGGGCCGGCCGTCGCCCTTTGGAGGGGAGGACTATTGGTTGTTACGCATTGGCCTCCAGGCGCGCGAGACTGGAGCGCTGGGGAGCGCCTCGAACTCCCCCCTCGGCATACAACCGGTGATTGCCAGGAACTTAAAGGCGTGGGTGGAATTCAATCCAGAGGTGGTGAGTAGCTACCGGCAGCTGGGCTACGATTACCAGCGGGTGGCCTACGATGACTTCCTCACCAGTACCATGGTCGCAGACGAAGTAAGGGCAGGCCATAGCGTGACGGCGCTGTTCGAAGTGAGGTTCCGGGAAGGCGCTCAGGGCCGCGCCGCCACGGTCCACACCAAATACCAGGACCCTGACACTGATGCCGAAAAGGAGCTCACACGGGAATTCAACAGCTCCGGCTTCGGTCTAACCATTGAGGAGACGACGCCTTACTTTCAGCGTGACGCCGTGGTGGCCGAGTATGCCGAGATACTGCGCCAGAGCCACTGGGCCCAGGGGAGCAGCCTGAAGCAGGCCGGCGAAATTGCGGAGCGCGTGAGCAGGTTGTTGCACGACGACCAAGACATGGCCGACTTCACGCGCCTGTTGGCGCTGACGTCCCGCCTTTCCCCGGCACCGCCTTCTTGATATTTCTGGGGCCGTGCGCTGACCTTGACCGTTTAGATTTCTGCTGCGGAAGCCTTGCCCAGAGGACCCGGTATTTCCCCGTGTGCCCTGCCAACGCGGTGTTTCAGACATCCACGTCTGTCACACCCCGCGATGCGGCCGATGGGATGAGCTTCCGCTAGCCCTCCCATATACACCTCGAAACCAACACTAATGCAAAGGAGGCTCTCATGGTGAGCTTTTGGACGGATCTGATCTACCTGGCGCTCTGCATAGGCGTTGCCCTAGCCGTAGGGTGGACGCTCCATAAAAACGGCCGGGTCTTCTTATTGGAGATCTTTCAGGGCAAGGAGGACCTGGCCGACTCGGTAAACCACCTGATCCTGGTGGGGTTTTACCTCATTAGCCTCGGGTTCGTTACCCTGGCAGTCAATGTCCGCACCGGCGCCGCGCCGGTGGATTTAGCGGGAGTTGTCGAAGCTCTAAGCACCAAAGTTGGCGTGGTGTTATTCGTTCTTGGCGCCGCCCACTTTCTCAACCTATTCATGTTTTCCAGGATGAGGTGGCGGGTCCGGCTGGTGCTGCCCGAGGACAATTCTGGCATGGGCAGCAGGCCGACGGTGTTTTCCAGGGCCGGTGGTGAGGCGACGCCCGTGGCGTCCGAAAGGCCTTCGACTGGCTCCGGAGGTCATGACTAACTATAAGATTACTTGCGGTATTGCCGCCGGCGTACACCGGGTGAGTCCCTGGCCTGGCGAGTCACAAACACAAAATTGTCCGGAATGAACATACTTTACTAATAGAGGATCAACATGCGTGAACGAGCGCTACTACGCGTGGCACTCCTTGGTGCAATGATGGCCTTAGCCGCCGCTTGTGGCGATACTCCGACACCGACACCGACACCGACACCGACAACACCTGTACCCATCACGCTTACGCCTCCACCTCCGTGTGTGGGAACTGCGCTGGCAATCAATGTGGAGGGCGACGCCATTGCGTTTGATAAAGACCGGTGTGAAGCGACGGCTGAGACCGAGGTGGTAATGGCTTTTAACAACGGCTCCCTCTTCAGTCAGCACAACTGGGTTCTGGTTCGGGACGGGACCAAGGACGCTGTTGCCGCGCGGGGACTTAAGGCCGGCCCTGATAAAGACTGGATTCAACCCGGCGACCCGGACGTCATCGCTCATACCAAGTTGTTGGACCCCGGAGAACAAGGCGAAGTGCGGTTCACTGCCCCAGAGCCCGGCAGCTATCAGTTCATATGCACCTTCCCGGGTCATACCGCCGCCATGTTCGGAGATTTTGTTATCCCTGCGGCCACTTCCTCACCTAGAGGGACACCTTCCGCCACCTACGGCTACAAGAGCTTGACAGACGATCTCGCCAGAGTTGGGTCTACCGTTAAAGAGCCTTCTGGGGCTACTGTTACGCTGGGTGGATTTAAACCTGGTTCCCCTCTGTCGCGGGTCGTCTTGTTGGCGGGAGGCCGGAGGGTTGCCGTGGATGGCCGGACGATCCATGTCTATGAATTCCCAGATGACCTTGCTGCCGATACAGAAGCTAGGTACGTGTCGTCTGACGGCTATAACATCAGCGTGCCGCTGGGCGGGAACCGCTCTATGACCTCCCATCGAGAATGGATTGCACCGACTCACTATTTCAAGAAGGGCCGAGTGATTGTGCTTTATGTCGGACATGATGCGTCGTTAGTACATCTACTGCGGGGCGCGTTAGGCCCTGAGTTCGCTGGGTCCTTCACCATAACGGGAAAATATCTTTCATGAATTTCGTCAGATTCACCGATCCTGGCGGGGGATGATGTAGGGATGTGGGCTAAGGATGCCGCTAACAAGTGTTCCGAAGGACGACGGCTGCCCCGTACTGGTAATTATCGAGCGGCTATCCACGAGTTTTCGGCAGCTATAACACTTGAGCCAGACCACTGGACCGCCTACTTCCACCGGTCGGAAGCCTACCGCAACCTTCGTATGGAAGAGCAAGCCGCGGCCGATTTAGCAAGGGCCGAATTCCTCATGAGATTGGTCCGGCAGGAGGCTGCGGAAGCGGGACTTCTTCAGATGGTGCCGTGACTGACATCACCGGTGCCATCCTCGGTGGCATTGTTGGTGGCGTTGGTGCCTCGATTGGTAGTATGTTTTTATTAGGAGTGTACTGCTGGACGGGCTGGTGCATTTTCGTCTTTGGGCCCGTCGGTGGCTTCGTCGGGGGCATCATCGGTAGCGTCCTCTTTGGACTACTGTTCCGCCGCAGGTTAAACACCACCGGCAGTGGCAACGCAGGTTGCGAGGCCTTAAGCCGCTTAGGTTGCTTGGGCGCCATCGTCGCCTACTTTTCCCTCTTGATCATCTTGGCAATACTTTCATAAATTGGCGATGCTGGAAAACCGGCAGGAAAAAGCCCGCCGCCTCGCCTCGGTCGCTATTGTAAAAATATGTGCTAGCACCCTAAGGGACACACCATAGCGCCTAACCGGCCCATGGCCTGGGCCTCACGGCGATACGGGTCCTGGACCCCTCATCCAGCCCCTCCGCCTTGATCAGGGCCAAGGCCATTTGTGGTCAGAATTAAGGGCTAGTGTCTCGAAAGGAGCGTTAGCTCCCTTGGCACTCTGAGGCACAGCCTGGTCTAGGAGAAGACCGTGGAGCATACAACAGCCAACAACCCGGAAGATCCTACTCCCGAGCCCGGAAACTCGCCGATGGGCTGTGTAAAGGGATGCGGTTTGGGCTATTTGGGCCTGGTCCTTGTGGCGGGGGTTGGCACCACCTTTGTGGGCGTCTCCTACGGTTGGTCCGAATTATGGTGGTCCGTAGAATGGTTGCATATAGTCAGGTCGCCGCACTATATTCCCTTCCCCAGGGTTACCGTCTTTCACAGATTTCTTGGAGATATCCCCCGTTTTGTTGGTTGTCTTCTTGGCGGGTATCGCGGGTATCGTTCTCTTGATTGCTGTCGTGTGGGCTGTTTTGTGGGTATTATTTACCTTGGGACGTGCTTTACTCGGCAAGGTGTTTGAACGGGATGAAGACCGGCATCGTGAGTGAACTCGTAATGATGTGTGCTTTGGAAACTCACTCCCGGCCCTGGCAGCCACCGGCTTTCAAATGACAATCCCACGACTTAAAGAGAAAGTTGGCTCCTAGATGGCGTCCTTTACCAACGTAACCCCACACTAAAAAGGGGCGTGGTTTTTCACCCGCCCTTCTTCTTTCAGCTGCTGTTTAACGCAGGAGGGAGTGTTACCCCGTGGCTAAAACCACCGTGCCTGTCGATGACAGGGAGCCGCCGGTGCCGTTGACCAGGCTGGTGGTTGGATTCCGGCTGGAGTCTCCCTTTTTGTGGACCTGGCGTTCCCCACACTCGCCGCGCATCTGCCGGACGGCTTCCACCAAAAGGAAGCTGCCGTACATGCCGGGATGCGTGTAGGAGAGGCCGCCGCCGTTGGTGTTCAAGGCGAATTCTCCTCTAGGAGCCGTCCGCTGGTTGGCAACGAAGTCGGCCGCCTCACCTGGTCCGCAATACCCCAGGGATTCCAACGTGACCATCACCGTGTAGGTGAATGAGTCGTAGATCATGGTCAGGTCCATGTCGTCGTGTTTGAGACCCGCCCGCTGCAACGACTTGGGACCGCTCTCCCTGCCCCAAGTGGAGGTCAGAGAAGGCATCTGGCTGATCAGGTTGTGGTCGTGGCCTTCTGCGGCGCCTAGCACCCAAACCGGTTCCTTGCGACAACTGCGGGCGCGCTCGGCGGTGGTTACGATGATTGCCGCGCCGGAGTCGGTGACCAGGCAGCAATCTGGCAGGTGGAACGGCCACGAAACCCACCGGGAGTCGTGGTACTCGTCAAAGCTCATTGGAGTGTCGTGCATGACCGCTTTGGGGTTAAGGTTCGCCCATTTGCGGGTGGCCACGGCAATCTCAGCCATGCCCTGTCTGGTCTTGTCTTCACCGTACAGGTGCATGTAGCGGGAACAGGCCATGGAATAGTTGATGGGCGGTCCTATCATCCCAAAGGGGGCTTCATACTGGGCCACCGGCTGGTTGGGGTCTCCGGGAACCCTGCCCCGGGTGGAACGGCCTGCTTGTCCGTGGGTTATCAGGGCCACCTCGCAGAATCCGGCCCGGATGGCCGCGATGGCGTGGGCTACGTGAATGACAAATGAGGAGCCACCCACTGAGGTGTTATCGGTAAAGCCGGGGTGTATCCCCAAGTATTCGGCGGTGGCCAAGGTGGAAAAGCCCGCCGTCAGCAACCCGTCAACTTCGTTCTTAGAGAGACCTGCGTCTTCCAGGGCGTTGTGGGCGGCTTCCGCGTGGTGTTGCAGCGAAGATTTGTTCGGGACGGTGCCCATCTCATCGGATTCCGCCACGCCAACGATGGCGATATCCCGTTCTCCAGGTGCCCTAGATGCCATACCAGGTTCCTCCGAAATCGGTGTCAGTTAGCGAATCTACAGATCCCAAGCGGGAAGTTTGTAGTAGCCGCAGCGATATTACAACATGCTCTTGCCAAGGGCAACCTGGATTTCCATCCCCTGGCGTCCGTTGGCTGACGCTTTCCCGATGTGTGATTTTTTGTCGCGTCAGCCGCTTCGCCTGAGCTCAACATCGGCTATGCGAAAATGCCATTTCGTCGTTGGCCATACCGCGTTTTATGGCTGTTGCCATTGACGTTGACTGCCTGACCATTGACGATGGATGGTAACGTTTGTTCGCCGCCAGGCCGAAAGGCGCGTGGTAAAATATGGGCAGCGTCTAAATCCGATCTGACAATCGATCATTGGGGTCCGGCCGGTGGGCCGGGACGAGGTTTCAATGCCAGCCAATTTTTGGATGATCGTCTCCAACGCCGAAAACTTTCGCAAAACCCAGGACCTGGGATTCACGGTTCAGGGTTTGAAGCTGCAACAGAGGCGGAAGCTTCAACGGCTTGGCTCCGGCGACCGCGTGCTTTTCTACGTGTCAGGCCTCCGCCGGTTCGCCGCCACTGCCACCGTGACTTCCTCCTATTTTCAGGAAGAGACGCCCATCTGGGACCCGGAAGGCGGTGACACGTGGCCTTACCGCATTCATATCAAGCCTGAGATCGCCCTTGACGATATGCAGTACATCGACGCCAACATGCTGGCTCCCCGGCTGGAATACGTCAAGCGTTGGCCCCCGGAAAATTGGTACATGGCCTTTCAAGGCAACCTGCATCTGTTGCCCAAAAGCGACTTCATGCTCATTGAAGAGGAAATGAAGAAGCTTCGGTATGGTAAGGATTATGTCCCGGCTCGATTGGCCCCGCCGCCTGATGGGTCCAGGAGGAAGAAGAGTTCCAGCAGGAGGCGCAAACGGGAGGTTGCCGAGCCTGAAGGCACCGGAAACGTTGCGGTTCAGGGCGGCAATGCTAGCAACCGAAGCACACAGCCCGGTCGCCCGGCGCAAGGGTCACGCGGCGGCCAAATCCAAGGCCCCGCTTAGATCGTCTGAGATCACCAGTGATACGGGAGCAAAGTTGGCCAACTATGGCACCTGAAACTTTCGGTGGTCGACGCTGCCTAGCGCTCGCTGTTCAATACGCCTACCCCTTCCAGCGCCAGCCGTACTTCTACCCTCACGCTGGGCTCCGTTTCCGTCGATAAGGCCAAGGATAGGCCCTCCCTTGCCTGGTCGCCGTCAATCTCGCCCAATGCCCAAGCGGCGTGGCCTCGCACTAGAGGTTCGCCGTTTTTCAATGCGTTCAACAGGGCAGGGACCGCCCGCGCCTCGCGTCGGTTTCCCAGGGCGACACAGGCGTTGCGCTGTAGCCCCACCCTCTTGGCTCGGGCCACCGGAGAGCCCCGGAAGCGGCTTCGAAATCCTTCTTCGGTCAACTCCAAGAGTTCCACCAGGTCCAGTTCCAGGACCGTTTCGTCGCCGGCGGGTCCGATGCTTTGGGGAAGATTTGGGATGGGAGCGTTGGCGGGGCGGGCTTTCCGGTTTACCGGGCACACTTCCTGGCAAATGTCACAGCCAAAAACCCAGTCCCCCACCAGGGGACGCAATTCTAGCGGGATGGGACCCCGGTTCTCTATGGTCAGATGAGAGATGCACCGGGCGTTGTCGATGACATATGGCGCGACGATGGCTCCGGTGGGACAAGCATCGATGCAGCGGACGCAACTCCCGCAGGTTTTTTGCAGCGGAAGGTCTGGCTTTAGGTCCAGGCCCGTGATCACCTGCCCAAGAAAGATCCAGGAACCGTGGCTGGGGGTGAGAATGTTGGTGTTTTTACCGAACCAGCCCAGTCCCGCCCGTGCCGCCGCCGCCCGGTCCAACATGGGGCCGTCATCAACGTACCATCGCGCCGGGATGCTGGTGTCCAGGCGCGAATCCAACACGCGGACATAGTCGCGCATCCGCGACTTCATCACGCGGTGGTAATCCCGGCCCCGGGCGTAGCTGGCCACTTTGCCCGCCGCATTTAATCGTGTGGGCTTGGGTTTGGCGGGCACGAAATAACTCAATCCCAAACTGATGACGGAACGGGCGCCCGCCAGCAACTGACCGGGGTCGGCGCCCCGGAGCACCCGGCTCTCGGTGTACCAGGGAAGGCCATCCATCAATCCGGCCTTGATCCGTTCCAATGCGGCCTCGCGGTCGCGGACGAACTCATCGGCCGAAGTCACTCTCACCAGGTCAAAACCGGCCTCAAGGGCACATTCTTTGACCATGGCCGTGAGGTCCGGTGTTGACTGGCTCATGCCCCGATACGTCCGGCGAATGACCCGGTAAATGGGTCATAAAGTGTTTTTGACACTTTCAAATATTCTCGCCCTGGAACCGGCCTTGATATCCTTGGCTCACCGGCTGGGCGAGGCGGTAGAAAACCAACTGTAGAAGGCGGGCGCCCTTCTGCACCCGGTATCCGGCTGACTGGTGCACTACCAGCAATGCCTGGGAACGGCCGCGGTATCCTGCGTCCCACACGGCGGTATGGATGGCCACGCCGCTGCGCAGCAGGCTGGAGCGGGGACGGCCCAGAGCCATGACGTTCAGGGGCAGGTTCACGATCTCGTTGAAATCGATGAGGTATGGCCCTGGCGCCAGTTCCAGCCAGTCGCCCGGTTCGAAATTCAGCGGTTCGGTGTTGGAAAGCTCCCTGTCATCTGGAGCGGCTCCCATGCTGCCGGGGCTCGACAAGCGGGAGACCTGGTTCAGCGTGAGGTCGAAGCCGTTGGGCTGGAGTTGCTGTTCCAGGGAGCGATAGCCCTCCACCAACGTTGGTTTGGTTTGGAACAACTGTCCCAGGGAATCCCTGTCCAATGCCGGGCCTATCGTAAGCTGATCCAAAACAACCCACCAAAACGTTCCGGCCCGACGGATACCAGTTGCTACCGGTAAATGCGCCGGGCCGAAAGAGTTCCGCCGGTGAAAATCAACGATTTGGGCGTTAAAACGCTCGTGTTCGGCATTTGGATACTCGGGCGATAACGGTTTTACCACCACTCTGTCTCTTCCCCTTACGAAGGGGGAAGGCTGGGATGGGGGTCGCCCGCTGAGACAATACATCAGAAACATTTGGATGTAGCGTTAGCGTTCCATTGGCCCAGATCAAACTGTAGAGCTTGAACTCCCACCGCTAGTCGCGCATGAATTCCTGCACGTCGGCGGGCAGAGGAATCTCCTCGGGTATCTCGGTGATCACGGCCTGGGTGGTCAGCATCATACCGGCGATGCTTCCGGCATTCTCCAGGGCCGATCGGGTAACCTTCACCGGGTCTACGATACCAGCTGGGATCATATGGCAGAATTCGCCCGCCTCGGCGTCGAACCCCCAGTCTCCCTCACCTTTGCGGACTCCGTCTAAAACCACCTCTCCTGGATGTCCCGCGTTCCGGGAGATCAGAATCAGGGGAGCGCTTAACGCCTCGCGAACCAGCCTTACGCCCACGGCTTGGTCGCCGGAAAGTTCTTTGGCCAGGTCGTCCAAAACATGCTCAGCCCTTACCATGGCTACTCCGCCGCCGGGTACGATCCCCTCTTCTACGGCGGCCCGGGTGGCCGACAAAGCGTCCTCGGTGCGGGACTTCCTTTCGTTGACCTCGGGCTCGGTGGCGCCGCCCACCTTCACCACGGCAACCCCGCCCACCAGGCTGGCTAAACGCTCTTGAAGCTTTTCCCGGTCGTAATCCGAATTGGTCTCCTCGATCTGGACCTTGAGCTGTTCCGAACGGTCTTTGACTGCCTGCTCTGGACCTCGCCCTTCGATGATGGTGGATTCATCTTTAGTCGCCACCAACCGGCGGGCGGAGCCCAGATGGCTCACCTCCGCCCCGTCCAGCCGCAGGCCCGTGTCAGCGCTGATGACGGTCGCGCCGGTCACAATGGCCATGTCTTCCAAAAGCGCCTTGCGGCGCTCGCCGAATCCCGGCGCCTTGATGGCGATGCAGGCAAGGGTTCCCCGGACCTTGTTTACCACCAGGGTGGCCAGCGCTTCTCCGTCCACGTCCTCGGCGATGATGACCAGGGGCCGCCCTCCGGAGTTGATGACCTTTTCCATGATGGGGACGATGTCATTGGGGGAGCTGATCTTCTGGTCGGTCAACAGGAATTGGGGATTGTCCAGCGCCACTTCCATTCTTTCCGAGTCGGTAACAAAGTGGGGAGAAAGGTAACCCCTGTCCACCCGGACTCCTTCCACGATCTCCAACTCGTCACTCAGGGTCTTTGACTCCTCGACGGTGATGACCCCGTCCCGGCCCACCTTATCCATGGCGTCGGCCAGTAATTCGGCTATGGCTTCTTCGTGGGCGGACAGTGCGGCTACCCTGGCAATCTGGTCTCTGTCACTGACTGGAACAGCCATCTTTTTGAGTTCTTCCACCACGGCGGCCACCGCCTTATCGATGCCTGACCTCAAGCCCAGACCGTTGGCGCCCGCGGCTACGTTCATGAATCCCTGCCGCACCATGGCCCGGGCCAAGACCACCGATGTGGTCGTGCCATCGCCCACCATGTCGTTGGTTTTTGAAGCGGCCTCTTTGACCAGTTGGGCGCCCATGTTCTCGTATGGGTCGGGAAGTTCCACCTCTTTGGCAATGGTCACGCCATCGCTGCAAACGATGGGCAGGCCAAACATCCGGCTCAAGATCACATTGCGGCCGCTGGGCCCCAGAGTCAGCCCTACCACCCGGCCCAATTCGTCCACACCCCGCATGAGGCTGGTATGGGCGTCATTGCTAAAGGTCAACTGTTTGTCTGCCATCCTAGTCTCTCCTAGTAATTTGCATCGGGTGCACCACCGCCGGGGATACACCGAAAACCATTTTTTAAAAGGCGCCGCGTGTCTTCGCGCTCGCCCAATTATCCATCGTCAAATATCCGATAGTCCAGTCGGAATGTCAACCGGCTCCGCTGTGCCAAATGCCGATTGAGTCTGCCCATTCAGCGAAAGGGATTTGGACCGTAGCATCAACTTTTTTCCGGCCACTTATTCACACCGTCCTTACCGCTGACCCTGTGGGCCAACTCACTAATGGATATCCCCAGAGACGGATGGATCATTGCGGGCGCCATTTCCGCCAGCGGAACCAAGACGAAGGCTCGTTGGTGCAGCCTTGGATGGGGGATCTGCAGGTCAGGAAGATCCACGGTCTCGCTTCCGTAAAGGAGTATGTCGATGTCGATGACCCTGGGACCGAATCGCTCAACTGGTTCGCGGCCCAAACTTGATTCCAGTTCTTTGATGCCTGCCAGCAGTTCCCGGGGAGAGACGGCGGTGGAGACTTCCACCACCCGGTTGAGGAATCCCCCTTGGTCAGTGAAACCCCAGGGCTCGGTCTCGTAGATCTTCGAGGCGCGGACCAGGCTCAAGCCTCCAGACTTGAATAGTTCCTCTGGGGCCGTGGCATCTTCTTGACCGGGCAGGTGGTTGCCCGTCAGACACCGGAGGCACCGGTCCAAGTTTCCCTCTCGGGAACCCAGGTTTGAGCCCAACCCCAGATAGACGGTTACCCGGTCCAACCGTCGGGCCTCCAGCCTCGGATTATCGCGTCGCTCATGCGGCAAACCCTGACCATCTCCGCTACTTCGTGGACCCGCACGATATCTGCCCCTCCGGCGATGGCCAAGGCCACGGTGGCCGCGGTTCCTTCCACCCGTTGGTCCGGCGGAAGGTTCAGCACCCGCCCGATGGTGGACTTGCGGGAGGTTCCCACCAACAGTGGACTGCCCAGGGTTTTGAACTCATCAAGCCGCCGCATGATCTCCAGGCTTTGCTCTGCCGTTTTACCAAAACCGATGCCGGGGTCCAGGATGATGTTGTCCTCTGGCACTCCGGCATCCAGGGCGGCTTGCTTGCTGTGGGACAGGCTTCGAAAGATGTCCGGCAAAAGGTCCCGATAAACCGTGGTCTCCTGGTTGTGCGTCAACACCAGCGGGGCTCCTGATTCGGCGGCGGCTAGGGCGATATCGGGGCCGGCCTTCAAACCCCAAACGTCGTTTATCGCCGTCGCCCCGGCTTCCAACGCCCGGCGGGCCACGGTTGCTTTGTAGGTGTCCACGCTGATTGGGACCTCGATCTTTCCCGCCAGGGCATCCAGCACGGGCAATAGCCGTTTCAATTCCTCGCCGGCGTCCACGGGCTGATTGCCGGGCCGGGTGGATTCGGCCCCCACGTCGATGAGATCGGCCCCCGCCTCCTGAAACTCCAGCGCCCGGCGGACGATGGCTTCCAGATCGCCAGCCAGACCGTCGCCGGAGAAAGAATCGGGGGTCACGTTGATGATGCCCATGACATAGGTCCGCCGCCCCCATGACAGGGGTTCCCCATCGGCGACTATTAGTTGGGTGAGAGAGGTTCGTCGATGCATGGAAGGGGCGTCATGATGCATCAGAATCACGATCTAAGGCGTTTGGCGAGTTTTGATCGTTTGGCAGGCCTAAGTACAATTCTACCACGCACGGTTCATCTTGCCGGGGGAAATCCCGTCTGCTAGGATGGTGCCAACCCTACCCGCGGCTTAAACCTGTCCGTGGCCTCAATCTGCCACGCGCACCTCGGAGTCCCATTGACCGCAGAAAACCGTGCCATGGATCAAAGATTAGCCGACCTGGCAGAGCTTCGCCAGCAAGCCCACAAGGGAGGCGGCCAAAACCGCATCGACCAGCAGCACAGCCGGGGCAAGCTGACCGCCCGCGAACGGGTGGCTATTCTTATGGACGAGGGGACCTTTCAGGAGATGGACTCCTTCGTCGCCCACCGCACCACCGACTTTGGCCTGGCTGACAACAAATACCTGGGAGACGCCGTGGTCACCGGCTACGGGCAGGTAGACGGGCGGCAGGTATTCGCCTTCGCCCAGGATTTCACCGTCTTTGGCGGCTCTCTCTCGGAAGTGGTGAGCGAGAAGATATGTAAGATCATGGACCTTGCGGCCAAGACGGGGTGCCCCGTGGTGGGTTTCGCCGATTCCGGAGGCGCGCGCATCCAAGAAGGCGTGGGCAGCCTGGCCGCCTACGGCGATATATTTTTGAGGAACACACTGTTTTCCGGAGTCGTCCCGCAGATATCGGTGATCGTCGGCCCGGCCGCTGGTGGCGCTGTCTACTCCCCGGCCATCACCGACTTCGTGTTCATGGTCCAGGGAATGGGCCAGATGTACATCACCGGTCCCGACGTCATTCGAGCGGTCACCGGAGAGGAGGTCACCCACGAGGAGTTGGGTGGGGCTGCCTCTCATGCCACCCACAGCGGCGTAGCCCACTTCGTATCAGAGTCAGAAGAGGAGTGCCTGGCCGACGTGAGGCGCCTGCTCTCATTCCTGCCATCCAACAATCTGGAAGATCCCCCGCTGGCCGCCAGCGGCGACGCCCCATCCCGGCAAGACCCGGAATTGCGCTACC
Source organism: Dehalococcoidia bacterium (assembly GCA_034428715.1). GTDB lineage: Bacteria > Chloroflexota > Dehalococcoidia > Lucifugimonadales > UBA3495 > Io17-Chloro-G2. The sequence goes on along the minus strand of DAOUHE010000096.1, from coordinate 49,679 downwards.
TGATCCCCGACGATTCCAACCGGCCCTACGACATGCGGGACGTAATCTACCGCGTGGTGGACGATGAGGATTTCATGGAGGTCCACCAGAGTTTTGCCCCCAACATCGTGGTGGGATTCGGAAGAGTCAACGCCAGGGCGGTGGGGTTTGTGGGCAACCAGCCCGACTACCTGGCCGGCGTTCTGGATATAGACGCTTCCAACAAGGCGGCCCGGTTCGTCAGATTCTGTGATTGCTTCAACATTCCCTTGGTGACCTTGGTGGACGTCCCCGGTTTCATGCCGGGCGTAAACCAGGAACACGGCGGCATCATCCGCCACGGGGCCAAGCTGATCTATGCCTATGCCGAGGCAACGGTCCCCAAGGTCTGCGTCATCACCCGCAAAGCATATGGCGGGGCCTACATCGTCATGAGCAGCAAACACCTGCGTTCCGACGTCAACCTGGTTTGGCCTTCGGCCGAGATCGCCGTGATGGGCGCCGAGGGAGCGGTGAATATCATCTACCGAGAGGAATTGGGCCAGGCGGAAAACGCTCAGGATGAACGCCAGCGGTTGATAGCCGATTACCAGAATAAATTCACCAACCCCTACGTGGCCGCAAGCCGGGGATTCGTGGACGACGTCATAGATCCTGCGGAAACCCGGCCACAGATCATCAAAGCCCTGGAAATGCTTCAAAATAAAAGGGACACCCTACCGGCTAAAAAACATGGGAATATACCGCTCTAAGCATTCAGCATTCAGCAATCAGCAATCAGCAATCAGCGGTCGGCTAAGGGCTGATAGCTGACCGCTGATTGCTGATAGCCAGATCACCCGAGGGGATCATCAATGGAATTCGGACTTTTCTATCAACTGCCCTGCGGGCCGGACCAGTCTACGGTGGACCGTTACGACGACATGATCGCCGAGGCTCAGGTGGCGGACGGCTTGGGATTTGATTCCGTCTGGCTGGCGGAACTGCACTTCAACTCCCGTTTCTCTGTGATGTCCGCTCCCCTGCTGGCTGCTGCCGCCATCGCCCGCACCACCTCCAAGATCAAGATTGGCACGGCGGTCAACCTGGTGTCGTTGCACCACCCCATACGCTTAGCCGAGGAAACGGCCACCCTGGATATCCTATCCAGGGGCAGGGCGATCTTTGGAATTGGGCGCGGATCCAACCCCAGTCATTTCGAAGGGTTCGGTGTAGACCAGGCCGTGGGACGGGAAAGCTTTCGGGAAGCGGTGGACTTTATCCTGAGCGCTTGGACCAGCGACGATCTCACCTACAAAGGCGACTACTACCAGGCCAACGGGTTGAACGTCGTTCCCAAACCTTATCAAAAACCACATCCGCCGGTGTACGTGGCATCCAACAGCGCCGATACCTTTGAACTTGTGGGCTCCATGGGGCATAACATACTGGTGGGTCCTCTAATTGCCACCACCGAGGGCGTCCGGTCCGGGTTGGACCGCTACCGGAATGAGCTTGCCAACCAGGGGTATGACCCGGCCCAGTCAAAGATTAACCTGGCACTTCCCACCTACGTCGCGGCTGATCCCGGCCGGGCCGATTACGAAATGAAGACTACGGTAGACGCCTACCTAGACACCCTTCGGTCAAATAGCCGAGCCAGAGGCCGTGGCTCCTCCCGGGCCGACGTTCTCAACTATGATTTGGTCTATGAGGAGTTTGGCATCATCGGCGATCCGGAACGATGCGTGGAACGGCTGCACCACTTCATAGACCTGTTCGCCCCCCAAGAGATCATGTGCTGGTTCAACATGGGCGGCACCCTTTCCTACGACCAGGTCAAAACATCCATGGAATTGTTCGCCAAAGAGGTGATGCCGCACTTTTAGCAGTCAGATATCAGCTCGAAATATTTCCGATACCTTAGCTTAGGTTATGATGACAGCCGATCTTTAACTAACGAAATCATCCCCCTTTGTGGCTGAAAGCTGAGCGCTGATAGCTGACTGCTAGGAGGCGAAGCCAAATGGCCCAAGCCGAATCCCTTTTCGAACATGACCGGCGGCGCAGGGCCGCCGAAGATGCCCCGCTGGCCGAGCGGATGCGGCCGTCCACCTTTGACGACTTTGTAGGCCAGGAACATGTTGTGGGCGCCGAAAGGGTCTTGCGGAAGGCCTTGGCCGCCGACCGGCTCCCATCGTTCATCCTTTGGGGTCCCCCGGGGAGTGGAAAGACAACCTTGGCCCGGCTAGTGGCCGCCGCGACTAACGCCAATTTCGCTCCGGTCAGCGCCGTCACCTCCGGGGTGGCCGACCTGAGGCGAATCGTGGGCGAGGCCAGGGAAAACCAGGCCATGCACCAGCAAAGGACCATCCTCTTCGTCGACGAGATCCACCGATTCAACAAGGCCCAACAGGACGTGATCCTGCCCCATGTGGAAGACGGCACCGTCACTTTCATCGGCGCCACCACAGAAAACCCCTCCTTCGAGGTGATCTCGCCCCTGCTTTCCCGTTGCCGGGTCTTTACATTGGAGGCCTTGTCTCCGCAGCAGGTGGAGGATATCGTCAACCGGGCGCTGTCCCACCGGGAAACCGGTCTAGGGAAGTTGGCCGCCGATTTGGACGCGGACGCCATGGAGCAACTGGTCAACGTGGCCAACGGCGATGCCCGGGTTGCCCTCAACGCCCTGGAAACCGCCGTATTCGCCACCAAGCCCGATGCGGAGAGTCGGCGGCGGATAGACCTAGAAACCATATCCGATGCCCTGCAGCGACGTTCGCCCCTTTATGACAAAGCCGGCGAGGGACACTACGACACCATCTCGGCGTTCATCAAGTCGGTGCGTGGCTCCTCGCCCGACGGCGCGCTGTACTGGCTGGCCCGGATGATCGAGGCGGGAGAAGACCCCATGTTCCTCGCCCGCCGGTTGGTGATCCTGGCGGCTGAGGACATCGGCCTAGCCCAACCCGAAGCCCTAGCAGTGGCCGTCGCCGCCCAGCAGGCGGTGCATTTCCTGGGGATGCCGGAAGGCCGTATTCCCTTGGCTGAGGCTACCGTGTATCTGGCCACGGCGCCCAAGAGCAATTCGGCCTATATGGGCCTGGAACGGGCGCTGGACGACGTTCGGAAAATGAGCAACGAGCCCGTCCCCCTCCACCTGCGCAACGCTGTCACCGGGTTGATGCGGGACCGGGGTTATGGCAAAGACTACCGCTATTCCCACGATTACGAGGGCCATTTCGTCCAGCAAGAATTCCTGCCGCCCTCGCTGAAAGACCGCCGCTTTTACCAGCCGGGCCAGGAAGGCGCGGAAAAAGAGATTCGGGAAAGGCTGGAGAAGTGGTGGGGGAAAGCATAGATGTACTCATGGTGGGACAGGGTTTGAAAACAAACGTAGGGGCGCACGGCCGTGCGCCTCTACGTGGCCTTAAGCACACCGCCATTTTGGCGCGAGGCAGGGGCACGGCATGCCGTGCCCCTGCCGTAATCGAACGGAGTGCCGTTGGATGGGCTAATAAACAAGGAGGGAAACCAACATGGTCACACAAGGTACATCGAGCACCAACCGCCAATTCGATGCTGCTATCGCCCGGGGAGACGCAGCCGCGTGCGCAGCTGTCTACACCGAGGATGCCAAGATCCTCCCGCCTGACAGTCTGGCGCTCACGGGACGACAGGCTGGCCAGGAGGTATGGCAGAGCATCATAAACATCGGCGTCAAGGGAATCTCGCTGCAGACATTGGAACTGGAAGAGATGGGGGATACCGCCGTTGAGAGGGGGGCCGCCACCGTCCAAATCCAGGGTGAGGACGGCCAAACGATGCAAGCTTCGGCCAAGTTCATAGTCCTCTGGAAGCGTCAGACCGACGGCGCTTGGAAGTGGCACTGGGACTGCTGGAACTTCGACGCGCCATTAGGATAGAACAGACCGATTGCCTGAAGAGTACCCGGTGGCTAAGAACAGCTTTAAGTCGCGTTTGGGTAGATGACTTCCATCTCACTTTTTCCCGGCGGGGGGGTGTGGTAGACAATCAATGCTTGCGGCTTTTTAACCCCTAGGACCGGTCCAGTGCATCTACCACCTTCCCCGAGCTAACGACATCGGCCTGGCGGGGGAATATGCGCTGGGTCAAAAAATCGTGGACGTCGGGTTGCTGGTCGGCGCAACAATCCTCAACCACCACCAGCCGGTAGTCCAGGTCGGCGGCGTAGCGCAACGTGGACAATACCACTCCACTGGTGGCGTAGCCCAGAATGATCAGGGTTTCAATGTCGTTGGCCCGCAGCACCACGTCCAGTCCGGTGCCGTAAAGGGCGTTGACCCGGTGTTTGCCCACCACCACTTCGCCATCGATTGGTTTCACGGCGTCGTGGATGAGCTGCGTGGGGTCGCTCACCGCCGGCTGACCCGATTCCTTGCGCTGGGAAAAAGTCTTGTTGCGGCTGCTGATCTCCACATAGCCGGGCCGGAACACAGTGGCGGAGTAACACACGAGTAGTCCCGCATCCCGAGCCGCCCGTTGTAGGTTCACCGTGTTTGAAATCACGTTCCGCTCCGTGGCGTGGGGCAGGGTGCTCATCATGTCCGCGTAAAAATCGCCGATGAACAATGCGGTCCGGGCGGGATCCGGTATCAAATCAGACATGAGCTTACTCGCATATTAATTACAAAGTTCAGTGATCTTGTGGGTAAACGTCGTGATTGTTTCGAGTTTTGGCATGGACTGACGGTTGTATCTGGGCGTTCGACGGGCCAGGACGAACGGGGTTTGAACAATTACCGCTCGTGGTGAGCCTGTCGAACCACCGGGGGCCCAGCCTGCCTACCGCAACCCCTTCACCGCCTGGGAAACCCGCCCCACGGCCTCTTCCACGTCTGCGCCGGAAATGTGGCGGTGGGTGACCATGCGAATGGCGTGGGGGCCTGGCGAGCTGACTTTCACGCCCTCCCGGTCAAGGGCTGCTATGAGCTTGGCCGAGGGGCCCAGGTCATGGTCTACGTCGAAGATCACTATATTCGTCTGGATGCTGTCGGGGTCCACTTCCAGGCCGTCGATATTGGCCAGGCCTTCGGCCAGGCGCCGGGCGTTGGCGTGGTCTTCGGCCAGGCGGTCGATCATGCTGTCCAGGGCCACCAATCCCGCTGCCGCCAGGATTCCGGCCTGGCGCATGCCTCCACCCACCATCTTGCGCCACCTGCGGGCTTCGTCGATGAACTCATTTGACCCGCAAAGCACCGAGCCCACCGGACAACTCAGGGCTTTGGACAGGCAGAAACTCACGTCGTCCACGTCTTTGGCCAGTTCGCTGGCGGGCACCTCCAGGGAAACCGCGGCGTTGAATATCCGCGCTCCGTCCAGGTGGACTTTCGCGCCGGCCGCGTGGGCTATATCGGCGATCTCTTTTGTGTCCTGGGGGGTTAGAACTCCACCGCTGCAACGGTTGTGGGTGTTCTCTAGGCAGATCAAAGTGGTGGGAGGAAAGTGAATGTTGCCCGGCGGGCGGATGGCCGCTTCAAGTTCGACAGGGTCTATCCTGCCTTGGTGTCCGTTGGGAACCAACCGCGTTTGCGCCCCCGCCAGGGCCGAAACCCCGGCCCCCTCGTTCCAGAAAATATGGGCCTCGTCGCCCATCACGATCTCGTCGCCCCGCTGGGTGTGGGTCAAAATGGCCACCAGGTTGCCCATTGTGCCACTGGCCGTCAACAATCCCGCCTCCTTGCCCATCAGTTCCGCCGCCCTTTCCTGCAACCGGTTGATGGAAGGGTCCTCGCGGAAAACGTCGTCTCCCACTTCGGCCTCCGCCATGGCCCGGCGCATTTCATCGGTGGGTTTAGTGATGGTATCGCTACGAAGATCTATGACGTCCATGGTGGCCTCCCCAAGCGGTGATTTTGCTATCGGAATTCTAGCAGGAATGCCTTGGTTGGACCACGGCAGACGCCACCCGATGACCGCTGACCGCTGAAAGCCGGCCGCTCCCAGATTTCTTGCCAAACCTGGCAGGGTTCCCTATCATGACTTCAATAACCAGGGGGTACGGTAATGCGCCAGAGCGCCGTCGCTTTTAAGACCAAGAGCATAAACGGGGATTTGACCCTCGAGGGCGTGGTGGCTCAGCCCGAAGGCGATAATGGGCCTTTCCCGGCGGTGGTCATGTGCCATCCTCATCCGCTGTTTGGCGGAAATATGGACAACAACGTGGTGCTGGCGGTTACCCTTGCTCTGGCGGAGAAAGGTTTCGCCACCCTGCGGTTCAACTTCCGTGGTGTGGGCAACAGCGAAGGTGAGCACACCAAGGGAGAGATGGAAGGCGACGACGTCCTAAGCGCTCTGGAAATGCTCAAGGCCTGGCCAGGGGTCGACGGCAAAAGGTTGGGCCTAGCGGGGTATTCCTTTGGGTCGTCGGTGGTTTTAGGCAGTGCTTCGGCCCACAAAAAAGTTAAAGCCCTAGCCTTTATCTCGCCGCCGCTTAGAGCGGTGGAAAGCACACCCTTGAAAAAGGGGAAAGGGCCGGTATTCATCATATCCGGTGACAAGGACAAGCTGGTCCAGTCCGATGGATTGGCGCCGGCGTTGGACGGATTTAAAAACCGTCCGGAATGTCAGATAGTGGAAGGCGCCGACCATAATTGGGGAGGCTACGCGGACCAGCTAGCGACCCAGGTCTGCCGGTTTTTCGCCCAACAGCTAAAGTAGCCCCAGATGGCCAAAATCCAAGAAGCCACCGGTCCTTCTTTCCCTAGCCGACTGCCCATATACAAAGACATGGTCCTGATTCAATTGGCCGCCCTGGTGTTTCTGTGCGACCAGTTCACCAAGTATTTAGTTCGAGAGTTCCTGCCGTTTCGGTTTTCTTTTCCCCGTGACGGGTTCCTTCGCTTCACGCATACTCACAACACCGGCAGCGCATTTGGGATCTTTCAGGATCAAAACACGGCACTTATCTTTGCCTCTATCGTGGGCATAATCGTTCTGCTGATGATCTTCCGCAGCCAGCAACACCCCAGACCTTTGCTGCGGTTGAGCATCGGCTTGCAATTGGGCGGAGCCGCCGGGAACCTACTGGACCGGTTTTTGCTGGGGCACGTCACCGATTTTATGGACGTAGGACCATGGCCGGTGTTCAACGTCGCCGACGCTTCCATAGTCACCGGTCTCGTCATGTTGGGTTGGCTGTTTTTGATCCAGGACCGCGCCGGCCAAACCCAACACCGGCAGGAATCAACTCTGGCACCAATTCCTAGATTGGGTCTTCAACTCCCGCGGTGCAAGGTGTGCGCTGGGGAGATGCTGAGCCTATACGGCGGAAGAAAATGCTCGTCATGCGGATTCAAGGAAATGGCTCAAGATAATTCTGGCGGTTGACCCATGACTGGGACCTTCGCTTCAACTGGTGAATCCCCAAAGGTCTTCGACCTGAAAGCCCTTGCTGCGGCGGAACGGCTAGACCTTTTTCTGGCGGGCCAGGACTTGGGCCTAACCCGGAGCCAGTTGCGCAGGCTGATAAATGACGGCCACGCTTTGCTCAACGGACAGGCTGCCAAGGGGTCGCAAAGAGTGCGGACTGGGGACCAGGTCTCACTAACGGTTCCGGCCCCCCGTCCAACCGAGGTAGTGCCCCAGTGGATGCCGTTGACGATGGTGTTCCAAGACGACGATCTGGTGGTCATCGATAAACCCTCCGGTCTGTCGGTTCATCCGGGACCCGGCCATCCAGACCACACCTTGGTCAACGCGTTGCTGGCCCTGTGTCCGGGGATACAGGGGATCGGCGGCGAGATCAGGCCGGGCATCGTTCACCGGTTGGACAAGGACACCTCGGGCCTGATGATGGTTGCCAAAAGCCACGCCGCCCACCTGAATCTTTCGGCGCAAATCAAAGATAGGCAGGTCACCAAGGGATATTTGGCGCTGGCATCTGGCGTGATGGAGCAGGAATCCGGCTTAATAGACGCACCGGTGGGCCGGGACCCCAGAAACCGGAAAAAGATGGCCGTGGTGGTGGGAGGCAGGGAGGCCCGGACCCGCTACCGGGTGGTCCAAACTCTGAATGGCTGGAGCCTGTTGGAACTCTTCCTGGAGACTGGGCGGACCCATCAGATTCGGGTCCACCTGGCCTACACGGGGCATCCCTTGTACGGCGACGGCGTCTACGGCCGGGCCAGCCAATCTCTGAACCGGCACTTCCTCCACGCCTATCACCTGAGATTCCGGCACCCTTCCACGGATGAAGAGGTTGAGTTCCGGTCGGAATTACCGCCTGAATTAGCCTCGGTGGTGGAAGAGTTGAGATTGGCAGGACCCAAACGGTAGGGGCGCACGGCCGTGCGCCCCTACGTGGACCGTGGCCGCAATAATGGGATACAAATCAAGGTTAAGCTCCAACCAACGGTTCGGGCACGGCATGCCGTGCCTCTACGGTCTTCATCCACATACGGGCGGTTGACCAAATAGACCGCCGCTCGTCATCCCTGGATACCGGCCCGGGGATATACGCCTGAAGGCCGCGTTCTATCGTGTTAGAATTGTTGAAACCATAGGAGTTTGTTTTGGCGGAACACGTCCGCGTCCGGTACGCTCCCAGCCCTACCGGCGAGCCACACATTGGCAACATTCGCACCGCCCTGTTTAACTGGCTATTCGCCCGGCATCACGGTGGTGAGTTCCTGGTTCGCATCGAAGACACCGATCAAGAAAGATTGGTGCCCGGCGCGGTGGAAGCCATACTGGACGGCTTGAGATGGCTGGACATAGATTGGGACGAAGGCCCCGAAGTCGGCGGTCCGTACGGCCCGTATTTCCAGTCAGAACGCCTAGAGTTGTATCAAAAGGCGGCCGACGTCCTGGTGGAAAACGGGAGGGCATACCGCTGCTACTGCTCCCGGGAACGTCTGGATCAGATGCGTAAAGAGCAGAGCGCCCGCAACGCTCCCTCGGGCTACGATGGCAGGTGCCGGTCCCTGACGGAACGGGAGCGTAGCGAAATGGAAGCCGGTGGCGGGGCGTCCGTGATCCGGTTCGCCATGCCTGATTCGGGTGTCATCGGGGTTCAAGACGAGATTCGCGGCTACGTGGAATGGCAGAACAGCTTGTTGGACGATTTTGTCATCATGAAGTCCGACGGGTTTCCCACCTACCACCTGGCCGTGGTGGTCGATGACCATGAGATGAAGATCAGCCACGTCCTACGGGCCGAAGAGTGGCTGCCCAGCACGCCGCGGCACCTGCATATCTATGGCGCCCTGGGCTACCCGCCGCCCAAGTTTGGCCATCTGCCGATGATCCTGGGCCCGGACCGGGAAAAGCTGTCCAAGCGCCATGGGGCAACTTCTATATTGGAATATAGGGACATGGGGTACCTGCCTCAGGCCACGGCCAACTTCATGGTGCTTTTAGGATGGTCCTTGGACGATAAGACGGAAGTGATGACTCGCCAAACAGTGGTGGAAAATTTCGATCTGCGCCGGGTGAGCCGCTCCGGGGCGATCTTCGACCAGGAAAAGCTAGCTTGGATGAACGGGGTCTACATCCGCGAGATGGACTCCAGCGACTTGGCGGATATGACGGCGCCTTTTCTGGCCAGGGAGATGGAGAATAACGATCTGGGGGAAATGGTTCCTGTCGACCAGGATTATTGGCTGAAGATCGTTCCACTGATACAAGAACGCATCAAACTTCTATCGGAGGTTTGGGACCGCACCGGTTACTTTTTCCAGGACGAGATTGACTATGAACCCGACAACGACCCAGAGTCTTTGATCCAAAAGGGAATGGTTCGGGAGTCGACCCTGGACGCGTTAACCAGGTCCTTGAATTGCCTGGCCGAGGTCCCGGACTTTCATGATCAGGAGTTGGAAAAATCTCTGCGGGACGTAGCCGAGGGTCTGGGGTTAACTCCAAGGCAGTTTTTTGGTGTGCTCCGGACGGCGGTCACGGGACGCAAAGCCACCCCGCCCCTTTTCGAGACGATAGAAGTCTTGGGCCGGGACTTGGTGGTGCGGCGGGTGGCGAAGGCCGCTGAACGCCTTTCAGCGGCGGGAGCGAACGTAAAATGATCGAAGCGAACATCGTTGCGCCTTCTGATTTCATCCGCCAAATAGTGGCCGCTGACATCGAGTCAAATAAAAACGGCGGTATGGTGGTCACCCGGTTCCCGCCGGAACCCAATGGCTACCTGCACATCGGCCATGCTAAAGCCATCTGCCTGAACTTTGGCATAGCAGCCGAAAACCCCGGCGGCGTCTGCCACCTGCGTTTTGACGACACCAACCCTGGCCGGGAAGAAGTCGAGTTTGTGGAGTCGATCAAGCAAGACGTTGAATGGCTCGGTTTTGATGTGGCAGGGCAAATCTACTATGCCTCCGACTATTTTGAGCAACTCTATCAGTTCGCCGTTCAATTGATTCGGGATGGACATGCCTACGTCTGCGATCTGAGCCCTCAGGAGATGCGCGAATACCGGGGCACCTTGACCGAACCGGGGATAGACAGCCCTTTCCGGGACCGAACCATCAACGAGAACCTGGACCTTCTCCCGCGAATGCGGGCGGGGGAATATGATGAGGGTTCCCATGTTTTGCGGGCCAAGATCGACATGGCATCGCCCAACCTAAACATGCGGGACCCGGCGCTGTACCGTATCCTCAAGATACCTCACGACCGCACCGGAGACGATTGGTGCATCTACCCGACGTACGATTTTGCCCATGGCCAGTCCGACTCTATAGAGGGCATCACCCATTCCCTCTGCACCCTGGAGTTTGAAGACCACCGGCCCCTTTACAACTGGCTGTTGAACCGGCTGGAGATACACCGCCCTCAGCAGATAGAGTTTGCCAGGTTGAAAATCACACACACCCTGCTGAGCAAACGGCGGCTGCACCAACTTGTTGAGGACGGCCACGTCGATGGATGGGACGACCCCAGAATGCCCACCCTTTCCGGTCTTCGCCGCCGCGGTTACACACCCGAGGCGATTCGGGATTTTTGCGAGCGGGTGGGCGTGGCCCGGCGGGACACCACGGTGGAGGCCGCCATGCTGGAAAACAGCATACGGGAGGACCTGAACCGGCGGTCCCCCCGGGTGATGGCGGTGCTAAAGCCCCTGAAGATCATCATCGACAACTACCCAGAGGGCCAAGTGGAGGAACTGATCTCCCAAAACAACCCCGAGGACCCTGACGCGGGAACTCGCCAGATGTCATTCTCGAGGGAGATCTTCATCGAGCAAGACGACTTCATGGAGGACCCGCCCAGCAGGTTCTACCGGTTGGCGCCGGGGAGGGAGATCCGGCTGAAGGACGCCTATTACATCACCTGCGTGGACGTGGTCAAAGACGAGCAAACCGGCGACGTGTTGGAGCTTCATTGCACCTACGACCCGGAAACCAAGGGCGGGACTTCCGAAGACCGGCGCAAGGTCCGGGGAACATCTCACTGGGTGTCGGCGGCCCACTCGCTACCCGCTGAGATCAGGCTGTACGATCACCTGTTCGCCAGCCCCAACCCCGGCGAAGAAGGGGAAAGCGACGACCTGGCCGATTGGCTGAACCCCAACTCCTTGGAAATCCTGACCGGATGCCGTGTGGAGACGAGTCTGGCAGGCGCCGAGCCTGGCAGCAGGTACCAATTTCTTCGACAGGGATATTTCTGCGTGGACTCGGTAGATTCAAAGCCCCATGCTTTGGTCTTCAACCGCACGGTCTCGTTGCGTGACTCCTGGGCCCGGTCTCAGCGGGGGTAGGGATAGCCTGGGCGAACTGACCGCGGTCTCACGGTGCCAGGGATTTTTCTAACACCAGAGCCGGAAGGCCTCAAAAATGAACATGTAGCAGGCGAATTACGTTCGCATATATACGGACGACAATGGTGAGTCCCATTGGGAGGATATGGACATCGCGCTGGTCCCCGTCAATTTCGCTCCACCTGCCGATCCTTTGAACATTGCCCAATTCCTGCCGGCCACCCAAAGTTTTTGGGTGGGTTGTCCAACCGGATGGACGGGCGAAGCCCCGCATCCAAGCCCTCAACGCCAAATTTTCGTTGTATTACAGGGTGAATATGAATTGACCGCCAGCGATGGCGACGTACGCTCCTTTGGGCCGGGAGGGTTATTGTTGTTGGAAGATACCTGGGGAAAGGGTCATTCCACCCGCATGATCAGCCGCGAAGGCGGCATGGTTTTGGGGATCGCGTTGGCCGAGGTCCGATAGCACGCGTTCTCCCCACGGCAACAAGGTGTGCCCTCCCTTACCGTATTCAAAATCGGATGTGGCTGAGAATTTGGGACACATCCACGTATATTGGGTCCTACAAATTGTCGATTCGGGGGTTAGCCGTTCGTCGTATTAGTACAACCTGGAAAATTTGAAACCAGGTTGTCGCAACACCCACGAGGAGGACTGACGTGCGATACCTATGTTTGATATACCTGGATGAAAAAGCCCATGCCGCCATGGCAGAAGAGGAGATGGGCGCCATGATGGAGGCCTACGGGAAGGAAGAACTGGAGAAGGCGGGAGCGATGCTGGGCGGCGAGGCGTTGCAGCCCACCGACACCGCAACCACCGTGCAGATGCGTGACGGCAAAACCCTGACCACCGATGGACCGTTCGCGGAAACCAAGGAGCAACTGGGCGGCTATTTCATGATCGAAGCCAAAGACCTGGACGAAGCAATTGCCTGGGCAGCCAAGATTCCCGGCGCGGCCGATGGCTCAGTTAAAGTCCGGCCTATCATGGAATTCGGTGAGCACGAGCATTAAGCCGGATGGCGTCATGGTGTTGGACATTCTCGGCCCGGAGAGAGTCGACGCCATATGAACAGCGCCCCACAAGCCGTCGAGGATGTGTTTCGGGAGGAGTCGGGCAAGATCCTGGCGACTCTGATTCGCTACCTCGGGGATTTCGATCAAGCCGAAGAGGCCATGCAGGACGCCTTGGCCACGGCCTTGGAGCGGTGGCCAAAGGACGGCGTTCCAACCAGCCCTGCGGCGTGGATCATCACCGTGGCCCGGCGGAAGGCGATCGACCGCCTCCGCCGGGACCAACGGAGGACCGAGAAATGACGACTCCTGAGATATCCCGCGCTTTTTTGTTGCCGGCCGCGACACTGGCCCAGCGTTTGGTGCGTGCCAAAAATAAGATACGCGCCGCGAAGATCCCATACCAGGTGCCCCCCGACCATTTGCTTCCGGAGTTTACAGGACTCGCGCCGTGACGCCAGGGTTGGCCCAAGCGGGGAATTGATGGTGCTCGAGGAGCAAGACAGGGCGCTTTGGGATCGGGAGCAGATCATCGAAGGCCGATCGTTACTAGAACTTGGTCTTCGCATGGGCAGGCCCCGGCCGTATATGGTCCAAGCAGCGATCGCCGCGCTACATGCCGAGGCGGGCCACCCCGATGAGACCGATTGGCGCCAGATCGCCGGTCTTTATGCCACCCTCAGCCAATTGACGCCGTCTCCCATCGTAGAGTTGAACCGGGCGGTCGCTATCGCCATGTCCCAAGGTATCGAACAAGGCCTGATGTTGATCGACCGGCTGGGGGAGTCCGGAGGCTTGGACGAGTATTTTTACTACCACGCGGCCCGGGCTGACCTGCTTCGCCGGTTGAGACGATCAGACGAGGCAGCCCAAGCCTATCAGCGTGCGAAAAGCCTGACGGGGAATGAATCTGAGCGGGCTTACCTGGAGCGGCGGTTGGCCGAGGTTTCCTAGCCGGTGCTGATGGACTGCGGCCCTATCCTAACCGGTAGACCTGCAAACGTTGGCGCAGGCTGTCTACGATGTAGATTCGGCCCTGGTTGTCCAGCTTGACGGCGGTGGGGCCCCAGAACAACTTTTCGACGTTGGCCGATTCTTCCCTTTTTTGTTCCCAGCCCCTGTCCGGCCGCGGCGCGATCTTGGGCTCCAGGTCGGCCTCCAGCCTGGCGTTGCCTTCTTCGGGGTTGGCGGCAAAGTAGTCAGCGGCCCAGGTGGAGTCTACCGACTCGCCACGCAATGTAGCTATCGGTACTCCATTGGAATCGAATACCTGGACCCGTTCGTTTCCCCAATCCGCGACAAATATATTACCGTTGGCGTCCACCGCCAGCCCTGCCGGCCGGTTTAGTTGTCCTTCACCGTCGCTGGATTCGCCCCATTGGGCCAGGAATTCCCCCGATGCGGTGAATTTTTGGATGCGGTCGTTGCGCCAGTCGGAAACGTATACGTTCCCATCGTTGTCCAGAGCCAAACCCCAGGGGTAATCGAACTGGCCAGGCCCCATACCGGGACTACCCCACTTGGAAAGGAACCTGCCGTCCTTGGTGAACCGCTGCACCCGGTGGTTCAGGCTGTCGCTCACCAATAGGTTGTCGTCGCCATCAAAGACCATGTAGGACGGGCGGTTAAGCTGGCCGTCCATGATTCCGGCCTCGCCCCATTGCCCCAAGAATTCCCCTTCTTTGGAGAAGATTGAGATGCGTTGCAACGCCTCGTCGGCCACATATACCCGGTCTTCCTTGTCCAACGCCAGGGAACTCGGCCACCAGAACTGCCCGCTTTCCGTTCCGCCGGTCCCGAATTCCCCCAGGTATTCCTCGTCCACGGTGCAGATGCTCACTCGCTTGTAGGGCAACCGGATGGGTGTCTCAGGCCCGGCCCGGTTCAAGACGTAGAGGACACCCTGGGAATCCAGGGCGACGTCCACCGGGTTGTTGAAGCCGCGGCCCGTGTTGGCCAAAAAGCCTACGGTGTGGCTGTATGTAGGAAGCAGTTGTGTGTTCATAGCGGTCAGCGGTCAGCCGTCAGCTAGCCCCCTCGTGGACAGTCCGGAAGAACGGGAATGGGCAACAGGCTGAACGCTGATAGCTCTTCATGCCAACTGGTATTCCCTTGTGGCCACTATCAGTTGCAGCAGGTCGGCGACACGCTGCTCTGAGCAATCGGCTATATCTTGCTGGGCGAACCGTAGATCGCCCTGGTGCGCAACGTATGACGTGACGTGATCGAAGGATGCTGATGATAGCTGGATGCCGCCGGCCAATTCCAGGCAACCTTCCACCAACTCTTTGGGGGAGAGAGTGTCTCCCCTGGTCCTCAGCCTCTCTACGATGGCGCGCACTCCGGGCTGGTTGATGTCCCCGGCGTCTTTGGCGGCGGAATTCACCCGCTCGACCAATGTGCCGGTGTCCACCCATTCCATGCCGGTGTGCCACCCTTCCACCGAAGGAGGATTCAATATCTCCTGCCCCATATAGTTGGCATCCATAGCTAGGTTGACGATGCTCCAATCGGAAAATTGGTGGCTGCCGGTGAGGCGGGCGGTCCCGGCCACCAGTTCGGCCGGGCTCTTCACCCGGGCGAAGCGGGCTTGCTCCGACCGGAAGAAATCGGAAAGGAAGAGGGTCCGCATCACCGATCCTATGTTTCCCCTGGTGCGGGTGAATTCATCGGCCAGTCGTTGTATGGCGGTTTCGTCGGGTGTGTCGGCCACAAAGAAGTTGTACAGCTTACTCGCGATGAACCAGGCCGTGGCTGGGTGCTGGCAGATGATGTCGATGATGTCTTCGCCGTTAAAACGGCCGGTTTGCCCCAGGAATGTCTTTTCGCCGTCGTCGTGGTCCTCGGGCTGGTATTGGAACTGCCAATCCAATCTCCCATGGGGCCAAATAGAATCCCGGGAGGCCCGGATGCTCATGTATTCAGCGTTGGCTATGGTCCAACCCGAGAAGGCCCTGGCGCAGGCTTTAACGTCTTCCTCGGTGTAGTTGCCGATGCCCATGGAGAATAATTCCAACAACTCCCGTCCGTAGTTCTCGTTAGGCGCGCCGTTGTGATTGTCCTTGTTGTCCAGCCAGAAGATCATGGCGGGGTCCCGGGAAAGCTCGATTAATAGGGTGTGGAAGTTGCCCAAACCACGGCTTCGGAAGGTGTTGGTCTGGTTGACCACGGCCTTGGCATGGTTCAACTTGCCATAGGCTGTGGCGAACAGGCCGTGCCAGAACAGGGACATCTTTTCTTCCAGGTGCCTTTTGGTATTGATCATGCGGTAAAGCCAATAGGCCTGAGAGCTTTCGATGAGCATCAGACTGTTCTGATCGATCTGGTACCGGCGGATGAGGTCTTCATCATCCAGGCCCGGCGCGTCTTCGGGGTGGAGCAAATCCTCCACCGTCGCTTCATATCCCAGTTCCAAATAGGTATCTATCTCATCCGGTGTTGCCCCAAATCCGGCGCGGCGCAGCAGGTGGGACATCAGGGCGTGCTCATCGTTCTTCATTCGAAGGCTCCTAGGGCGGTTGGTTCCTAGGCCAGAGATCGCCGGAAGATTCCCTGCAACATGGGGATCCAAAGTACCCGGCGGCGTGGCACACACCCGGCTAGGTTTGGAAAGGGCAAGTATATCATCCTGCTTAAGGGTGGCGTGAGCCGCGGCATTCGGATTTCACCGGCGGCCCGCATCCCTCGGTTTAAACCGGGGATGTTTGCTGTTGTATAAATAATTCCCTAGCGTAAATTTTTGATTAATTTAAAAAATGGTCACGTAATTCAAGAAAAACCTACTTGACAGGCCCCGATTCCCACCGTTTATCCTAACGTTGGCAAATAAGTTGCATAAGCAGATACTATTTTCAAGTACTAACTGTCAGGGTTTTAGCAGAAATTTAAGTGGACGCCCTGTTGTTGTAGCTGAACACCCTTCTTGTCCATTCGACAGCGGGCCGATATTCTAAACCAGCATCATCTTTAACCATGAGGTGAAAAGAGTATAAATTTTAATTAACTCACATTACAACTACTTCATCGCCGGCGCCGCCGGCGCGGGCCCACCAGAGAAGCCGCCTTGGATTTCAAGCACAATAATAACACCCGATATATTCCCGGTACCCGGAAGAAATCATCGTTTAATTTCTTTTTCAGCTCCTAGGCAGGCCGGGGTAAAGCTTCCACGGCGTGGGCGAGTGTACGATTTTCGTAGGAGGGTATGGGTGGAAGACCATGATGTCGACAACTGTAAAGATCATAAGTGACGGGGTCATCAAACTGGACGGAGGCTCCATGTTCGGCCAGGTCCCCAAGATGGACTGGGAGAACAACGTGGTGACCGACCGCAAAAACCGGATGACCCTGGGATTGAACTGTTTGCTCCTTCAGGTAAAGGGGCAAAATGTACTAGTGGATACCGGTGTGGGTTCCAAAGACATTGACAATGACAAAGAGACCCTTGGTTTGGTACCCAGCCGGTTGCTAAAAGGTCTCAAGGGCGTGGGACTTGGTCCCAAGGATATCCACGCCGTAGTACTCTCTCATCTTCATTTTGACCATTCAGGCGGCTGCACTCGCCTGGACCGCGCAGGATACATCGTACCCAGTTTCCCCAAGGCAAAATACTACGTGCAGAGCGCATGTTGGGACGAAGCTTGCAACCCCAATGAAAGGTGCCACATCACACACCGGGAGGATAATTTCCGTCCCATCGATCAGCGGGGCCAGCTGGAACTCTTGTGTGGCGACACCGAGATTTTCCCGGGCCTAAACGTGATCGTCACCGACGGCCATGCTCGGGGACACCAGGTCGTCATGTTTAACCACGGGGGAGAAAAGATAGTCTATCTGGGGGATATCGTGCCCACGGCTCACCACCTCAATCTGGCGGTGATCTCAGCGTTCGATAATTCTCCGGAGGTCACCCTGGAGTCGAAGAAGGACCTGCTGACCCAGGCCGAGCGCCAGGGTTGGCTGTTGGTGTTTTCCCATGGCCACGAAACCAAGGCTGGGTACTTGGAACGCCGGGGAGACACCATCTGCCTGAGGTCGGTGGATCTTTAGCCTGCGGGTTGTGCCGGGAAGGCTCCGGCGCCTTGATCTGTCTGACGTGGATCTGAAGCCTAGAGCAGGACCAGACATCGGCCGTCAATTGGCCTGTGCTGGCCGGCTGGAAGGGCGTTAGCCGGCTTCGGCTCGTTGTTTAAAACAAGCCGTCGTAAATATCGCGTCGCAACTCAAATGAATTCCGCGCGGGGGTGGTCACCATCCCATTCCAGCAGTTGGGCCTGGGCGATGACGTTGGTCAGGTCCCTCATAGACTCGCCATAGACGCGGATATAGTTATCCGTCAGGCCGCTCCAACGCCGTGTCCCGTCTTTGACCACGCTGGATTCCCACAATACCGGCCGGGCCGTCCCCAGTTGGCCGCTGCGAAAGCTCCGAAATCCGCTTCTGGCCACGGCTAGCATCTGGGCGGTGCGGTCCTTCTTCACGTCTTCGGGAACCAGGTTTACATAATGGGCGGCGCTGGTTCCTGGCCTTGGTGAATAGGGAAAGACATGCATGTCGCTGAAAGCCATTGATGAGGCAAAATCCAAGCTTTCTTGGAAACTGGTCTCATCTTCCCCTGGAAAACCCGCGATCAGATCGGTGGTGATGCCGGCGTGTGGGATGCGGTTTCGGACCATCTCCACGGTAGAGGCGAACGTCCCGGTGTCGTAACGGCGGCGCATGGCTTTCAACACACCGTTACTCCCGCTCTGCAGCGGTATGTGGAAGTGGGGGCACAAACGGCCGGTGTCCCAGATGTCCAGCAACGCGGAACTTATCTCCTGGGCTTGAAGTGAAGAAACGCGGATCCTGGGCACCGTTGTCTCGCTCAAGATTCTTCGCAACAAATCGGGCAGGCTGGTCTGGGGCAGGTCGAAGCCGTAGGTCCCCAACTGGGTACCCGTTAGCACCACTTCTTTGAATCCCTCGGCTGCGTACCGGTTGATCTGCCCCACCAGCTCCGCCACGGGAATGCTGCGCTCGCGGCCCCGCACTCTGGGCACGATGCAGTAGGCGCATACCTGATCGCAGCCTTCCTGGATCTTGATGGTGGCCCTGGTGCGAACCGCTTTTAATGCTTTTGGCTTGGCCTTCGCCTTGGGAGAAAGAGCAAAGCCGTGAAGCTTCGTTACCGGTTCTCCGATGGATTGCGGTTGGTTGCCGTAATCTAAGGCGCCGGAGACGATGGAAACCAGCTTGTCTTTTTGGAAATTGCCCACCACCAGGGACACGGCTTCCAATGCCTGCAGGTCCTCTGGGGCTCTTTGGGCGAAACAACCGGTAGCAACCACCAGGGCTTGAGGATTTGACCGGCGGGCCGACCGCAGCGCCCTTCTGGCTTTGGCGTCAGCGGTTGCGGTCACGGTGCAGGTGTTCAGGACGAATACCTGGGGGCCCTGATTGGCGTCGACTATCCGGTAGCCCGCCTCGGCGAAGCTTCTGGCCAAAACATCGGAGTCAGCTTGGTTGAGCTTGCAACCCTGGGTGGCGATGGCCACCGTTGGGCCGTCCGCCGGAGTTCCAGTGCGTGGAATTACGGGAGACCGCAGGCTGGGTCCCACAGGTTGGGACACCTCCTCTGGCTCAATGATTGGAGTCATTCGCGGGTTCATCCAGGTCGGCGATCGCCCAGAGTTGTTCTACGGCGGCGCTTAGATCTTCCAGCATCATCGTCAAGCGGTCCACCCGGTAGCGGGAATCACGAACCCGCTCGGCGGCATCCGAGAAGTTGGAAAGCTGGGTGAAGGCTTCACGTATGCGCCGGTCCCGCCGCTCCCGGCCCAGCGACAAGGCATATTCTCGGATCTCGTCCTGGTCTTGCAGCACATCTCCCCGGCTCAGCGCCGCACCCTTTACTGCCAATGTCAGGCTGCCCCACAGCAACTCTTCCGACCGGGACCATCGCCCCTGACGCAACTCAAGAAACGCCGTCTGCAGCAGATTGATGCTCTGGTTGCGGTAACGCCTGATCCGTGTGTCGCCGGTGGTCAAAGACATACCTCGTTAAAATCAAGGAAGATGCCGGTGATCTCATTAATATAACATGCCGGTGGGCTGCCGGCTGGAAACAAT
Organism: Dehalococcoidia bacterium; assembly: GCA_034428715.1. Taxonomy (GTDB): domain Bacteria; phylum Chloroflexota; class Dehalococcoidia; order Lucifugimonadales; family UBA3495; genus Io17-Chloro-G2. The sequence goes on along the minus strand of DAOUHE010000096.1, from coordinate 29,842 downwards.
TGAGCGGTGCTGGCCCGATTTCGTCTACACACAAACGCCGAAGTCATCGCGGGCCTTTGTTGCCAAATCCATGGGCCGGTGGCAACATAGGCACATCCACAGGCTTCGCCGATATAGACACCAGGAGATTTATTTTGCCCAATGTCAAATCGTTTCGCTCCGTAGCCGTTCCACTGCGCATCCACGCGGGTACGGATGCCCTGGACAGACTTGCCGAGGAGGTGGACCGCCAGCGGGCGAAACGGGCTTTTATCGTCTGCGGCCAGAGCGTGGCCCGCGGCACAAACTTATTGGATCGCACTAAGGATGCGCTGGGAGAGCGGCTGGCCGGTGTTTTCGATGGAGCGCAGGCAGGTTCGCCCCTTCCTTCGGTGGAGGAAGGCGCCGCCATGGCGGCCGAGGCGGGGGCCGACCTGATCGTGGCTCTAGGCGGCGGCAGCGCGGTGGTCACCACCCGGGCGATCACCATCCTTCTGGCCGAGGGCGGCCGGGCCCAGGATCATGCCACCAAATACCCGCCTGGCAAACCGCCGGTGAGCCCCCGTTTGATGCAACCCAAGGTTCCCAACATCGTCGTGTTGACCACTCCCACCACCGCCATGACCCGGGCGGGGACGGCGGTGATCGATCCCGAAACGGGCCACCGCGTTGAATTGTTTGATCCTAAAACCCGGCCCTGCGCCGTGATATGGGACGAAGAAGCCCTGCTGACAGCGCCGCCTCAGTTGTTCCTCAGCGCCGCCGCTTCATGTTATAGCGGCGTGGTTGGCGGGTTGCAGTCGCAGGGCATCAACCCCCTGGCCGAAGGCGACTTGCTCCAGGCCCTCAGGCTGCTGACGGGCAATATGGCATTGGTCCAGAAACAACCCGGCGATGGTCAGGTGCGGATGAATCTGACGGCGGCGGCTTTTCTGGCCAACCGGTCCAACGACAACGGCGCGGGCGGCGGCGGCGCCATGGCCGTGGTCAGCTCCCTGGCCCATTCGTTGGACACCAGATACCCCGAATGTGACCACGGGTCAGCGTACTCCATCCTCACCGCACCAGGAATACGTTTCAACCGCAGCTACAACGCCGCTGGACAGGCCAGATTGGCGTTCCTGCTGGGCGTGGAAACCCACGGTCTGGACCCGCAACAGGCGGCCAAGTTGGCGGCCGATGCCGTGGAGAGCGTCTACCGGGAAACAGGGATGCCATTGAAACTAAAGGATGTAGGCGTGACCCGAGAAGGAGTCCAACAAATAGCCGAAGACGCGATGACCGACTTTGGCCTGCATCGAAACGTCCGCCCGGTGAACGACAAAGAAGACCTGGTGGAGCTGCTCCAAGGGATCCTGTAACCGCCAAAGCAGGCACGGCCGGCGAATCAAAAAGCTGAATGCTGGCCGCTGAAAGCTGACAGCTAAGGAGAACCAAACAATGAAATACGATTACGTCATCGTGGGAGGCGGCTCCGCCGGATGCGTCTTGGCGACGCGCTTGTCTGAGGACCCCGAAAAATCGGTGCTCTTGCTGGAGGCGGGCCCGGACTATCCGGATTTCGACCACATTCCCATTGACATCAAAGACGGTAACAACGTTTGGCGTTCGGCCTATGGTCCCCACAGTTGGGACTACCGGGCCACCGCCACGCCGTTGCAGGCCGAGCCCATCGTGATCCCCAGAGGCAAGGCGATGGGTGGCTCAAGTTCCATTAATGGGCAGGTGTTGTTCAGGGGAGTTCCCGAGGACTACGACAACTGGGCTGCGTGGGGCAACGATCAGTGGTCCTTCACCGATGTCCTGCCTTTTTTTCGCAAGATGGAGACCGACCGGGATTTCGGCGGCGACGATTTTCACGGCAATGACGGACCCATCCCCGTCCGCCGGTACCAAAGGAGGGACTTGCTTCCCACGTCAAGGGCGTTCTACGATACCTGCCTCGCCATGGGTTTCCCCGACGATCCGGACCAGAACCATCCCGACTCAACAGGCATCGCGTCCCGTCCCTTGAACAATATCGACGGTGTCCGCATGAGCACGTCCCTTACCTACCTCAACCTGGCGCGCCACCGGCTTAACCTCACCGTCAGGGGAAACATCACCGCCCACCGGGTGTTGTTCCAGGGCAAACGGGCCGTGGGCGTGGAAGCGGAAAGCGGGGACCAAACATTCACGGTGGAGGGTGATCAGATAATCCTCAGCGCCGGCGCCGTGGCTTCCCCCCAGATCCTGATGCTGTCCGGCGTGGGGCCGGCCGGCCATCTGGACAGCATGGGGATAACACTGCAGCACGATCTTCCCGGCGTTGGCCAAAACCTGCGGGACCACCCGGCGGCTTTTTTGCTTTTCAAGGGCGTCGGCGAGCCCCCATCCGACGACGCGGCCAGCATTCAGGTGGGCCTGCGGTTCAGCACGCAAGGGTCCACCACCAGGGCCGACTTCCAGCTAGCGCCCATTTTGATGAACAGCGAACACCGGCCCGCCAGCGTGGTCATAGAGAGTGAAGATTTCCATTTTGGCCTGAGCGTTGGTCTCCAGAACGCCACGTCGGCGGGAGAGTTGACGCTGGTTTCCACCGACCCCCGGGTGCAGCCCAACTTGAACTACGATTTCTTGACCGACCCCTATGACCGCGAGCGCATGAGGGAGGCATTGCGGACGGCGATAAAGATATCCGAGCACGAACAGTTCCGCGATCTGATAGAGGCCCGGTTGAATCCCACCGACCAGGACCTGGCCACCGACGATTCCCTGGATAATTGGATGCTACGCAACGTGTACACCCAGCACCACATTTCCGGCACCTGCAAGATGGGCCCGGCCGGCGACTCCATGGCGGTGGTTGACCAGTTCGGCCATATCCACGGCATGGAAAACCTGCGGGTGGTAGACGCGTCCATCATGCCCGACGTCATCCGGGCCAACACCAACGCCACCACCATAATGATCGCAGAAAAGGTGGCCGACTGGATCAAGGAAGGGCGGTAGACGGCGGCTTAACGGGTTAAACCAATCCCTCAGAAACTTTCTTGGGTCCCGTCTCGCGACCTGAGGTTGGGATCACGGCAGACAAAAATGCGTGAGGGGTCGTGACCCAGCCACACCAAGTAAAATCGCCGGTGACCGTTACCTTTTTCGGTCACTGCGCGTTTCTGTGGGAGACCGCCCAAGGCTTTCGTGTCTTGGCCGACCCCTACCGGAATCAGACCGGCCGGTACTGGTTCACTCGCCAGTTCCCCGATGTGATATGCGACGTAGACTTGATCACCCACGCCCACTTCGACCACGATGCCGCGGACCGGCTGCCGGAAGCGGCATCCTTGATAAGAACACCGTCCGGCTTCCACCAACAGGATTTGGCCATTCAAGGTGTCTTGGATCTCCATGCGGGGCGCTCCGGCGTGAGGGGCATGGCCAACGTCATGTTCCTGCTGGAAACCGGGGGCATCCGGTTCCTGCACATGGGAGATAACCGGGCCGATTGGCCGGATTCCGTGAGCGACGCCGTGGGTCCAGTCGATGTGTTGATGGTTACCGTCGATGATTCCTGCCACCTGCTCAGCTACCAAGAGGTGGACTCGGTGGTGGACCGGGTTAATCCCCGGGTCGTCATCCCAATGCACTACCGGGTGCCGGACTTGATGCCCGAGTCCTGCGGCCTGAAGGGTCCCCGCCAGTGGCTGGCTACCCAACCAAACGTTAAGCATTTGGATGGCCACTGCGTTACCCTGACCTCAGAAGACTTGCCATCTACCGGCCAGGTGTGGGTATTTCAACCCTCGCCCGCTTCGCTGTCTGCTCCCAGAGTGGAGCCTTAGTTTCTTAGTTCACAAAGACTTAGCGATTCAGCCTGACCCCGGCAGGGAATCCATGGGCAGGTTGGTGCGCACCTCCACTCCGGCAACCTCTTCCAGCAGGGTAAGGGTCGCCCCGCTGGCTTTTTTGCCCAATCCCCGGCCCTTGGCCCGTATGAAGTTCTGCTCGGCCGCCGATGATACCGGCATCGGAACACCGAGTTCGCGGCCCAACTGGACGGCCAGGCTGATATCTTTTCCCGACAACTCGAGGGTGAAGCCTGGGTCATCCCAGTCGCGGTCCAATATTGCCCGCATTCCTTGGATCATCCGGGCCCCCGAGCTGACGTTCATCACCTCGTAAAGGGTGACCGGGTCAATGCCGGCCTTCGCCCCCAGCACCACCCCTTCATATACTAGCTGGTTGGAGGCGATTCCCAGCAGGTTGTTGATCAACTTGACCGTACACCCGGCGCCCACATCCCCCAGATGGAAGACATTCGCGCCGATGGCATCCAGCAGCGGCTTGTACCGCTCAAAGGCCTCCCGGTCACCGCCGACCATCACCGACAGGGTTGCCGCCTCGGCGCCGCGCACGCCACCGCTCACCGCCGCGTCCAGCACCGTGATCCCTTTCTCCTGCCCCGCCGCCGCCATGCGCCGCACCATCGAGGGCAGGTTAGAGGTTGTATCGAAGTAGACCGTGCCCGGCTTGGCGCCCCGGAATATACCCTCCGGTCCCATGGCCACCGATTCCGCCTCCGGGGGGCCCGGCAAAGAGGTAAAGATCACCTCGCAACGTTCCGCCAACGCTTGGGGGCTATCGGCCCAGTCCGCCCCACGCTCCATCAAATTCGCCGCCGCCGCTTGATCCAGATCATGCACCACCATGTGATGCCCCGCCTTTTGGAGGTTCCCCGCGATCGGACCACCCATATGGCCCAAACCAATAAATCCAACCTCTGTCATCTCGCTTCTCCGTTCCTGTTGATTCGGGAGCGTCAACTCTCCCAGTTTTGTAAACCCACCCGGTTGCCAAACTCGTGGGATGAGTATTGCTGCACGTCGGGATGGGGCGTCCGGGGCCAAGGATTGCGCACACCGTCCAAGATAGGCATGTATTCGTAGTGCTCGATATTCGGCGCGACCCAGAAAGCGACCCGGGCATTGTTGGGCCACTTGATGATGGGACGGTCGATGATTGGACTATAATCCATTCGGTTGGGAGGCAGAGGCATGGGTCAGACCTCCTTCATTTGTGATATTGCCTGAGGCTATGGCGGCCTCGGTTCTGATTAGAATTCGATTACCTGCGCGGAGTATACCAACGATCTACTAGTTGGCCAACTACCCTCTGTTACTTTGCCTAAAATAGATTCCGCCGAAGGCAAACAATTCGGCGTGGCTTCGCGAATTCCGTTCGCGGAATCATATGGCCACAAAAGCTTTCCACGTTGTACCAAAATACCGGGCTGGTCATCTTCCGGCGCAATGGATAAAATCAACGTGCATATTTCACCGGAGGAAACCTCTAGATGACGGCCACCAATCCCGAAGTCAGGATTGAGCGCGATTCCATGGGGCCTATGGAAGTCCCGGCTGGCGCTCTTTACGGCGCCTCCACCATGCGGGCGGTGCTGAATTTCCCCATCAGCGACCTGCGTTTTCCCAGGACGTTCATCCGGGCATTAGGGCTGGTCAAACTGGCCGCCGCCCGCACCAATAATGCCCTGGGCAACCTTGATGAAGCCATGATGAACGTGATCGTGGCGGCCGCGCAGGAAGTCGCCGATGGCAAAATGGACGAACATTTCGTGCTGGATATCTTTCAGACGGGTTCCGGCACCTCTACCAACACCAACGCCAACGAGGTCATCGCCAACCGCGCGTCCCAAATCTTGGGAGGAGACTTGGGCTCCCGGCTGGTGCATCCCAACGACCAGGTCAATATGGGCCAGTCGTCAAACGACGTCATACCCACCGCGATTCATCTGGCGGCGATGATGGCCATCGATGGGGAACTAATTCCCGCCCTAGAGAAGCTCAGGGATGAGCTGCAGAAAAAGTCGGACGAGTTTTGGCCCATTGTCAAAACTGGCCGGACTCACCTTCAAGACGCCACGCCGGTGCGTCTAGGCCAGGAATTCCTGGGATTCGCCGGCCAGGCCGATTACAGCATTCAACGCCTGCGCCGGGTTCAGGAAGCCCTCAGCGAGGTGGCCCTCGGCGGCACGGCCGTGGGCACGGGTGTCAACACTCATCCCGAGTTCTCCGCCCGGACCTGCCGGGTTCTCGCGGAGATCACCGGGGTGTCGATCAAAGAAACGGGAAATCACTTCCAGGCCCAGTCGACCCTAGACGCTCTGGTGGAAGCCAGCGGCGGGCTCAAAACCATTGCCGTTAGCCTCCACAAGATCGCCAACGATATACGGTTGATGGCCTGCGGCCCCCGGGCCGGCCTGGGCGAACTGATCCTGCCCGAGGTGCAACCGGGAAGTTCCATAATGCCGGGCAAGATCAACCCGGTCATCTCCGAAAGCGTGATCCAGGCCGTCGCCCAGGTGATTGGAAACGACGCCACCATTGCCCTGGCCGGCAACGGGGGCTATTTTGAATTGAACACCATGATGCCCGTCGCGGCCTACAATATCCTGCAATCGATCTCCCTGCTGGCGGCATCGGCCGACAACTTCGCTGAACAGTGCGTTAAGGGGATCATTGCGACCTCCACTGGACCGGACATGGTGGAGAAGGGGTTGATGCTTGGTACGGGTCTGGCGCCGTCCATCGGCTACGACGCGGCAGCCGCCATCGCAAAAGAGGCCGCGGCCTCGGGTCAGACCATCCGAGAGGTGGCCAAACAGAAGACCGATCTATCTGATGCCGAGTTGGATACCCTGTTGGATCCCGAAGCCATGACCATGCCCGGATTGGAGACCGGTGGCGAGGGCGGTTAGTAAGCGGCACTCACGCAAGACTGGCGCTGCCGTTTAGCCGTTGGCCTCAGTAGCGAGCCACTGAGGTGGGGTGTAATGGGCAAACATAGCCGTTCCCGCTGGCTATTCGTTCCAGAGGGGCAGTCCTTGTTCCACGGCTATACCGGTGCATTCAGTACACCGCTCGGCTAGTGCGTGGCCGGAGGCGTCCCAAACGTTATTGCCCTTCAATCCACATAGGTAGATGGGCTCGATCTCCTCGATCCCCAAGTCTTGCACGTAGTGCACAAGGCCTTCCTTTTCTTCGGTAGGCCACCACCATGGAGTCATCTGGCTGGACAGATTGTATAAAGACGCGGTAAAACCTTCCACCCATCCGTTTTCGGGTAGTTCCACAACCCAGCGCAATCCCCGGGGACCCGCCTCCCGGAAGGCCTGCAACTCTCCCTTGCGTATGCAATCCCGAATGACGGCCTGGGATAGATTCAGTTTGTACGACGCTTCCTGGATGGTTACCCTTGCCACTTGTCCCTCCGTTGATGCCAGGTTCGGACCGATTGAGTGTAGGCGATTCGGGAAAACTCCGCAACATCATGGAAGGGGACAGAGCCTCATTTTTATTACAATGTTCAAGGGATTGATTAGGTTCGGGGAACTTTGAAACCCAGACCCGCGTCTATAGTGGTAGAAGATTTTGGAGGAGACGGCATGTCCAAAGCGGTGGTTTTTCTACTGATAGCGTTGGCGGCAGCTCTGATCGCCTGTGGCAGCGGCCAAGAACCATTCGGCGACGAATCTTCCCAGGTTAGCAACAAAAGCGTGGCGCAGTCAGGTGCATTGGGCTTCGACTCGTCAGCAGGCGCGCCGGTCTTCGCGTCCCCTGCTGCCGCTCCTGAGCCTCCAAGGTTGGAGGCTGCAGTAGAGTCGGAGGCCTTGGCCACGATTGGCCGAGGCGATGGCGGCGGCCAACAGTCTCTGCAAACCGCTGAAAGGAAGGTCATCTCCACCGCGTCTATCTCCTTGGAGGTAGAGGCGGTGGAGTCCACCATCAAGCAGGTACAGACGGTGGTCGAGGGCATGGGCGGATTTGTGGAAAACCTTTCCAGCTCCGGCGGGTCCAGTCCCGGAGAACAGCATGCCAACATGACATTAAGGGTCCCCCAAGACCGGTTCTTGGCTACCGTGGAGGCCGTTGAGAGGTTGGGAGAGGTCCAAAACCGTAACCTGGGCACCGAAGACGTTTCAGAGCGGTTCATTGACCTGAAGGCCCGTCTCAAAAGCAGCCTGAGGGAAGAGCAAAGCCTGTTGTCCCTATTGGAGCGTACCGCCACGGTGAGCGAGATCCTGACCATCGAACGCGAGTTGTCACGGGTGCGGGCGGACGTGGAGCGGTACCAGGGGCAGTTGAATTTTCTGGAGCGGCGAGTGGATCTGGCCACGATCCACCTGTCATTGTCCCTTCCCCAGGGTTCCGGCGGAGAGGCGCCCTCTGCCGTACTGGGGATTGAAGTATCGAATGTGACTCAGGAATTGGACGACATCAAAGGACTGGTGGCCTCGATCGACGGCTCGGTGGACCGTGTATTTTTGTCGCTCAAAGACGGCAGGGAACGGGCCGAACTTTCGCTACGGGTTTTCACCAAGGACTTCAGCCAAACCATGACATTTCTTGAGGCTTCCGGCGAGGTTAAGACCAAGGAGTTGACTGAAGGCAAGGCTGGAACGGGAGAGGAAGACGCCATTGCCCGGAAGCCGGAAGCCCGGATTCAGGTCTCTTTCATCAGTGAATACACTGACATCAATTGGGGTCTGATTGGGGCGATCGCGGCGACGGCAGGTGGGATTGCCTTGGTTTTGATGATTGGATACCTGGGCTTACGGGCGTACCGGTCCAGGCGTCGCAATGGGGGCGGCCGGTTCCGGTAGAGAGATCCTTCCGCATCAACCAGAGCCAGGACGGAGCGGCCTGGATTCTCTCTAAATGTGCCAAAGTAAAATAGATTCTCCCAGCGAGAGACTCTATTTGCCGTGCCGCCGTTCGACCCCGGTCCCCGGTTCGGCGATATCAGTGGCACGGATGCGTCGTGCCGTCCGGGCTCCATTTTGCAAGCGGGGATCTTCTAACGTGTCCGCCAGGCTTCCGCCTGGCGGAACCATCGGGAAAACGTTGGCTTCGGAATCTATCACGAAATCAATCAGGAAGGGTCCGTCGTGGGCCCGGGCCCGGCGCAATGCGGGCAGTACATCTTCCAGTTCCGTGACCTGCATGGCCTCTACACCATAGGCCTTGGCCAAGGTCACGTAATCTGGACCCGGTATGGGAACCGCCTTGAAATGGTTCTCAAAGTACATCTCTTGCCACTGGCGGATCATTCCCAGATTTCCGTTGTTGAACAGCGCAATCTTCACAGGTAGTTTCTCATGGGCCACCGTGGCCAGTTCCTGGAGGGTCATCTGAAACCCGCCATCTCCGGCGACGGTCCAGACCGGCGTACCGGGCCTTCCGGCCTGTACACCCATGGCGGCGGGAAGTTCGAATCCCATCGCACCCTGGCCGCCGGATGAGACAAAGGTGTTTACGCTGTTGAAAAACAGGAATTGGGCGGCCCACATTTGGTGTTGGCCCACACCGGTCACCACCACACTTTCTGGTTCCTCCTGCAGCAATTGGTTGAGGTTGGTCAACACATGCTGGGGCATCAGGTTCTCAGAGGCTGGTATTTCCAATGAGGGATGATCTTGGCGCAACTGGCCGATGTTGTCCATCCAGGCCGGCCGGTCCACGTGCTTCACGTGGGGAAGCAGTTCCTTGAGTATGGTCTTGGCGTCGCCCACCAAAGGCACCTCAACTGGAACGTTCCGCCCTACTTGAGAGGCTTCGATATCCAGGTGTATGATCCTTGCGTGGGGGGCGAACGTCGATGCCCTTCCGGTCACCCGGTCGTCGAAACGCATGGCCAGACCCACTAGCAGGTCAGCTTGGTCCACGGCAATGTTGGACCAATACATGCCGTGCATCCCCAGCATACCGAGGTTCAATGGATGATCTCCGGGAAATCCGCTCAGCCCCAAAAGGGTTGTGATCACTGGAATGCCCGTGGCTTCGGCCAACGCTTTGAGCTCTTCGGTGGCGCCCGACGACACGATGCCATGGCCCCCGATGATCAAAGGCCTTTCAGCCTCGTTGATCAAACGCGCCGCGTGTTTGATCCCCTCCAGCGTGTCCCGCGACAGGGTAAGGTCTGGCGCCGGCAGGGGCTCTTCCGGAATGTAATCGGTCAATTCCAGCTGAACATCCCTGGGCACATCCACCAGCACTGGGCCGGGCCTTCCCTCCTGGGCTATATGAAACGCTTCGTGGAGGGTAGGCGCCAGATCGGCGGCCGCCATCACCAGGAATGCTTTCTTGGTGCAGGCGGCAGCGATGGAGCAAATATCGCACTCTTGAAAGGCCTCAGACCCTAAAGCGGTGCGGGCAACCTGTCCGGTGATGGCCACCAGGGGCACCGAGTCGGCTTTTGCGCCCATGATGCCGGTGATCAGGTTGGTCGCCCCCGGACCCGAGGTGGCCACACAGACACCCACTCTTCCGGTTATCCGGGAGTAACCGTCGGCGGCGTGGGCGGCGGCCTGTTCGTGACGTACCAGAATGTGGCGCAACTGGGGATAAGCCCACAGCGCGTCATAAAAGGGGAGAATGGCTCCACCGGGGTGCCCGAACAAGACATCCACCCCCAACTGAAGCAGGGTTTTGCACATGATCTCCGCGCCTTTAAGCTGCAAAGTAGCCTCCAATAGTTCTCAAACAGCAGCCGGGTCAACCAGCCGGGTCAACCAGCCTGGAGAACGGGACGTGTCACCCGCCGGCATATGTTTGAAAGACGGGGATTCCCCAAATAAAAAACCCGTCCCACGTAGGGACGGGTTTCAAAGCTCCCGCGGTACCACCCTAATTGCCCCGGAATATCCTGGGCCGCTCAATAAGGACACAAACATGCCCCGCCGCTGTTAACGGGCGACGAGCCCGGCGTGGCTTACGGTTCCCTTGTTGTCGAAGAAGGGGTTCAGCCCGCGGCTCCGGAGTGATTTTCGGATAAGATCGGCGCGCCTGCTTCCACCAGACCAGGCTCGCTTGGCGTCTACCCTTACCTACTCGTCTCCATCATAGCCTTTGATGCAGCAAACCGTATCATAGGGGTATCGCGGTGTCAACGGCTACGGGCTGCCGAAAGGGTTGGTTTTAGCGAACGGCCCAATTGCCAGGCCGGCGCCGCGTTGGTACTCTAAACCCGGTGAAGTCCGGGTGACATAGCTGGAGGAAATTTGGTGTGAGACTTGGCCTCAGCCATCATGGCCGAACCCGTGCCCCCGGCTGGTTACTCCCCATCGTCCTGGTCCATGAAAAACTCCGAATCTTCGTCGTCGTCTGTTTGCCCGTTGTCTAATCCAACACCCCACCATGACCAGTTTCGGCCCCTGCCCCGGCGCCGGCGGTCGAAACCCATCTGGGTCAGTATCATACCAAAGCTTCGTTGCGGCACTGGCGGTTCGATATTATCATCACACCAGCGCAAATAGGCGATATATAGATCTCTGGCCGAGGTCACTTCCCCAGTTTTTACCGTGCATATATCGCCAACGAACCGAACTACCGGGTTATTGGTGTCGACCAGAACGACAGTTTCTTCTTGGCCGGTTTTTTCGTCTAACTTCACTTCCAAGTCGTCTTCTACCTCCGTTCCTCGCTCCGATTCGTCAGGGTCGAAGGGTGTCGTGGTAATGGTGTACGTGGTCCCTTCCGGCGGCTGCGCTTCGGAATCATCATTTGGCTCGGCGGCGGGACGTGGCGGCAACGTTCCGAACCGTAGCTCAAACTCCATTCGTTCCATTTCAGTAGTTGTGGATTCGGAGTCTCCAATGGCATCGGGAGAATCCAGGTTATCCTGGGGACCGCCGGATTCCGGCGCCTCTACTTGATCGTCATCTTCCGGCATCCCGTCGGGCGTCTCTTCCAGGATCTCTTCCGGGAATTCGCCGGGAATTTCCCCGGAGAGTCCGTTGGCGCCGGGCTCCGCCACGGCCAACAGATCATCTAGACCACCGAGATTCACTTCGTTTCCGGCGCCATCCAAGTCCAAGTCTCGGAGTTCGCCGCCCGGCGCCTCTTCCAGATCTAGACCGTTGGAATCACGCCCTGAGGAATCGTCGAACAGAGATCTAGCGAAGCCGTTGGCTCCGCCATCATTCTGTTGATGCCACTCGGGAGCGGCGCCCCAGCCGCTGGGCTCCAAGCTTCCAGGAAGGGGATCGTCGCTGGAATTCCTAGTCCTTTGGGATACCGGCCGCATCAGCCAGGGCTGCCGGCCCGCGGGCCCGGTCAACCAATTCTCCACCGCCTTTTGGTAGCTGGCAGGAATGTCGATTCCAAGACTGTCGGCCAGACGGTTCATGAAATTGGCCAGGCAGGTCACCAATATGATCGACAGTATCTCTTCGTCGTCAAAACCCACTCGGCGCAGGTTTTCGATGTCGGCGTCGGTCAGCGTGGATGGTTTGAGGGTGATTTGTACGGCGAAATCCAGCATTTGGCGGTCTGCGGGGTCCAAACCGGCCAGGTGGTGATTCACCAGCATGTTGGCTGCTGTATGCTGGTCTCCCAGGTATTGACGAAGAAATCCACTGGCGGTCAGGGCCCCAAACCGGCACCTGTTGGCCACCGCCACCACGGTAGCGATCGCCTCTTCGCGGACTCTTCCCAGGGGTGAGTTGCCAAAGGAGAGGGTTTCGTTAAGCTGTTTGACTGATTCCAGAGCTTCCGGGTTTATGGATAGCACCTGAAAAATATCAGGCAGATCCGGCGGACCCACCCCTTCTATCCAGGACATAACTTACCCCACCACCGAAAATCTAGAATTGAGCGGCGTTTCTAGCTCCGAGTTTCTCCAGATTCGACATTAAAGGGGTCGGGACTGACAGGCTAGAGGGAACGCCCGTATCCCCAATGGGGTGAGCACCTTTTTAGCGCGGGGTGCAGTCTCCGGAAGGCCGTCGACATGGTCGAAAACTGACCGTTGATGTTAGGGTCCATAGGTTGGCATGGCGTTGGTTCCAAACGGCGTTTTGCGTGTGAGAGTGGTCCATTCGCAAGCCGGTGACCTCTTTGCAGGGGCCGGCGCGGATGCGCGTGGCTAGAAGCAAGCTGGGAAGACGGAATGCCGGGCCTTCGGGCTTTGCGTCCAAACCATCAAAGTAATGGGTGAAGCGTGAATTCGAATCTGGGGTAAGCCCGCGGACCGTTATGATAGGATATTGAGCGCAGTTACGGGGTGATTGGTGTGATTGAACCGGCGGAAAGCTATGTTACCCATATTCGAGACGTGGCCCTGTTGCCTAGAGAACGGGTGAGCCACGTTTTTTGCCCGGAGACGGGTCTGACTGGGGAACCGCCCGGCGCCGGACAAATGCTAGTAACCACCAACCAACGCATCATGGCATTTTCCATAAACGAAGGTGGCAGGGAGACCTACATGGTCCCCATTGAAGAATTAAAGGGCGTTTCGGTAAAAACGGGTTCCCGTACTTCGACGGATCTGGTCCAGGGTATATTGCTCATCGCCGGCGCATTGTTTGTCTACCTGATTGTGGCCTATTGGTTCGCGGGTAAGTTCGATGTCCCAACCATACCCTTGATTAACATGGATGCTGGAGCGTTCATCATTTTTGTGATCGCCCTCATGGGGGCGTTCTTCATCGGAAGACATTATTTCGCCAGAGAAGAGGGCTCGGTGACGTTTCAAGGTGGCAACTGGGCGTTTTCTTTCCCCTATAAAGGAGAGGCGTCGGGCGTTGAAGTATACCAGGTCATCAATACCGTGTTCGCCGACCGCCGCTTAGGATTGGACGCCTTTCTGCACGTTGGCGCGAAACCGCCAGATTAGCCAAGTGGCAGACCGGGGTCTATATCCAACTCCAAGCCGAACTGCTCTCCTCTTAGGTATTGGTAATAAGCGCAGGCCGCTATCATTGCTCCGTTGTCTGTGCAAAGTATCGGTGGCGGCACCATCACCGGCAGGGATGACCTTTTGGCTACCTCCTCCCGCAGGCGGGCGTTTGCGGTAACGCCTCCGCCCAAGATGACACCGCGGCACCGGTAGGTTTTGGCCATCGTCAGGAGCTTGGAGGTGAGTACGTCCACCACCGATTCTTGGAAGGCGGAGGCCAGTTCTCGCACCAGGTCGCCGGAATGGCCAAGGCCGCTTTCTGGAGTTGATCCAGCCTGCGTTGTGGGTGTTGCCGACGTTGTTTCATGTTGGTAAATGCCCTTGGTTTGAGCCATGCGCAACAGGGCCGATTTGACCCCGCTGAAGCTGAAATCCAGCGTATCCTTCATCCACGCCCTGGGCAGGGTCTCGCCGCCGGCAACTCCATGGGACACCCGCTGGATCTCGGGCCCCCCAGGAAAACCCAGCCCCAGAATACGTGCCGCCTTATCAAAAGCCTCTCCGGCGGCGTCGTCCCGGCTGCGGCCCACCAGCTTGTAGACGCCGTGGCCTTCCATCAGGATGAGGTCGGTATGGCCGCCCGATGCGACCAGGCACGCCAGCGGGAAGCCGGGCTCTTTTGCTGGATCGTGCTCGGTCAGCCACGAAGCGTAAATGTGGCCTTCCAGGTGGTTCACTCCCATCAAGGGCACACCCAAAGAAAAGGACAGCGCCTTTGCCGTGTTCAAACCGGTGATCAGCGATCCAGCCAGGCCGGGCCCATAGGTCACGGCCACCATGTCTATCTGTTCCAGGGATAGCCCAGAATCCGCCAGCGCCCGCTCCAAGGCAGGCAACATGTCGCTGATGTGTTGCCGGGAGGCGACTTCCGGGACCACGCCGCCGTACTTGGAATGCAGTTCTACCTGGGAGGAGATGACGTTGGACCGGAGCACGCTCCCGTCTTCAACAACGGCCACGGCCGTTTCGTCGCAGGAAGTCTCTATACCCAGGATTTTCAAGCCCATTTCGCGTTACCAGGGCGGGCGCCCGCCGAGTTTATTTTGATTGACGCCCCGTCGTATATTGGAGATTGATGGTGCTCCGCCATCTTCCTTCTCTATGTTCAATGATAGGAACAGGCCTAGAAAGAGTCAACTTTACACCAAATTGGGCCGATGCTATCATCAAAATGTATGGAATTTGGAAATCCCCGCCCCTCTGGAGGTAGTGCCTAGCTATGGATACTGGCGACTTATCGAAGTTAGCCTTATTTCTCATCTGCCTGGCCCTTTCCGGGTTTTTCTCAGCTTCCGAAACCGCTTTCATCGCCCTGCCTCGTGCCCGTTTACTGCACTTGATTGCCATAGGCCGCCCCGGCGCCGGCCGCGTGGAAAAATTGCTCCGGCGCCCCGAAAAATTCTTGGCGACCGTATTGCTCAGCAACAACCTGGTTAACACCACTGCCGCCGCGTTGGCGACCGCGTTGGCGATCAAATTCATTGATAACGGAAACCTGGCGCTGCTGACGGCAACCCTTGGCGTCACCTTGATACTTCTAGTGTTTGGAGAAACCCTGCCCAAGAACGTGGCCTGGAACCGGTCTGAATCCGTGACTTTTGCCGTGTCCCGGCCTTTGACGATGGTGGGATTTGTCCTGTCGCCGGCGATTTTTGCGCTACAGGTTGTGAGTTCCTTGGGTAACAAGGTGATGGGTATTTCCGGCGTTCAAGACCTAATAGGGGAGCAAGAGATACGCAATCTCATTGCGGCCGGAGCTCAGTCGGGGACCATGGAAGCCGACGAAGCCGCCCTGTTGGAGAAGGTTTTCCGGTTCGGCGACAGCCAGGTACGGGAGATCATGACCCCTAGACCAGAGATAGTTTGGATCGAGCGGGGTACGACATTACAGCAGTTCCTGCCGTCCTATTCCGAGCACAGCCACACCAGATTTCCGGTGTATGAAGGCACCATTGAGAATGTGGTTGGTATCCTCTCCATCAAAGACGTGCTTCTGCTGGTTGGCAAAGGGGAATTGGGAATGGAAGACTGTGCCACCGACTCTTTGACCGCCGCGTATTTCGTGCCGGAGACCAAGACGGTTAGCAGCACTTTCAATGAGATGCGTGAGGGCGGCCACGGTATGGTTCTGACGGTTGACGAGTTTGGCGGCATTGCTGGTCTGGCCACCCTGAAACAACTGCTTCAAGTGATCGTTGGACAAGTTCGGGAGGAAGGGTCTGATTTTGAAGAGCCGGTGACTCCGGTGGACGATCACACATTTAGACTGGACGCCGGCGCCGCCATAACCGATATCAACGAGGAGTTGGAATTAAAAATTCCGGAGGGTGATTACCAGACGGTCGCCGGTTTCATTTTAGACCGCCTAGGGCGAATACCTGACGAAGGTGATACCGTGGACTATCAAGATTTGCGGTTCACGGTGAAGATCATGAGCGGGGTGAAGATCGAGGAAGTCGAGTTGCGGCGGTCTGTCGTTAATCAACCAGATCCGCAACAGCACCCCCCGACAGACGTCCAACGGAGGGCGGACCGGTGAGGTTGCTCTTGGTGCGCCACGGGGAAACGGAGTGGAACAAGTTGGGAAGATTTCAAGGCCAATGTGACGTTCCCCTCAACAAGCGAGGATTGGTCCAGGCGCGTCAGACCGCCCGAGCGGTGTCACTGAGCCCGGGCGGTACCGTCTATGCCAGCCCCCTTTACCGGACGATGCAGACAGCCCATGAGATCACGCGGGCGGCCGGGGTCAATGTGGTTCCAATGGATGGACTAAAAGAGCTGAATCTGGGCGATCTGGAAGGAATCACCGGTTCGGAGATGCGGACTGATTGGCCCCAGGTATATGCCGCCTGGCGGGACGACCCGGCAGAATTGGTCATGCCCAAAGGCGAGTCCCTAAAACAACTGCAAGAAAGGGCGTGGCAAGCCTTTTTGGAAATTGAGGCGGCCCACCAGGAAGAAGAACAGCTGGTTGCGGTTTCCCATAATTTCGCCATTAGGGCTATTATCTGCAAACTGCTGGGTATGCCGCTTTCCAACTTTCACCGGATGTCGTTGAATTTGGCATCCATCTGCACGGTGGAAACGGGTAGATCCGGCCGCCGGTTGGTGGTCTACAATGCCACCGGTCATCTGTCGCCCAAGTACCGGTAGGGAGATTTGTTGGCCTCCTCAGATGCGCTAGGGGCGCTGGAAACGATAGTGTCCCAGGCGATAGTACGGGCTGGGTTTTTCGGACGCTGGTTAACCCTGGTCGCCGGCGTTTCCGGCGGACCAGATTCCACCGCGTTGCTGCATTGCTTGCTTCACCTGCGGGAGCAACACAGCCTGCATATCCACGTAGCCCATCTTAACCATGACTTCCGCGGTCAGGAGGCGGATGACGACGCGGACCACGTGATGGGTATGGCAGAGGCGCTGGATCTGCCGGCCACCGTTGAAAAGTGGGACCCTGATGAATTTCGGCGGCGTCACCCGGGAAGGGCCAGTTCGTCCTTTGAGGATCTGGCGCGGGAGATGCGTTACGCGTTCTTGGCAGGGGTGGCTAGAACCACGGGCGCGGTGGCGGTGGCGGTGGGTCACACCTCCGATGATCAGGCGGAGACGGTGCTTCTTCATATCCTGCGTGGCGCCGGTTTACACGGCTTGGCGGGAATGCCCGAACTGGCCCGGTGGCCCTGGCCGAAAGAAGGGAAAGGTATTTCACTGTTCCGGCCCCTGATTGCGGCGGGCCGGGAAGACACCGTTGCCTATTGCCGGGAATTTGGGTTGGACACCCGGGAGGACAGCGGCAACTCCTTATCTCGCTTCGCCCGCGTCAGGGTCAGACGGCAGTTGATGCCCGCCTTGGCGTTGGAATATAACCCCAGGATAAGGGAAGCGCTTGGAAGGTTGGCCAGAACCGCAGCGTTGGAGCTTGACTACCTGGAAGGAGAAGCCACGCGCATTTGGGAGACCCTTGTGATCGAGTCCGGTGGGGATGTCTATTTAAGACTGCCGGACCTGGCCGAATTACATCCGGCGTTTCAGGCTCATTTGCTGCGCCGCGCCTATTCCCAGGTAAAGGGGGACTCCCGGCGGTTGCAAGAGATCCACATCAAAAACATGGTGGGCATGGCCGTCCAGAATAAATCAGGGATTGCCTTGTCCCTGCCAGGCGGAGTGACGGTCCACCGGACCCATAGCTCATTGGTGATTTCCCAAAATCCCAGCCTGCCATGCCCATTGCCTAGATTAGATGCAGAACATCCTCTGGCGCTGCCCACCGAATCCGGTGGGGCCGTCGTGACAGATGTTCAGGGTTGGCGGGTGACCCTTTCTTTATCCCAAGCTGACAGCGTGGCCACGGGTTCCAGAGCCGTGCCGGAATGGGATGGCCAAGCATGGAGTTGTTCCTTGGCTGCGGACGCTCTAGGAGGATGGCTGACTATGCGGGCAAGACGGCCTGGAGACCGGTTCCAGCCACTGGGGATGGCTCAGGATAAAAAGCTTCAAGATTTCTTCACCGATCAATGGGTGCCCCGGGTCTGGCGGGATAGAATACCCCTTTTGGTCACCCACCGGGGGATAGCCGCCGTAACCGGCTATCGCATAGCCGGTTGGGCCCGCGCTGAAGAGGAACGACCATTAAATAATATAATACACGTCATCATTAGAACGATTTAATGGGCTGTAATTTAATAATTATAACTTGTATTATATTTTAAATACGATTATAATTAGATAAATAATTAGGGCATAACATCCCTATTAACTGTTCTTTTTGTAACCTATAAGGCCGTGGAGGGTGTCGGTGGCAAAGTACACATGCATAGATTGCGGCTTGGGAAAAGAGTCAAAAGTCTCCCGGTCCTGCCCCCGGCGGTGCAGGGCTTGCTCGGCTAAAGCGAGAAATCCAGGCCGGAGGGTCATCAGGGAAGCCGCCGCGGCCTACGGGGCCGTTCTTGAGGAAGTCGGTTTACTTGAGTTGAAATCCAACCCTGGGGAGATCATCTCCCGGTTGGAAGAGTCACCAGAAATGGAAATAATAATCACACGGTATGGCAAGGCTGCAGCTAAATTGGTCTCGTTGAGCGGGAAACCGGGAGCGGTTCCCTGGTCTCAGCGGGTCAGCTTGCGGGCCACCTGGCTGGACACGCCGGAACCATCAGATGAGGATTTCGCCCAGGCCAAGGGGATCTGGGAGCCCAAGATGGATGCGTGATCCGGCGCTGCCCGTTTACATCGTCGATACCCACGCCCTGTTCTGGTATCGCAGCGACCCTAATAGGTTAAGCGCGGCCGCGGATGCGGTGTTCCGGTTGGCCGATGGTGGGGGCGCGGCAATCATCGTTCCCGCCATCGTCGTCGCCGAGCTCTTCTACCTGACCCAGAAACTTGGCCGGGCCATTTCAACCGCGGCCATCATCGCCGACATTCACCAGAGCAGGGAATTCGTCTTTTCTCCCTTGGGTCAAGACCAGTTGGAAGCCTTGGAACGCGTGGAAGGCGTGTCGGAGATGCACGACCGCCTGATCGCGGCTGAAGCTTTGGTCCACCATGCCCCCATCGTCAGCAGGGACAACGTGCTGAGGGAGAATCCACTGGTGGAGGTGATCTGGTGATTCAGTGCCGCGGCGGTAAATGGCTTGCCAGGCTTCACCCACGGCCTGAATTCCGGGTCTACAGACCTAAGAGGCGGCAGGGATTGTCCTTCGCCAGCATCCCCACTTCCACTTCTTCCATTCCGGCTTGCGGCAGGGTGGCGATTCCCATGCGCAAGCCCTCTGCCGGCATGGGATGAAAATCCTGGCCGAAGTCCGAAGAGACGATGCAACTCTCGGGGCCGATGGACATGATGGTCTTGACCGACTCGTTGGGTTGCAGTCGATAAGTGAGGGGCATCAACACGTGCAGGCAATGCTCTATGTAGGCCCCCATGGATGCCAATGTCTTCATGTCTTCCACGGTCATACCGGTCCAAAAGACATGGTAGTCGCGTGGGTCACCACCACCCGCTTGATACCCAAGCCGCGGGCTGCCGATACCAACGCCATGCTTTCCTCGGTAGAGATGTGCCCGGTGGCAAGGACCAAATCATCGGATTTGATGACCTCTAAGATGGAAAACACTTCCGGGACCAGCTTGCCCTGGTCGTCCAGAAGGTAGATCCCGCCGTTGAGTCCCTAGGGTTGGCGGTTGGCCCGGGCGGAATAGGTGGGCATCCAGACGACGCGCCCGCCCACTTTTGCAGTTGAGTCCACCGCCAATGGATTCAAACCGCCTACCTCCAAGTCTAGGGCGACACCCCCGATCAGGGTGATGCCGGGCACCGCCTGGCTGGCGGTGTAGGCCATGGGAGACGTGGGAAATTCGTGGCTCTTCAAGACCATGCCCAGCATACCCATTCCGTGAGTTTGTTGGGCGACATCGATAGCGGACCCACGGCGTTCAACCCTAGGGTCCGGGCCGCAATGGACGTGGATGTCCATTGCCCCTTCCAACCGTCTGTCAGCGTTACTCAAGGCGCTCCTATCGTTCTACAACGTCGCCAACCGGTGGTTACCATAAATCATATGGCAAAACCCACCTACCCGTTACTCGTATTAGGTGGCGACGAGGTGGAATTTGCGCCAGCACACGCCAGAGGTAACTGTACATCTCGCGTGAATCAGTCTGCAATAATATTTGTTTCACTCTCCGGTGGCGACCCCTTTTGCTGATGCATCCGACTTCTAAAGGTCTCCGACAGGCTCGGTACAACGTCCGTGGCTGGATGCCTCCTGCTGGGGCCAGACGTAGCTGATACCTGCCGAAAACCGAAGAAATAGGCTTCCTAGCCACCACATTCTTGGAGGAAACTCCTCAATTGTTCGATATACTCTGTCGTTAAGGATTCTACTGTTAGCAATGCGGGAGGGAGAACCTCCAAGGTGTAGTCCCGGCGATTCAACCCTGAACCCGAGAGCCTGTGGTCCCCAGCGAGCACGATTGTCTCAGAACCTAAAGGGACGGTTGCAGACGGCATAAACCCACCAAAGCCTCTACCGCTCCAAACAGTCACAATCCCACACATCGGAAGGTGTATTGGCCGGTCAGCACTAAAGCTACCGTGGACCGAGTAAGGGGGGTCCCCATAGTTGTCTATCCAACGGGACTTCCAGATCCCGAACCTCTCAACTAACGAAGGAAAAACAACCTCAGGATGAAGTGTTGGGGTGGCTGAAGGGGGTGGAGTAGGGGTCATAGTGGGGGTAGGTGTAGGGGTGGGAGGAGGCGTGGGAGTAGGACGGAAGCACTGGACCTCCAGATCGACTATGTCGCTGAGCTTCCTTCCGCTCTCAGCAAGAGCTAGAATTTTGTCCTCGCCATCGACATCGAAAGAAGCCGTAAGAACGCTCCCTTTCTCAAGGTCTTCGGCTTTCAAAGTAACGTAAACCGTATCGTATCCCTTCTTCCCCGACCACATACGAAGCTCACAACCAGACCCAACCTCAGCCTTGGAGGTCGCGGCCACCTCGAAATGAATCGAACCTCCAAGGGGGCCGAAAACGTCACCCCAAACCTCCGTGACATCCAATGCCGCCACAGGTGTAAGAGGAGAGGCTTGTACCGGCGTAGAAAAAGGTGGAATGGGAGTCAACTCAGATTGGTCGTCCTCCGCAATCGGAGCGGAGCAACCAAGAGCTAAAAGTGAAATCAACCCAACTGCGGCCAACAATACCATCATCACGCCACTGGCGGGTTCTCGCGGAACCAGTCGACTATGGCTTCGCCGCTGGCCGGCCACACCCTGGAATGGCCGGTCATGTGTCCTAAAGCGTTGTCCAGATAACCTATGCGGAAGGGCTGGCCGGTCAACCATGGGTGCAGACTTAATCCCAACAGCCTTCCGTTGGTTGCGCCGTCCTGGTAAAGCTGGTCGAAACTCTCCTTTAGCAGGTCGCCGTACCGGTGAATGGTCACCTTCCGGTTGGCCATGGCTCCCACGTCGTCCAGTTCCCACATCACCGGCAGAGCGGTTATCTTTCCTCGGGGGGATTTCATGGGGTATGGCTGCTCGTCATTGGCCCAATCGCAGAGATACTTGATCCCTGCCTCGGCCAGAAGCTGGGGCGTCCGGTGGGACTCTCCGTATTCGGGGCCCATCCAGCCCCGGGGAGCGGCGCCCGTGGCCTGGGTGAGGGTGGAGATTGACTGGTTGATGTATTCTTTCTCATCCCCCTCGGACATGTTGCTGGTGATCATACGGCTCACCGAAATGCCGTGGCCGATGATCTCGCAGCCACGGTCCAGACAATGCCTCACCAGGTAGGGGTAGTATTCGGCGGTGAGGGCGTCCATGGCGATGGTGGGGGTGATGCCGTGCTTTTCCAAAACGTCCAGGATTCGGAATATGCCCACCCGGTGCCCGTACTCCCGGTGTGACATGCGGGTGAAGTCTGGGAACGGGCGCGCCGCTGATCCTCCGGCCAGATTACCCGCCTGGTAACTCCCTTCGGGCGCGATCCATTCCATCTTATCCAGGGTCACTATGACGAACAGCGCGACCCGGCTATCATTGGGCCACCGCAGGGTGCCTCTGGTGCTGATGGGCGACCAATCGTAGTGTTCGTGGTCCATTCCGAATTGGCGTTGACCGGGCATTACACGTTCCTCGTACACGATAGCTGGCTGGGTGATGTTGGTTGTTGGCGATGACTTTGGTTATGGCTGTTTCAACTGTTGGGCATGCTCCACTACCTGGTCGTAATAGTTGGCGATATAGTATTCCGCTATCTCGTCGGCGGTGGTCTGCCAGACGCCGTCGTGGCCCATGATGTAGCCCAAGATGTCATCCAGATACTTGATCCGGTGGGGTTGGCCGATCAGGAATGGATGCAGGGCGATGCACATCACGCGGCCGCTTTCGGCCCCTTCCTGATACAGCCTGTCGAACTGATCTTTGCAGATGCGGGCGAAATAGTCGCCTTCATAGTGGTTGTCACGCAACACCGAAGAATCGTTCAACTCAATGGAATAGGGCACTGAGATTAGCTTGCCGCTCTTCACCTTTATGGGCACCGGTTGGTCGTCGTGGACCCAGTCGGTGTGGTAGATCAGACCGGCCTCGGCCATCAGGTCCGGCGTGGCAACGGTGGCGGAGATGGCCGGTCCCAGCATGCCCTTGAGCTGCTTACCGGTGTGGCGGTGCAGGGTGTTGATGCAATCCCGGTAGAACTCCCGCTCCTGCTCCTCGGAATAGGTGTTAAGGAAGCGGGTGTTGTAGATGCCGTGGCTCATGTAGTCCCAGTCCCGCTGGACCATGGCCTCGGCGATCTCCGGGAATTGCTCCAGGACGGCCATGTTCAGCGAAACGCAGCACTTGATGTTGTATTTGTCCAGCGGCTCTAGCATCCGCCAAAACCCCACCCGGCTGCCGTAGTCGCGGTAAGAGTATTGCTGCACGTCGGGATAAGGGGTCCGGGGCCACGGATTGCGGTTACCGTCGAAGTCGGGCAGATACTCGTAGTGCTCCACGTTTGGAGAGACCCAGAAGGCGACTCGGGCGCCGTTGGGCCATTTGATGGCGGGCCGTTCAATGATGGGGCTGTAGTCTACCCGGTCTGGGGGTAGAGGCATTGGAACACCTCCGGAATGTAACGGGACTTATCTATGCTTGGTCTACCCTATTCCTGGTCTACCGCCGGCCGTTGGCCCCGGCTAGGCCACACGGCCTCATAACCGCCCGCTACCCGGAATAGAGTGGCTTCATCGAATGGCCTGCCGATGAACTGGACGCCTATCGGCAGCCCCTGGTCATTGAAGCCGCAAGGGACGGTGATGGCGGGCAGACCGGTGGAGTTCATAGGGCTGGTGTTGCGGGAGACCATTCCCGACCCTGGCCCCCTGACTCGATGTTGTGTTCCCCCTAGCTCGATATACTTGGCATCGATGCGGGGCGCGGTCACCGGGGCGGTTGGCGTGACCAAAAAGTCCACGTCCTGCAGCACCCGGGCATATTCCTCTTTTATCATGCGCTGTACTTTCAAGGATTTGGAATAATCCTTACCCAGGACGAACTGTCCCGCCAGGGTGCGGTAAAGGGTGTCGGGTCCATACTGGTCCCGGTGGCTGTTGATGTAGGGCTCGTGGGTCACCACGCTGTCGGCCATGCCGGCGATACGCAGCGCCCCGGCGAATTCCATGCTGGGCAGGCTAACCTCAACGGATTTGACTCCCAGTTCTTGTAGCGCGGAAATGGCCATGCGGATGGCCGCTTCAACCTGTGGGTCCACCAGGTCGAAGTAATAGTCCGACGGCACTCCCATGGTGAGCCAATCCAACCGGCTGCCCACACCGGCGGTGTAATCGGGCACTGGGACCGGGACCGTGCTGGGGTCCAACGGGTCGTATCCCGCCAGGGTTTGAAGCACCAAGGCGCTATCCATCACGCTGCGAGTCATGGGGCCAATGTGGTCGCCGTTAAAACTGGTCACCAAGAGTCCCCGCTGGCTGACGCGGCCGTAGGTTTGTTTTAACCCAACGACTCCACAGAACGTGGCGGGCAGCCGCACCGATCCGCCCAGGTCGGTTCCCAGCGACGCGAATGTAACCCCCGCCGCGACGTTGGCGCCGCCTCCGCCGCTGGACCCGCCGGGCACATGGTCCAAATCCCAGGGGTTGTGCACCGCGCCGAAATGGGGGTTGTTGGAGGTGACACCCGCGGCAAACTCCTCCAGGTTCTCTTTGCCCAATATGATGGCGCCAGCCGATTTACATAACGCGACAACGTGGGCGTCCTCGTCGGGAACGTTATTGGTCAAGACCTGGGAGCCCACGGTAGGGCGGATGCCGGCGGTGGCGATGTTGTCTTTTATGCCGATGGGAATGCCGTGAAGCGGCCCCCGGTAATCCCCTTTGGCCAGGGCTTCCTCCATCTGGTGGGCCTGGCTCATGGCCTGCTCATCCAGGATCGTGATGAAGGAATTAAGGGCAGGCTGCAACCGGTGAGCTTGGGCCAAGGCGGCTTCCGTGAGCTCCACGGGAGACACCTGGCCCGACTGGATCTTGGGCGCCAACTCGGAAATCGTTAGCTTGAGCAGGTCGGCGCTAGGCATCGCTGGCCCTCCCTTCGTCAACCTTGAGCAGACGGCCGGACATCACGTTGGATAGGTCCAGGTCAGCCAGACTTTCGACGGCGGCCAAGTAATTGTCTATTTCGGGACGGATCAGTTCTAGCTCCATGTCAGTCAGTTCGAAGCCGTTATAGTCGCGAATCATGGCTTTTAGTGTTTCGTTGGAAATGGGCATGTCATCCCCTCCGGTTTTCCCTGGGATTTCTTATCAGCTTGGGCCAGAGTGTAAACCAGGGCAAATGGGAAATCAACGAATTGCGGCAGCCTAAATGAATCCCAGAGGCCGGTGGATTGCGTAAAACATAGTGTGGCCCATTAGATGGCAGGTTGGCTGAAACGGCATTAGGGTGATTACCGGACCCATATATTGTTGTATCATGGAAGGAGCGGCCACAGACAACAACCCACCACCTTTTAAGGTAACGATTTGAGAAATCTGGCTGATTTTCTAGTTCACCTCTTTTCCCGGGAAGGAGACCTTAGCCACGTTTATCTGTCTACGGTCCACGACCGGTGTTTGCTCTGTGAGGAGCCCATATCAGAAACCCAGACCTATCTTTCCTACCGGGTATGCCCGTTCTGCCGGTTTCATTACACACTATCCGCCAGGGAACGTATCGAATTGTTGGCGGACAAGGGGACGTTCAAAGAAACCCATAAGTATCTAAGCTCGGTTGCTCCGTTATCCTTTTCTGGCCGTAGTTCCTATCGCAAGCTGCTCTCCCAAGACCAGAATCGCACCGGACTAACTGAGGCCGCTGTAACCGGCCGGTGCCGTATTGATGGCACCGATGTGATGCTGGTGGTGCTGGACTTCGGTTTCATGGGTGGGAGCATGGGCATAGTGGTGGGCGAAAAGGTTGCCACTGCAATGGAGACAGCCGCCCGCAGACACTTGCCGTTGGTGGCAATAGTCACCGGCGGCGGCGCCAGGGTTCAGGAAGGTGTCCTCTCCCTGATGCAGATGGCCAAGACCGTGACCGCCGCCAAACGGGTGAGAGAAGAGGGGGTTCCCTTCATCGTCTTGTTGGCAAACCCCTCCACCGGACAGGCTTACGCCAGTTTCGCCAACCTGGCCGATGTCATTTTGGCTGAGCCCGGTTCCCTGATCGGCCTCTCCCCCCTCAGGACCCTACGGGAAGCCTCCAACATGCCGCTGCCGTTGGATGCCCACACCGCCGAGGCCCACCTGGGGCACGGTCTGCTGGACAATGTGGTGGACCGAGAGACGTTGCAGGAACGCTTGGCCATCTTATTGAAGATCTTCACTATGCAGAAGCTGGGCAAGGGCAACCACAAAGAGTTGTTGAAGATCGATTTTGAGGAGCCGTCGGCGCCTGCAGCATGGGAGGCGGTGACCATTGCACGGGATACCGAACGTCCCATGGCGATGGCCTACATCCGTTCGATGCTGGACCCATTCATAGAGCTGAGGGGAGACCGTCTGAACAGCGATGACCGGTCCATTGTCGGCGGGGTGGGTTTCATGGGCGAACAGCCAGTCGCGATCATTGGGCAACAGAGGCGCGCAGCCCTGGAAGGACAGCGTAACCACGTTTACCCCGATGGTCTGCGTAAAGCTCAAAGGGTCATCAACCTGGCGTCCCGGTTCAAATTGCCCTTGATCACGTTGATCGATACCCAGGGAGCGGATCCTGGGCTCGAATCCGAGGAACAGGGGATGGGTAATGCCATCGCCACCACCCTATCTATGATGGTGGAAGCGCCGACGCCCATCGTCTCGGCGATCATAGGAGAGGGTGGCAGCGAAGGCGCCCTCGCCCTCGGTTTGTCAGATCGGATCCTGGTGCAGCAATACGCGGTATATTCGCCCATATCGCTGAACCATAACCTGGGCGCTTCTTACCACGACCACCGCCTTGACCGTGAGGCCGCAGAGGCGCTGATGTTGACCAGCGGAGACTGCTTGGAATTGGGAATAGCCGACGTGGTGGTTCCCGAACCGGAAGGGGGCGCTCATCTCAACCCCAAAGAGGCGGCAAACTCACTTCAGCTAGTGATACTCCAACAGTTGGCGGAACTGACCAGGTTGTCTCCGGGGAAGCTGTTGAAGCGGCGTTACCAGAAATTCCGGCGCATGGGGGAAGGCAGCAGTTTCTCTCAAGAGGCCATGAACCGGGAGGTGGACCTGCTGATGAGTATCTCGGCTTCTTCCGATCAAGCGAACCGCAATGGCCGGTCTCAGCGGCGAAGAAAGGGGGGAGAGGAGGTTGCCGTTACCGAAGCAGAGGCAGCCGCTTCGGACGACTAGGGCCTCTTGAGCGCGGGAGCGGGCCTACGCCGCGTCGCGCCCGAATTTCCTCAGGCTGTCCTTAACCTTTTTCACCATTTGTCCGTATTCTTCAGCCACGTCGGAATCCGCCAGCGAGGTGGGTTGAGAAACGTCTTGGTAGGAAGACCGGAGGGCCAACTCACCCAGATACGGAGCGTCGACTTCCTTGGCCAGGTCCTCTCCGCCACCCTGCCCAAAAACATCTCCGGTGTAGTTTTCAACTATGCCCAGCACGTTCATGTTCAACTTGCGGATCATGTTGATGCAGCGTCTGGCATCTAGGCCGGCCAGATATTGGGGGGTGCTGACCACGACGAAGCCATCCATTGGTAGGGTCTGCATGACGGTGAGGGGCGAATCCGAGGTGCCCGGCGGCAGGTCGACCACCAGGTAATCCAGTTCACCCCATTCGGTGGTCTGGAGGAACTGGTTGATGGCGTTATGGATCATGGGGCCCCGCCAGATAATGGCCTCTTCCTCATTCTCCTGGAAAAAGCCCATTGAAACCACTTTGACTCCCCATTTCTCCGCCGGCAGAATCTGGCCGTCGACGTAATCGGGTTTATCCGACACACCCAGCACCTTGCCCGCGTTGGGGCAGTCTATATCGACGTCCAACAGGCCAACCTTATTGCCTTCCTTGGCCAGGGTGACCGCCAGGTTGACGGCCACGGTGGTCTTGCCTACCCCACCTTTGCCGCTATAGACGCCAATCTTGGTGCCAATCTTGGACAGGCGGTCGGTGATCTGCCGTTTTTGTTCCCAACTACGCTTGATCTGCTCAAGCCGGGCGTTTTCCTGTGGTGTCGGCACGGAGCCTCCAGAATCAACAACGATGATGGGGCGGCGTCAACCACGACAGGTTACCGCCGCCGGGACGATGGATCTTTCCACCGTAATCTTAGGGTCATTATTTACCCTCGCAGCGAAACACGAAGGTAGGGTTATCTGGTCTTAGATACCCATTTGGGCGCGGGCTTCTTCGCTGATCAAATCGGGAGTCCAAGCCGGTTCGAACACGAGCTCGATCTGAACGTCTTCCACACCATCGATCTCTTGAATGGCCCATTCGGCCTGTTGGGCGATGTACGGACCCATTCCGCAGCCGGGTGCGGTCAAAGTCATTTGGACGTAAACGTCGCTCCCGTTGACCTGGACATCATAGATCAAACCCAGGTCCACGATATTCACGGGAATCTCTGGGTCATAGACCGCCTTCAGGGATGAATAGACGTCCTCAACACCGAGTTCTTCCGCCATTGCTGCCTCCCGCGTTGGTTAATATTACGCTCAACAATTATAAATAAAGTAGACTGACTTAGTCAACAATCCTGCTTGGTGGCCAGTGATAGCCGATTTGTTCATCAGGCTGATCCAGAAGAATCAAGGTATGAGCAGAACCTTACCGGTGGTGGCCCTTCCTTCCAGCTGCCGGTGGGCTTCCGCCGCTTCCGAAAGGGGGAATATGTGCTCAACCCTGAGTTTCAAATCGCCGGATTTCACCCATTCCAACACGTCGCCGGACCGCTGTTCCAGTTCTTCCCGGGTGACGGTGTAATCTCCCAGGCCAGGGCGGGTCAAATACAAGGACCCGATTCCCAGTTTTCCGGGACTCATGTCGGGCACCGGGCCGCTGGCATTTCCGTAAAGGACCATGTATCCACGGCGCCCCAGGCAGGAAATGCTCTGGTCGAAGGTGGTTTTGCCCACTGCGTCGTAGACGACCCGGACGCCCTCGCCGTTGGTGGCATTCTTTATCTGCTCGGCGAAATCCTGCTGGGTGTACAGAATGACTTGGTCGGCACCCGCGTCCTTGGCCAACTGGGCTTTGGCTTCGGTGGAGACGGTGGAAAAAACGTAGCCCCCCAGCATCTTGATCATTTGGATCAGCAAAAGTCCCACGCCGCCCGCTCCCGCGTGGACGAGGGTGCGGTCGCCCCTTTGCACCGGGTAGGTGGAATGGCAAAGGTAATGGGCCGTCATGCCCTGTAGCATGGCGGCGGCTCCCGCTTTGACGTCCAAACCGTCGGGCATTTTGATAAGCCTGGCCGCGGGCACCACCGCCTGGTTTGCGTAGGAACCCATCACGCTGCTGTAGGCCACCACGTCGCCCTCTTTGACCTGGGAAACCCCCTGGCCTACCCTTCGGACCACCCCAGCGCCTTCCACGCCGATGATCCTGGGCAGGGGCAAGCCCGGTGTGGCTCCGGCGCGGTTGTAAACGTCGGTGTAGTTGACACCCACCGCCTGAATCTCCAGCAGGGCATCGCCGTCACCTGGGTTCAGGTCTGGCAGGTCCTGATATTTAAGGGCTTCGGGTCCACCATGTTCGGTGATCTGAATTGCTTTCATCGGACAGGTCTCCTTTTATTAGGCTACGGGCATTGGGTTAATGGGCGCCGGGCAGGCTCGGTGTTGTGTTTCCATTCGGTGTCCCCGGCATCGTGTTCCCGGCGTCTATCATGTGTCCGGTACCAAACCGTTTGCCTGGCATCGATCGCTGGTGCTAACATCGAATGGTAGTATACACCGCCACCCACGCCCATCGGTATGCGGCTATTTTTGAACGAGGTGTGGGAATGAGCTGGGTCTGGGACTGGTTGGCAGCTGGGCAGGGCAATCGCGTCTTAACCAAGGAGCACCTCGAGGAGGTAGTCCTCGACCCAACCGGCTTTAAGCCGTTTACCCTGGATACCCCGTTTGAGAGTGGTTTCTTGCTTCAGCATATTGAGGGCAATCT
>DAOUHE010000095.1:0-10290 GCA_034428715.1 Dehalococcoidia bacterium | reverse complement strand
TGGCGTTCCGACGAGCTCGTGATGTGAGCCTGTTACCGCGGCAGTTTCCGACGCATGCCGCGCGGCCGAACAGCACAGTATTCCTGACGGAATGTTGGCGGCATCCCGCCGCATTGCCGCTGGGCACGCGGGCGCGTTGTCGGCGTTGCTGGCGATAACTACGTAGTCGCCGACGCGGCCGTCACCGTGGTCAGCGCATTGCCTCAAATAGGACGCTACCAAAAGGAGCGCTTCACGTAATGACCCTTTGTGCGAATCAGATAGGGTATCAGTAAGGCGGAGGACGCCGGCGGATGAATGCCCACATCGGGTTCGGCGATGCGTTGCCGCGAGCCTTTCCGACGACGGTGGACAGCTATCTCACGTTTCATGGCTCGGTTCGCCAGGAGGCAACAGGACCAGAAGGACTAATTGTCGTCTGGCAGATGTGCTATCCAGTGCAGCACGTGCTCGACGCGGCGGCGTCCATGGCCAGCAGTGCGACATTTCAGGGATTTTGTTGCGGGCAGTATCTGGCTGCTGTTACAACAACGGTGGTTTACGGAACAGCTAATGTATTAATCAAATTCGGTATCAATCGGGATGTTGCTCTGGCCAGACAATAGTTGAAAGGACACGGAAATGGCTGAACACAACCGGTCGATCCGCGACTTGAATCAAAACGAGCTCGATCACGTCATAAACAAACTTGTGGACGCGATCGGAGCGTCTACAAGTTTAGAAAAAGCCGGACGTACTGGCTCCATAATGGAGTCAGAAGTCGTCCAGGCTAAACTATCATTGCCCCAGTGGCCCCCACCCCAGAGCACACCAATCGAGCTTGCCTGGTTTTCTGAACCGTTGGGAACCTCTCCCCACGGAACACTGAACGGGCATTCTGTATTTTGGGCACTGACCGATGATGGTTTCCAAGTATGGATCGGCCGGACCCCGTATAAACCGTCTAGCGCTTCTGCATATTTGCAAAACGAAGAAGTCGTAGAAGCCATCGCAAAAACATTTGGCTTTTACTTATCCGGAGCTCTACGTCGCGATAACAAGTTAACCATCCTTCGGCGGAGAGTTAGGCGTGCCATGATTCCATTTATCTTGCTCGTATTTATCCCGACCGCGCTTCTAGCAGTTTTGCTCACTACGGAAGAAACATACTTAAAAGATCTAAAATTCAATGATGTCAGTACGATCGTCGCATATGTGGTTGCCGTTACTGTAGGATACATTGCGTGGTTAGTGTACGGGTCAATCGGTTTGATGGTGACCTATTGTCTTTACCTCGTGGTGGGATCGGCATTTCTGCCTCTGAAACCCGGGTGGGAAACAGAAGCCGATGGCCTCGAGATCGTGGTGCCTTTGATCGTGGGGTTTTGGGTGACTTGGTGGAAACACCAAGACCTGATATGGATGAGGGGAGGTCAAATCCTAAATGGCCGTTTCCGAAGTACTCTAACTATATTGGCCACTTGGTCAGTGGCAACTGCTACGGCATACGGCGCTCACACGTTGCTGCGTCTCTCGATAGACCAAGCCTTTGGCAAGGGAGATGTGAGGTTGGCGTTCATGATCGTGATCGCTGCTATTGCGTTGGGTGAATTGTTGAGGCGAGAGCTCAAGCGCTAATTGGTAGGGCGTCCAAGTCCGCTCGACCAACATCCGTACGCTCCCATGGGCTAATTCAAAGAAGCCGGTCAGCTTCAAACCAATTGCCCAAACGACAAGCGCCGAACCTCTCTTTCCGATCCATATAGCTGAACCCTGGCCGATGCTACAATCGGGTTGATCTAAACTTGGCCCAGTGAATGACCGGGGCTGATTCCCTCCATCGGCTCCACATCATCCCTACTCAGAGTAGGGATTTCTTTTTTACGACTTTGCGTATCACTTTAAGGTTAGCCCGAATCCACCGAACCGGGCGGTTGCGGCGGCGGAACGGTGGATGAGGAGCATGGGGGTGCGATTATGTGGGGCGGATTGTGGGGAAATGGGGCCGGTGGACGGTCTGCGGTGGTCGTGTCGAGCCGCTGGCGGGAGACAGGACGCAGCAGGAGACGCTTGCTGGCCGGTCTGGCGCGAGGTTTGGGGGACGTTCGGTTGGCTGGTGGGTGAGGGCGAGGTCGGCGCGACGGTTTCCGGCGCCGCCGTCAGGCTGGGAGTGGCATGTCTCGCAATCGGGCCAGGGCGCCACTGACCTGCTCACCCCAAGGCCAGCCCCTGGGCAGATGCAGGGTGAGGCGGCGTGCCGAGCGGGTGAGCCGTCCGGCGATAGAGAAGAACCGCCGCCCTTGACACAATCAATCTGGCGGTTGGCCGACAGGAAGCAACAGTGTTAGTGCAACTGCACGTGGAACTGCGTAGGGTCTTCACGACAGGTCTCAATAAACCTGCGGCTATTGCTGATTATTGCATCTGCGTTCAAATTGACGTTTATGAACCTGCCGTTTTTTAACTCTTTGCTCGATTCGCCGTCGTTGTGATGGAGAAGATTGGCGACATCAGAGGGAATGTCTCCTGGCGCAAGATGTCCTTGCTCTTCGAGCCAAGCGATGACCGAAGTGTAGAGTACCCTCCAACTGCGGACTGGCTGTTCAACCCCGTTTGGGAAACGCATAGTGAGGGGCCGTCGCCCGGTAACAGGAACAATACTCCCCAGCTCCTCGAGGTTGTACGAATGAGATTCGTCGCTTTCAAACAGGCAAGATGTGTCGAGGTAGTCCTGTTGGTCATCATCGACAGAAGTCGGCATCAGGTCGGAGCCGTGCGCCTCTCGCCTCAATAGGTGTAGTGCTTTATTCCGTGCGCTGTTGAAAATCGCCTGCTTGTCAACCGAACGATTTTCGAGGCCGTCCAACTCGAGTCGCCATGGACCCAGTTCGGACTTGAAGTCTCCTTCCCATTCCCCAAAGATTCGGCGTTCTTGGACCCGGCTGGGACGTTCCGGCAAAGAGTTGACATACTCATTGAACAGGCTATCCAGTTCGTCTTCGTCGTTCAACGCCGATTCACGCCGGTCTATCAACTGACGGAGTTCGTTCCTGCGTGCATCGTCTGCTCCGGCGACGCTCTGCCGTTCAGATTCCAAGAGTTCCTTGAATAGAGCGGATAGCCGCTTGGCGAGTTCGTCGTTAATCTCGACATCGCTGGGGAAAGTCATTAAGTCCTCCTGGTCAAGCTGATCAACCAGTTCGTCCAGCGGCGGTGTTACGGGCAGGTGGGCTTGGATGTGGGCGTCGATGTGGCAAAGATCGCAAACTAATTCGTGGCCGTCGCCGCAATGGTTCTCGTATAGCCAGCGTTTATGCGCACGCCAGCGGCCGCAGCGATTGCAGTCCTTGCCGAAGGCGTGGCCACACACCCTGCAGTTGTGGCTGGCCGCATACGATGCCGCTTCGCACCATGGTATTGGGCACCAGACCAATGGTGCGTCGCCGACCTTTTGTGTCCCCCGAGGCGCTAACGACCATTCGCGGTGATCCTCAGGAAGACCATGGGTCAAGGCATTGGCGGCCAGATCCAAAATCAGGCAGTCGCCACCGTCGGGTTTGGGGCGCAGTCCTCGCCCCACCATCTGCAAGTAGAGTGCCAAGCTCAACGTGGGCCGGGCGATGATGATGCAGGACGCGTCGGGCAGGTCGAAGCCTTCGGTGGCGACAATCACGTTGACCAGGACCTTGACACTGCCGTCTCGAAAGCCGGCGATAGATTGGTCTCTGTCGTCGCCTTTGGTGTCGCCAAGTATCATTTTTGCGCGGACGCCGGCACCGTTAAACACGGATGCCAGATTGTGAGCGTGGTCAACAGATACGGCATACGCAATGGTGGGACGATCGTTGGCATGTTTTTGCCAGAAGTCCAATGCGCCGGCAGTCATGATGTCCGGTCGGTGCCGGTTGGCCTGTGTTATGCCGGATTCTGTGTAATCCCCAGTGCGGTCGACTGCACCACCAGAGATACGTTGCTCCAAAGACGGCAAAAATACCTGGGCTGCGCAAAGGGCCGGAGGGTCGAGGACCTGTAGATCAGCGGTCTGTGGTCCGGCAATCAAATCGTCAAACAGGTGGTCAAACCCTTGGTTTTCCGACAGGCGCCAAGGGGTTGCGGTCATGCCGACGATGGGGCCCGGCCACTGGTTCATCGCCCGCGTCCAACCGGCGGCGGCGGCGTGGTGGGCCTCGTCGATTATCAGCAGATCTTCAGGATTGTAACGGTTCCATACCTGTTGACGGGCAGAGCGTCGGCCCACGGTTTGAGCCATCAGGATAACTGCCCCGCCGGCCATGGCCGGAGCGTCACTTCCCGGCGTCCAGCGGATATCCGTCATTGCAGAAACGCCGGTGTTGGTCAGCATTCGACAGGTCTGTTCGGCTAGTTCCTTTCGATGGGTGAGCCACACTGATTTGCGTCCGGCTTGGAGCCAATCAGTCAGGAGGGCACTCGCGATGACGGTCTTCCCGCCGCCGGTAGGTAACTGGAGCATGAATCGCCCTTCCGGATTGTCCACCAGAGCGCTCTGAACACGGCAGAGAAGATCACGTTGATAAGGGCGGAGTTGCATCATCACGCCGCATTCTATAGACGCCGTTGCTAGTGTCAACGGCGCCATGACTCACAACCCCTCGGTAAACGACGACCACTAAACCGAAGCCGAGGTGAAACCCGCATCAGGGTTGAGTGGAATTGAGTTACTGGCTGATCGCATTGCCTCAAATGGGACGCTACCGAAAGGAGCGCTTCATGTAATGACTATTGGGCGATCCATGGTGGGTATCAATCGAGTTTGCTCTCACCGTGTATCTGCACAAGCGGCGTCCCGCGCAAGCGCTCGCCGGAGGTCTGGATGATTGCCCATCTCGACCGGCAAAAATAGTCGTCGCCACCGGCAGGACTAATTGTCGTTAATCAGTCAGGCCCATCTGGCCCGCCACTAGGGTGAGATTGGCCACCGTGGCGGCCAGATACAGCTGGAATTCCGTTTTGGCTGTCAAGGTGTGCCAGGGGAAAAGGGCCCCTGGCTGGACCGCTGGATAGAGGCCGACCTGTCAGGCGGCCATAAGGTCCTCTTCCAAACCGAGATCAAAAGCGTGTCGGCCCACTCCACCGGACACAAGACAATAAAGATCAATGCGTCTCAGGAAGAGATGGGCGATCACGAGGTCGTTTCCTGATTATTTTACAAGCCCTTCCTTTCGGCAGGGCTGGCTTTGTTTGTCTATGCAGTCCGTTCAAAAATGAACAGGACTTTAGGGCGTGGGACTATC
The DNA here is from genome assembly GCA_034428715.1 of Dehalococcoidia bacterium. Classification (GTDB taxonomy): domain Bacteria; phylum Chloroflexota; class Dehalococcoidia; order Lucifugimonadales; family UBA3495; genus Io17-Chloro-G2. The sequence continues at coordinate 5,038 of DAOUHE010000095.1, read as the reverse complement.
CACAGCCACCAGCGCGTCATACTTTCGGTTCTGACTAAACGCCAGCCTCCGACCGATGATTGCTCAATGTGGTGGGCGATGGCATCGTCGGAACCCCAACCGCCCCACCAACCGCACCAGCGACTCGTGATGCGGTACTGATAAATCTCGGCCATCATTGCCTCCAATGTAGGGAATGGCCCCAGCAGTGATTTGCCGGGGTCTATGGAAATGTGTCGGTTTTGGCCTACCGCCGCGTTTTCACGATGCGAGTTCGGACAGTCCGTTTGACCGTCACTTTGGCCGTGACCTTCACGGGTATTTTCCGTGTGGGCATAAGTCGCCTCCCGTTTGAACGCACCAAAACAGGAGGGCATTGACCTGTGCCCGGCTTGACCCCAGGGGGCACCACTGGCAAAATCCCTGCGGCTTGCACAAGCCTCCCTGGGAGTCCCCGTTTTGGCGGGGCTGCCAAAGAAAAGCCCTGCCGGGCTTCCGACGGGGCTAGACAAATAGCATACCGCTGACAGCGCGATTGTATCATATTCATCAATTTGCCGCCCCGCCGACACCATCCGACTGTGCGGGGACGGCTGGCGCTGATGTTGCTTTGTGCCGATATACCAACCAAGTTGACCAGCCCGGCAAAGGTACAGGCCAGCTTGCAATACCGTGTGGCTAATCCCCAGAACTGCTTGTAGTCCGCAAACGCATTCTCTCCGGCCATGGTTGCCGCGGGCCAGATGGCGCTACAGCGCTTCGATCTCGGCCTCGGCGTATGGCAACTGCTGGAAGCAGCTGACGCGGCACTCGAAACCGCAGAAATCATGATGGAGTACCATCAGAGGGGAATGGAGCGCAAGATTACGTCGTGGTGATGAGCCTGCTTGTTCTACCAGCACGTAAAAAAGGAGCAAGCTCAAGAACGAAGAGAGACATAAGGTCACTCTATGAATACCTGTGGCGCAGCCACACACCCGACGAGGAAGTTGAAATAAAACAAAGCGTCGACGCGATAGTAGTGTAGAAGGGCAAGGACCGAGCTACGGCTGACGTCCCCAGCGTCGGCGAAATTGCCCACAACCGTCAACAAACAGTTGGTCACAAACGGCAACAAAGTGTGGGACATGCGGCCAGCCAAAGAAGATTCGAGCCAATGATGAGGAAGACCGCCCGAGACAAATCCTGCGCCCAAATAAATCGGCAGGGTGATATTCGAATGCACGACCGCGGAATGGCGCACTGAGGCTATATGAGAACCTCCCACCGAAAAGTTCGCAGTTCAGGCTTATTGGGCCCACTTTTTCCGAACCTGCTTGTACTGTATTCATAACTCGAACTTGACGTCTTCACAATTGTCCTAGAAATATACCCCCAACGACTGACGCTCAATGGACGTGGTAGGAGAAAAGGTTAATTGGAAACTGCCGACATCCTTACTAAAGTCAAGTCACTATCTCGGGTACGCCGCGTATCCTCTTACCATCGAGTGGATTTACACGTCCATTCTCCAGTCTCTTCTGATTACTGCGGGAACCCTACGGTCTCTTCGTACGACTTCGTATCGGCGTTCGTCGCGCGAGGATTCGATCTGATTGCGATCACTGATCACAACACCGGTGCCTACATTGACCAAGCAATCGAGGCGCGTAATCAAATCGCCGCCAAGGAGGGCAAGAACATCACGGTCATCCCAGGGGTCGAACTCCATGTTTCGCCGGGTGTCCACCTGCTCGCGGTCCTTCCTGAAGGAGGCTCAGCAGGCGTATCAGATTTACTCTCCCGCCTTGGGCTACCCATCGAAAAGCACGGCGATACTGCAGAACTGATCTCCCGACCAGTCGATGAGATCTCCAAGATTGTGCGTGAGCGCGGGGGGCTGTTGATCGGAGCCCATTCTAACTCTACTAAAGGAGTCGTCCAGGAACTCAAGGGCCAATCAAGATTAGAGTGGCTCCGGACATTAGACGCCCTCGAAATCAACTCTGGTTCGGAAGGCGACAAAGTTTCTAGCACGATGGACTACGTCATCAACAGCCTGAAGGTGTCGATTCCGTTCACATTTGGGTCGGACTCTCACGATTGCGCGTCCGATACTACAGGGATGTGGGTGAAGATGGCAGACGCTTCATTCACGTCCCTTCGACAACTCGTCTTCGAACCGCTACTCCGGGTGAGCCGAGTCGAACCTGTCCCACCTACGCATGGCCGGATAGTCGGCTTCACAACCACACAGGGCATCTATGCGAATGAGCAATTCCGTTTTTCACCTCATTTGAACGTGCTTCTAGTAGGGCGCGGTGCCGGGAAATCAGCTGGCATCGATCTGTTACGATTCGCTGTCGAAGCAGGACCCCAGTCTGGCGATGTCAACGAAGAGGTGTTCGCCAATCGGATCAAGGGTTTCTTGCAATCAGTTGGCGAGGTTCTCGTGGTGGTCGTGGGCGCTGACGCGCAGACCTACGTCATAACGAGATCCGGGACGTATGAGAACCGTCGCTCTCGCTCAATAGAGTTCAAAGAGCCTGCCCGAGTCTATCAGGTCGTCGGCGACGACCTGATTCAGCGCGATATGCGTCCTCTAGAGGTGCTGGGTATCGAGTTCTACGGTCAAGGCGAAGCGGCGCGCCTTGCGAACCGTGTCGACGAGCAATTGCGCCTCATAGACGAGAACCTTGATCTGTCAGTCCCCACGGCTTCAATCTCAGAAGCTGAGGAACATCTCGCATCAGGTGAAGATCAATTGATCGACCACAAGCGGCGCCTTGAGGAGCTTCACATTGAGGCAGCCACTCGCCCCCGGCTCGAAGAACGTCGCGACAACCTAGCTAAGTCCTTAGCGGACCCGATTTTCGCGGAGCGTTCTAGATGGGACCGCGAACGTGACTGGGTGCAGGGACAGCAAGATTGGGTCCAGGCCATACTTGAAAGTTTGCCTGAATCAATACCAACGCGCACAGTTGGGCCTATCGACATCGAGGAATCTTCCGCGAAAGCCGTCCTCAAAAAAGTACAAGAGTTGTCAGATCGGATCCTTGAAGGTAGGCAAACTGAACTCGATCGTTTCCGCTCTACCCTGGCAGATGCGATGTCAGATCTTCAAGGTTACCAATCCGAATGGAACGCAGCCTTCAAGATTGCGGAGAACCAATATCTTGCTCGTCTCGCGGAACTCGGAGCCGGAGACTTAGAACAAATCGCAGCTGAACTGAGGAGTGTGGAGCAAAGCCTGGCCCGTATTGACACGACCGTAGATCCTGAGATTGAACGAATCGAATCGGAGATAACATCGCTAGAGAACCATCGCACTGTCCTCATTGCCAAGCTCAAAGATGCGAGAGCAAAAATAGCTCAATCACGGCTCGATTTTGTCGACGAGTTGAATTCAAGATTGGACGGCGATGTGCTGGTTGAACTGTCTGGGAGTGATCGGTCGCTCTATTTCGACGCCATTGATATTCCATTGCAGAGATCTGGAATGCAACGCCGTGAAGATCAAGTCTCGCTAGTGTGTGAATCGTTCACTCCGGAGAAATTCGTTGAGATCGTTCGAACCCATTCGGTCGGCCAGTTGACGGGAATCGGTATCACACCCCACAGCGCGTCCCTCATAATTAGCGTGCTCAACGACGAAGTGTTGTACAAGATCGAACGAGTTGATATTCCACCGGTGCCTAGTATTCGGATCAAGCGAGAAGGCGAGTCCGCGTTCACGGACCTTTCATTACTATCTGTGGGAGAGAAGTGCTCGGCAATACTCTCAATCGCCCTTTTGAGTAAAGGCAAGCCTTTGGTTATAGACCAGCCGGAAGACGATCTCGACCATGCGTTTATCATCAATTCAATAGTTCAAGGCATACGCGCAGCCAAGTCGGGCCGTCAGATTATCGCCGCTACCCACAATCCAAATATTCCGGTCCTTGGCGATGCGGAGATGGTATATCGAGTCGCACGACGAGGAGGCAAAGATATCTGCTACATTCTGAACTCAGGAGGACTCGAGATACCTCAGGTTACGATTGAAGTTCAGGGCCTCGAAGGCGGCGCTGAAGCCTTCGAACGGCGTAGGCGCAGATATTCTGGTGTGCCTTTAGCCCCAATCCACCGAAAAGATGAGTGTGGCGGCGTGCTGAAGGGGTGAGAAAGTGCTCCTGTGCTTCGGGGATAATGGCTTTGGAAACACAGAACCGACCCGAGACTAGGAGCACCCAATAGATGCTGCCACGCAACGACCCCGACCGGATCCAAATCACCTTCGACGACCACCGTCTGGTGGCTAATGCCGGGCTGATCCTTCCCATCACCCTGGCCCGCCACCTGGGCTTGCCCCAACTCGTCCAGCAGCGCCTCGACCTGGGCAATGCCCCGGGCCGGGCGAACCCGGGCGACAAGATGATGACGCTGGTGGCTTCCGCCCTGGCCGGCGGCGATCGCGCCTCCATGCACCTCATCCCCCTTTCCGCCGCCGCCCCGTTCGGTGGATTTGGGCTAAAAATAGCGGCGAATACGGCCGCTTGCGCACGTCCGTTCGCCGCGCGATAAATGGCTCAAGCTCGCCAAGAGGCCGTAGCACTGCGCAAGAAAGCCTACTCAGGTGGCGAAGAACATTGGAATCGGGCTGGCGGCGTGAGCTCCCGACCAAACTGATTTACGTAACGGCTATTGTACGAATCGAAAAGGACACTGCGGACGCGAGGGGAGGGGTGATACGTTGCTGAATCTCAGGCCCGAAGAGGCCAGCCGCATCTGCATGGATCAGTGCCGAGCGATGTGCTGTCGTGGGCCGTTGATCCTGCGGCTGGACCCCGAGGAGGTCGCCGTGTTTGACCGTGAGGCGGTGCACCTGGGTACCACCGCCGATATCTCGCCCGCTGCCGACGGCGGCGGCAACCTGCTGTTCCTGGACCATCCGGGGGAGTGCTGCCCGATGTTGGATCAAGCCACCTTCGCGTGCCGCATTTACGAACAGAGGCCGCGGGTTTGCCGGGAGTTTCCGCGCCGGCCGGAGCCGGGTTGCGCCATTTCCGGTTGGACGGACGATTAGTATGATCTGCTGCCG
>DAOUHE010000094.1:0-50423 GCA_034428715.1 Dehalococcoidia bacterium | reverse complement strand
GTCCAGGCCCTGGTCACGGAGCGAAATGCCGCCCGAGCCACCATTAACTGGCGGTTCAACACCCAGGACGCCAGGGGCAAACTTCACCGCCTCTATCCCTTCGATTCCAAACATGACTGACTACTAGGTTGCCTTGGCAAATCATGATTCAGGAATGAGAGGGAGCAAGTCTGCGACGATTACACTTTCGAATTCATAGCCTCGATTATCGTACCCCCGGCGTTTGCTAGTTTGTATTTTGGCTAACCCTGTCTTGCCTAATAACGCCCCCAATTTCACTTTGCTCCAATCCTCGTATCCAACCTCGTGGTAGTACGTGGCAAGCACCTTCGAAGGCATCTTCCTTGGATTTTCTGTTACTCGCTTGTTCAACTCGGCAGACTTCAGTTTCCTCCCGCCTCCAAGTCTATTGGCCGCACTAGCTAATTCTACAAGTGAAAAGTTGTCCTCGAATTCAGCACCCCGTGCACCAGCCAATCGGTCTCTGACTCCACAATCCCAGATATGTATTTGAGGAGCGTTGTTGGAGGACCGAAATAGCCGCAACAAGTCGGTTTTCACTCGATAAGCGTTATTCTCGTCATCCGCGAATACAAATGCTCTAGAATTGTTGGCTACCAAAAGTTTTAACAAACTCACCAATTCATCCTGCCTTGAACGGATGTCGCCGTTCAATGGATAGAATGGATAGAATTGGAGAGCTGGGAATTGAGATGGGTTTATAAAATGCTCGATTATTTCAGGTAATACTGCCTCTTCTGTCGGGCCGTCGAAAAACACGGTAACGTCCGAATTGTAGATGTCTAGATTAGATTGACCGATTGCTCGTCTGACAACACCTCTAGTCGTTTTATCAATGTGAGTCGTTATCGTCCCTTGCTCTTCTGGTAGAGTCACCAGATGCACGGTGCTATCCGGAGTCAACGACGCTATTACACTTGAGTGGGTGGCCCAAAATAGTTGTTTCGAGTGCTGATTCGCGTGCTGAATTGCCTGACGGACCAAAAGCCTTTGACTGTGAGGGTGAAGGCCCCGTTCGGGTTCTTCGATCAACACTGTACTTCCTTCGGGAGAGAGCCAGATCATAGCCGCGATATAAATTATTTCCTTTACACCACTACCTACTGTGTCCAAGCGGTGCGCTTGGACCGTATTACTTACATCCTTTTCGGAGATGCGAACACTAACCTGTGTAGGGTCATCTTCGAGGTGTGGATATACCCTCTTGATACCAGGGATCAACCGAGTCAGCAGATCCTCAAATTCTTTAAACAATGGTGGTTGGTTACTCTTAATCTTATTAATGAATGCTGGAATTGACGACCTGTCTAGCAGCCTGATATTTGCGTTGAGTTCGCCAATTGTGACGATGTCCCGCAACGATGGGACGTATATCAACCCAGCGGCCCAATCTCCGAGTTTCGTCAAAATAAGATCGTTGGGTTCACGACGCAATTCGGTGATCAATGTGTTGTGATCTGCGGTTATAAACGGAAGCTCGGAGTCCGAAGACGAGCTGAGAATGTCTCCGACGGGATGATTACACACCTGAAAACGGGTGCGGTTCTCCCCTTCCATCATTCATTTGGACGATTTGCACTCGTCGGTCACCGGACAATTCCAACTTTACGTCGACCGGATAGGTGCGCGATGGGTCTCCTCCACGAATACCACGTCCCCACCTTATAGTCACAGACAATCGGGGAAAATCACTTTGGCCCAAGGGAAGTAAAAGGCGGGATTGGAATTGATTCTTGAAGTCTTTGTCTGGCAACCTCTCGGTCATGTAAGAGAGTGGATCAGTTTCTCTCCAATCTAGATCGACCATGTTTCGGGCAAGATATAGGGCATCGAGAATCGCACTCTTGCCCTGGTTGTTCGGTCCAATTAGCGCGTTGGCAGTGGCGAGAGGCGACAGTTTAACTTGGTCTTTCACCGCCATATAGTTCGTTACGGCGAATTCACTTAATCTCAAGGGACCCTCCAATGGGCACCTAGATCAGAGATTGCTCAGCTGTTGTTCGTGCCCATAGTGTCCGGTTAGCCGTTGGTTGTTGTTGCGACTCGTTGGAAGGACGGCTCCGCAGCAAGCTACGGGACTCCCTCGATCTTGTGGTGTCAGAGCCTAGGGGATTTGTACGATCTCTCAATCCGCAACGCCCAGGGCTTCAAAACCGCGTAGAGGGCGGCGTTCAATGGCGTAGGTACGCCGGCTTGTTTGCCCAGGCGGATCACCGCACCGGTCAGGCCGTCCAGCTCCACCGGGTTGCCCTCCTGGAAGTCTTTGGCCAGGGATGCCCGCCCCTGGGCCGGAAAGTTGTCCAGGGAGGTCATCGCCCAGTCCAGGGAGTCTTCCATGATGGGCGCGCCCAGGGCCCGGCCCACCGAGAGCGCTTCTTCGATGGTGGCCCGGACCAACTCCCGGGTCTCGGGAATGGTTCGCATCTCTTCATATCCGGTGTTGGTGGCGGCGTTCACCGCCGCGGATCCAGCAATGTACGCGAATTTCTTCCACAGCATTCCCGGCATGTTTTGGGCCAGGTCCACCCGCCACCCGGCGTTTTGGAAGATCTTCAGGAGCCTTTCCGCCCGCGGGGTGAGGCCCGGTTCTAGTTCACCGAAAACGGCCAATCCGGGACCACCCTGGGTGACCGTGCCGGGCTCCTTGATGCGGCCTTCCATGTATACCGACCCTATCATCACCGGACCTGCGCCTAATGCTTCGGCCAGTTGGCTGCCGTTGTCGATGCCGTTCTGCAGGGTCAACACTACCGTGTCTGGCCCGATCATGGGCCGGACGGCTTCGATTGCCAGGGCGTTGTGGTACATCTTGACTGTGAAGAGGACCAGGTCTTGGATACCAGCCGAAGCGGGGTCATCGGTGGCCGGACCTGGTGCGGAGAAATCGCCGTCCAACTGGGATTCGACTCGAAGACCATTCGCGTTGATGGCCGCCATATGGGCGCCCCTGGCGATAAAGGTCACCTCGTGTTCTTGCTGAAGGTCTTTGCGGGCCAGGAGGCCGCCAAAATAGCCGCCCACGCCTCCGGTTCCCATGACAGCGATCTTCATTTGTTGCCCTCTGTTTTAGGCAACAGCATACATGGGATTGGTAGCCATGGTCTAATCCCGCCGGGGTTTGGTGTCCCCGGCGGGCGGTTATTGGTGGAAGGTTACTGGTGGATGGTTATTACGGGACGGCGCAGATAGCGTATGCCGAGAGCCACCAATCGGCTGTCAGGTCCTCGGATTCGGCAATGACATACCAGCCGGTGGGAGTCCTTGGGTATGCTGAGTCGGGCTGATTGGTCGTCAGAGGAGGCCGGGTGGTGCCAAAGGTAAAGCCACCGCCGCCCAACAACACCGTTGAAACAGGACACTTGGCGGTGAGGCGTTTGGTCGGCAGAGCATTAACTTGGCTTCTTTCGCTGACCATGACCCATTCCGAGGAGCCGGGAATTCCTTGTTCTCCAGTTCGGCCCTGAATTCCCCTGGTCCCCGGTTCGCCCTTTTCGCCGGGACTGCCCTGAAAACCTTCGGTTCCCTGAAGCCCCGGTTCACCTTGTGGGCCGGCTAGACCCTGTGGCCCTTGAGGGCCAGTTCTACCCTGGAGGCCACGGAGCCCTTGCGGCCCCGGTTCACCGTTTTCTCCTGCAAGCCCCTGGATACCTTGAAGCCCGTGGGCCCCTGGCTCCCCTGGAATTCCTGATCGTCCCTGGGTCCCTTGGTAAACCTGGGAAACCTGGGAAATTTGTGAATCCGAGGAACTCTGGGCGTCCTGAGGAGCTTGGCCGCCTGCGGCTATCACCAACGCCACGATGCTAATTGCCAGTGTGGCGGCGAGGGTAACGGTCACGGGAAGCATTTTGACACCCAGCGAAGGGGACAACCATTCCCAAATCCGCGGGGACCACTGTTCCCGGTACCACAGTGACAACTGTTCCAAATACCGCGAAATGCCAGGCCGGTCCTGGCCGTTTGAGTCGTGCTGCATCATAGGTTCACCTCGCATACGGGAAACACGTGGGAGACGATTTTGAAAAAGCATATCCCGTAGCGACGCTATTCAACAGGGTGTTACAGCATTAGTGACCGGGTGTAAGACTTAGGCCGATAGGATTTAGCCCGTGGTATCGATGGGGTAGCCATACTGCTCCCGCAAGTCTCGCTTCAAGACCTTGCCCATTACATTCCGGGGGAGTTCGTCGACGAACACCACCGACCGGGGCCGCTTGAAGCTGGACAGGCGATCCTGGCAATATTCCTGAAGGCCGGCTTCGTCGACGTCCTGGGACCGGCGTACCACCAGGGCCCGGACCTCTTCACCCCATTCCGTGTCCACCACTCCGATGACGGCGGCGTCTTCCACTTCGGGATGGGACATCAAGACCTGCTCGACTTCCTCTGGGGAGATCATCTCTCCGCCGCGTTTGATAAAGTCCTTGGCGCGGCCCGCCAGGTAGATGTAGTTGCCCTCGTCCTGGTAAGCCAGGTCACCAGTGTATATCCAGCCCGAGCGCATGGTGTCCCGGGTGGCGGCCTCCTGTTGCCAGTAGCCGGCCATCATCCGGGCGCCCCGAGCCACGATCTCACCCACTTCGCCCAGTGGCACGGGTCCGCCATCATCGTCGACTATTTGCACCTCCACATCCTCTAGCGGGATGCCGATGGATGTGAGCCGTTTCAGCTTTTGCTCGATCTCTTCGGGTGTGCCCTCCAGGACATGGTCGCCGGGGGGCAACATGGTGATGGTGGAGGCCGTCTCGGTCTGGCCGAAGGCGTTGATGAACCGTGCGCCGGGGAATTCGGCGATGGCCTGGCGTATCACCTCCATGGGCATGGGCGCCGCCCCGTAGGTGATGAAATTCAGCGAAGAGAGGTCGAACTCGTGGAACTGGGCATGGTCCATCACCCGTTTCAGCATGGTTGGCACCAACATGGCCCGGTTTACCTGGTGCGCCTGGGCCAGTGTCAGCCATTCCAACGGTTCAAACTGGCGCATCACGACCAGCGTGCGTCCACCGTAGACGGCCGCCAACGCCGCCTGCAACCCGGCGATGTGATATAGGGGCACCGTCAGCAGGTTGGTCTCTTCGTCATCGGGGTCAGCGGGGTTCACCGTGGCCAGCAAAAATGACGCGAAGCTGTCGTGGGTCAGCATCACCCCCTTGGGAACGCCGGTGGTCCCGGCGGTGAACATGATCACGGTGGTGTCGCCGTCTTCGGCTTCGGGGAAGTGCGACTCGTCGTCACCAGCGCCGGCCACCAGTTCGCCGTAGGTCAACATGCCGCCCTCAGCCGGTCCGTCCAAAACCACTATCCTGTCTAGGGCCAACGCCGAGTCTCCCGAAGTGGGAGCTAGGCCGGCATAACGCTGGCCGAGGAACAACATGCTGGGCTGAGCGATAGACAGCATCTGCGCCAACTCTTCGGTCTTGGCCCTAAAGTTTATGGGCACGTATATTGCGTCCAATTGGGCTGCGGCGAAATAAATTACGATTCCGTGAACGCTGTTGACCTGCATTATGGCCAACCGGTCCCCCGGCCCCACGCCCTTTTCCGCCAGGGCGTTGGCCAGGCGGTTTACACGGCCCTGCAAACCTTCAAATGAAATGTGCTCGTCGTCAAAGATGATAGCGTCCCGTTCGGGTACGATGGCGCAGGAGATGGTCAAAAAATCCGATGTGCGCATGGGGAAGCTCCCTCGCAAACTAGTTCCAGGCAGATTAGCTTCAGAGATCAGCTCCAGTAGGATATCACCACCGCCCAAAAGGGTTTCAGGCCCGGTTGATCGGTCTTAAGGCTGACTTAAGGCAAATAATTGGTTCGACAACCGGCTTTCCATCTCCAACCCTCGTTGTAGATCAAGGTCGGGCCCCTGGGCCAAAGCCCTCTTTGCCGCGGCCATCGCCGCCCGCGGCAAAGAAGCCAGTCTTTGGGCCAGGTCCATCCCGTCCGCCAGCAGCCCGCCGCTATCCGCCTGGCGGTTGACGAGCCTGGTGATCATCCCCAGGACAAGGGCTTCCCCGGAATCGAAACGCCTTCCAGTCAACAACAGGTCCAGGGCACGGGAAGGGCCGATGCTACGGGGAAGGGTCTGGCTGCCGCCGGCCGCCGGTATCATACCCAGCTGCACTTCCGGCATGGCAAAAACCGTGTCCCAGGCGGCTATCCGCACGTCGCACATCAAAGCGATCTCCAAGCCCGACCCGATGCAGTATCCGTGCACGGCGCAAACCACCGGCTGGTCCAGGCCTAAAAACTGGCCCCAAACGTCGCGCTGCCAGCGGACCCGGCGGGCAACCATCTGAGAGGGCGCCGTGCCAAATTCGGTGAGGTCGGCGCCAGCGCAAAACGCGCGTCCCTGTCCGGTTATCAGCAGCGCGGCTATGTCTGGGTCATCGGCCACCGCCGCCAGTGCCTGGGAGAAATCGTCTCGCATCTGGATATTGTAGGCGTTGAGCACCTGTGGACGATTCAGGCTTATGCGGGCAACGGTGCCATGCCTTTCATAGATGATTGTTTCGAATTGGGACAATTCTTCCCCCGGCTGGAAATTGTGGACAAGCACTCCACCTGCTTCCGATGAGCCTTACAAAGGCTACCAAACGTAACGATAGGCAACTCCGCGGGGGTAAATCCCCCAACCCCCCTTTTGCGAACGGGGGCTATCTCTCCCCCTTTCGCGAAAGGGGGACTAAGGGGGATTTCTACTCTTGGCTGGTTGGCCTTACGGTTTAGCAATTAACGCAAGGCTCAGTGACCAACGGGAGATGACCGCCGGTAGAGGTCATCCATCTCCACTTCCGAGTACCTAAGGCCGATGTTCTCCAGATTGTGGGCGTCGCTTACCTCCAGGGTCAATAACCCATGGGCGTCGGCAATCTCCTGGACTTGGTCTTTACGGATATGCCAGTTATGGATGTAGTTGTCGATCTCGATGGCGTGGACGCCTTCTTCTATCAAGATGTTGGGAGAGTAGTATCCAGGGTGGCAGTAGGTGCGGAACACGCCGCCCTCAGGCAGGAATAGCTCCGCGATTTGGTACTCGTCGAAGGGACTTTGCGGCGGGCGGACCTCTATCTCCCATCCGGGGATAATAATGACCTCTCCGGGATAATGGCGTTCCACCAATTCCCGGAATTCGAAGGCCCAGTCTTTGTTGTGGTGATCGGTGATGGCGATGCCATCTATTCCCATGGATTTGATCTGGTTCACCACCTTCTCGGCGATGTCCAGGGAGGGCGGCTGGAAATTAAAGGCCTCCCAAACATGAGTATGCAGGTCCAGCTTAACGCTCAAAATCACCATCCTGGATTTTTCCTGGGTTCTAGTGCGTTATAGGATTCACCTGGATCAGGGACCGTACCGCCTCTCGGGTGTTGTCTCGTGAGCCCACATTTAAAACCCCTATTCGTTCAGGAACCGCTGAAACGGGGCGGCCTGCGGTCCAGAAACGACCGGATCCCTTCGGCCCGGTCGTTGGTGCTGTGCAGGATGACGTTCAGGTCTGCCTCAAGGCCCAGACCTTGATCAAGCGACAGGTCGATCCCCTTCAACACCGCTTCTTTGAGGTAGCGGGCCGCCACCGGACCTCCGGCGGCAATGTTTTCCGCCAATCTTTGGGCCTCGGCCATCACCTGCTCGCCGGGCGCCACCCGGTTGACCAGGCCCATGGCCAACGCTTCAGTAGAGTCTACCACTCGGCCGGTCAGCAGCATGTCGCGGGCCCAGGCCGTGCCCACCAACCGGGGCAGCCTTTGGGTGCCGCCGTCCCAGGGCAACACGCCCTGGGCAAGACCGGTAAAACCAAATCTGGCCTGTTGAACCGCGATCCGGATATCTCCGGCCAGCGCTAATTCCAGGCCATGGTCAAATGCGTCGCCGTTGATGGCTACGATCACGGGCATAGGCAGGGCGGCCAAGGCAGATGCCACTTGACGGTCATTGATCCAGACCAAATCCATTTGGGCCGTTGCGTCATCCCGGACGGCCGCTTGGGGCCGGTCTTGCCCTACCGAAAAACAGGCGCCCGCGCCGGTGACCAATACCAGATACAATCCTTCATCGTCGCAGATATCCTGGATATCCTGGCATGCTAGGCGGATCTCACCGGCCATGGCCGCGGTTATCAGGTTGCCATTGTCCGGCGATGAAAGGGTGAGTCTGGCCACCGGTGGATCGGTCTGAAGATCGAGATATCGATATTGAATTATCGCTCCTTAGCATAAACCGGTGTTTCGTGGTGCCAATGGCTAAATAGTAGGACGGCAGCCCATCTCTTGACAAGGTTTGGAGCCATGATTACCATAACAAACTGGTCGTCATGATTGCGCGGCAACCATGGCCGCAAATCGGCCTAAACTTTACCTAAGCGTCAAGGAGGCTACGGTGGTGAACTTCGTTCCGTTGGGTGAGCGTGTCATCGTTCAACCCATTGAACTTGATCAACAGACTAAGAGTGGTATATTCCTGCCCGATACCGCCAAAGAAAAACCCCAAGAGGGGAAGGTAGTGGCGGTGGGTCCGGGCCGTGTAGCCGATGACGGGAAGCGGATTCCCATGGAACTGGCTTCCGGAGACCGGGTCATTTACTCCAAGTTCGCCGGAACTGAATATAAGGACGGGGACGACGAGTACTTGATTCTACGGGAGAGCGATATTCTGGCCAAGATCTCCTAAATTGGCAGGAGACACGAGCGGTTTTGCCGGCCGCCATCAAGATATCAGACGAATATATAACTTCAAGGAGGTTTGCGATGCCCGCAAAAAAACTGACTTATTCTGAAGAAGCGCGCAAGTCGCTTCGGGCCGGAATAGATGCCCTGGCTTCGTCGGTCAGGGTGACCCTGGGACCCAAGGGACGCAATGTTGTTCTAGACAAATCCTTTGGCCCGCCCCAGGTGTGCAGCGACGGTGTGACCATTGCCAAAGAGATCGAATTGCCCGACGCTTTTGAAAACATGGGCGCTCAACTTTTGAAAGAGGCCGCGACCAAGACCAACGACGCGGCCGGCGATGGCACGACCACTTCCGTGGTGTTGGCCCAAGCCATCATCAACGACGGATTCAAGAACGTGACTGCCGGTAGCAATCCCATGGCCATCAAGCGCGGCATCGAAAAAGCCGTGGTGGCGGTGGTGGACGAGCTTCTGACCATGGCCCAGCCGGTGGAGACTCGGGAGAGGATCGGCCAGGTAGCCAGCCTTTCCGCCCATGAGGAAGCCATCGGCGAAACCATCGCGGAGGCTATGGAGAAAGTGGGCAAAGACGGCGTCATCACCGTTGAGGAGTCCCGTGGCCTTTCCGACGAGATCGAGTATGTTGAAGGCATGCAGATCGACCGCGGCTACATCTCTCCCTACTTCATCACCAACGCCGACCGGATGGAATCGGGGATTGACGACGCCACGGTGGTCATCACCGATAAGAAGATCTCCGCGGTCGCGGACCTTCTCCCAGCTTTGGAAAAGCTTTTGCAAATCGGAAAGAAAAACGTTGTGATCGTGGCCGAAGACGTTGACGGCGAGGCTCTGGCCACCCTGGTGGTAAACAAGCTGCGCGGCACGCTCAACGTCCTGGCGATCAAAGCTCCAGGGTTCGGCGATCGCCGCAAGGCCATGCTGGAAGACATTGCGATCCTAACCGGTGGCAACGTCATCAGCGAGGAGACTGGCCAGAAGCTGGATTCAGCCACGGTTGAAGACTTCGGCACCGCCCGCAGGGTTTCGGCCACCAAGGACGAGACCACCTTCGTAGAGGGCCGGGGTTCCGAGGCGGACATCCAGGCTCGGATCAACCAGATCAAGACCCAAATCGAAGACACCACCTCCGAGTTCGACCGGGAGAAGCTCCAAGAGCGGATGGCCAAGCTGTCCGGCGGAGTTGCCGTGATCAAAGTTGGAGCGGCCACCGAAGTGGAACTTAAAGAGCGTAAGGCCAGGGTGGAAGACGCCCTTTCTGCCACCCGTTCCGCTGTGGAAGAGGGCATCGTTCCGGGCGGCGGAGTAGCCCTGGTCCGGGCCCGCCGGGCCCTTGACGACCTGACCGGCATCACCGGTGACGAGGCCGTAGGCGCCGAGATCATCGGGCGCGCGCTGGAGCAGCCCTTGAGGCTCATCGTCGAGAACTCGGGATTCGAAGGCTCAGTGGTGCTAAACGACGTGAAACAACAAGCCGACGACTACGGGTTCGACGCGGATGTCGGCGAGTACGGCCCCATGCTGGAGCGCGGCATCGTTGACCCGGCCAAGGTCACCAGGTCTGCCCTTCAGAACGCGGCCAGCGTCGCCGCCATGGTGCTGACCACAGAGTCCATGATCACTGAAATACCCCAGGACAAAGCGGCTATGCCGGCCATGCCTCCTGGCGGCGGGATGGACTTCTAAACAGAGGTCCCAACCCCTGTAGTTTAAGTAGAAGGCCGCCCTGACGTCCAAGGGACAGGGGCGGTCTTCTTGTTCTCAGATTTCCCATGCCAAGCGGTTTTTGCGTTTAACGTGATGATGGCATATCTCGCCGCTCCAGATCATTTATTTCCATCCGGCTGATTCCCAGGCTGTCGTAAATATGAGCCAAAACCCCGACATATCGCATAATTCCCAAGGGCGCGCCAAAGTGTTCCCATCGCCGGAGGCAGCATTGGATGGCCTGGCCGATGGGGCGGTAGTGCTCATTGGAGGGTTCGAGGGGCTGGGAGTCCCCGAAGCGCTCCTGAAAGCCCTTTTGGACCGGGGCACTCGCGACCTCACCTGCATCTGCCAAGGGACCTGGACTTCGCGGCCGGAGATTCAAGGCGTGAGTTTGGACCAATTGGCCTCCGCTGGTCAGGTATCAAAGCTCATAGCCCCGTTGCCGTTCCTCCTTGGCGATTCATTCAATGATCCAGGCCAGAGCGGTGTTGAGGCCCTTTGGAAATCGGGCTCATTGGGTATAGAAGCCGTGCCCCAAGGGGTGTTGGCTGAGCGGTTGCGGGCCGGCGGGGCGGGTCTGGGGGGAGTTTTCTTGCCCGCCAGTGCCGGCGGGCTGGTACAAGATGGCCGGGAAAACCGGGAGGTCCGCCAGTTCGGCGGCCGGGATCATGTCTTTTATCCCGCATTGCGTGCCGATTTCGCCCTTTTGAGAGCGGCCGCGGCAGACCCGGTGGGGAATCTGGTGTACCGGGGCGCCCAGAGAAACTGGAATCCGGTGATGGCCATGGCGGCCACCGTATCCGTCGCTGAGGTCGACGAGATCTTAGACCTGGGCGGGTTAGACCCTGAATTGGTCATCTCCCCGGGGATCTTCGTCAACCGGGTGGTGCAGACTGTCTGACCGGCCGGTCACATCCTGATAGAGATTCCTGGGAGGCAGCCATTGCCAGATAGTTTGGACACTAAATCAATGGCCAGGCTAGCCGCACGGGAAATCAGTTCGGGGGAAGTGGTAGCCCTGGGTCCGGGGCTTCCCACTTTGATCTCGGATCTGGTTCCGGGGGATATCCCCGCCGGCGCCTGGTTCCTGACCCACACGGGGATATTGAATCATGGGCCCGCCGAAGCTGGGACGGGGCTGGCCGCGGCAACACTTGGGGCCGCCAGTTCAAGAGGTGGGTCCTCACTGAGCTTTACCGACGTCTCCGCAATGGTTCATGGCGGTCACGTCGACACAGCGGTCATCGAGACGGCATGGGTGACTTCCGGAGGAGCTTTTGGGACAGTGGCGGCGTTGGGGACCACGGCGGCGGAACCGTTGATGTCTGACCCCGGACCGGCGGTGGAACTGGCGGCCTGCTCCCGGCGGGTCATCGCCATGATGCCTCACACCAAGCCGGACGGATCCCCAGCGGTCATCGAATCGAGCGAAACGCCGCCCGATGGCCAGGGTTGCGTCTCGTTGGTGATTACCGACCTGGCGGTGTTGGCGGTTGAAGGTGGCAGGGTAACCGTGCTGGATTTGGCTCCCGGTTGGACATTCGACCAGGTGGCAGCTGCGACTGGTGTTACTTTGGCAGCAGCGCCTGACCTTAGAGAAATGTCATTTGATCCGCCCCAGCCCCAGACGCAATCCCAGGCCGGGCCACAACAAAAGGTCTACTCCAGCGGGTTGGAAGCGGTGCGGGACTTGCCCGATGGCGCTGTCGTGAACATAGACGGTTTCGCCGGACCGGGAGGAATGCCCCATTACCTGATGGTTTCGTTGCGCGATCATGGGGCTAAAGAACTGACCCTCATCAGCAATACCGCGGGAATCACCCGGGTCATAAACTTCGGCACTCCGCCGGGTCATCAGGCCATTGACCATAGCATCCTGGTGGACAACCACCAGGTTAAGAAGGCCATCTCGTCCTACCCGGTATCGCCCTCGCCAAACACGCCCACGTCCTTTGAGTTGGCGTTGCAGCGGGGCGAGGTCGAGTTGGAGGTGGTTCCCCAGGGGACATTGGCCGAACGCATCCGTGCCGGGGGAGCGGGAGTGGCGGCCTTTTATACCCCCACCGGCGTCGGGACCCTGCTGGCCGATGGCAAGGAAACCCGGACCATCGACGGCAAGGAATACGTGTTGGAGCAGGCCCTGAAGGCAGATTATTGCCTGATCCGGGGCCACAAGGCCGATACCCTGGGCAACGTGGTATACAAGGGAACGTCGCGGAATTTCAATCCCATAATGGCAATGTCGGCCGGAATAACCATAGTTGAAGTCGACGAGATCGTGGAGCCGGGCGTCTTAGGTCCCGAGGAGATCGTCACGCCCGGAGTTTACGTAGACCGGATCGTCTTGAGGCCCGCGGATTTTTCGCCATATGACTAACGCTGAATAGACCATTGCCACCAAGGAGAACATGGAAAAACCTAGATTAGACCGCGAAGTCATTGCCATGCGGGTGGCCAAGGAGCTGCCCGACGGCGGCTACGTCAACCTGGGGTTGGGCATACCTACGTTGGTTTCATCCTTCGTGAGCGAAGGCAATGTGGTTTTCTACCATAGCGAGAGCGGCGTGCTAAACTGCGGCCCCCTGGCCGAAGAAGGCGAAAACGACATAGACTTGATCAACGCCGGGGGCCAGTTCCTAGAGTTGGTGCCGGGCATGTCGTTCTTTAACTCGGCCGACGCTTTCGCCATGATCCGGGGAGGCCATGTGGACGTGACCGTCCTGGGCTCCCACCAGGTTTCGGCCAAGGGCGACCTGGCCAACTGGATGCTGCCCCAGAGGGGGGTGGGCAACGTGGGGGGCGCCATGGACCTGGCCGCCGGCGCCAAGGAGGTCATCGTGGCCATGGAGCACACCGGCCGGCAGGACCAGCCCAAGATCGTGGAGACCTGCACCTACCCCATAACCGGCAAAGAGTGCGTGACCATGATCATCACCGATCTGGCGGTGATCCGGTGCTCTCCCGAAGGACTGGTGCTCCTGGAAGTGGCCCCCGGCTGGACCCCCGACGAGGTGCTAGAATTGACCGGCGCCAAACTGATCTTTTCGCCGGACCTGAAGGAGTATGAGCTGTAGCTGTTCGTTGACTAACAATTGGGCTGCGTGATAACCTTCGTAGGTAATCAAACATTTGAAAATTCTGGCGGGAGCTTGGGTAAGCCAGGCTGAGAGGGTGGCCGGTAACGCCGCCGACCGTCTGCACCTGATCCGGATAATGCCGGTGTAGGGATGAGACGTCGTAAACTTGAACCGCCAGGATTGTAGCCTGGCGGTTTGTATATTTTGCCAGCGTTTATCTTTCTGGTTAACTAAGAGAGGAATCGAATATGGCTGACGACCTGGTAATCGGCGGCAAGCATTTTAAATCCCGGTTGATCTTGGGCACCGGGCGCTACCGGACCATGGAAGACATGGTCGAGGCGGTGGAGGCTTCAGGCACCGAGATGATCACCGTCGCCATACGCCGTCTGGACCTGGACGACCCCACCAGCAAGACCCTCCTGGACTACCTGGACTGGGACCGTTACCAGATCTTGCCCAACACCGCCGGGTGCGCCACCGTGGAAGAGGCCCTGTTTGTGGCCCGTCTGGGCCGGGAGGTGGGTAAGACCGACTTCGTCAAGCTGGAGGTTATTCCCGACCCGAAATACCTGTTCCCCGACGGAGCGGCGACCCTGGAAGCGGCGAAATTGCTGGTGGAAGACGGGTTCATCGTTTTGCCTTACATCCATGCCGATCCCACCCTGGCCAAGCGGCTTGAGGATGTGGGCTGCGCCACGGTCATGCCCCTTGGCTCGGCCATCGGGTCCGGTCAGGGTATCCATACTCTGGAAGAAGTGAAGATAATCATAGAGCAGGCCAATGTGCCCGTGGTGGTAGATGCCGGGCTAGCCGTTCCCTCCGACGCGGCCAAAGCCCTTGAGCTGGGAGCCGACGCCGTGCTGGTGAATACCGCCATCGCCCAGGCTGAGAATCCGGCGCTGATGGGCGAGGCATTCAAACACGGGGTTGAGGCAGGCAGAAAGGCGTATTTGTCCGGCAGGATACCGGTGAGGCAAGGCGCCATCGCCAGCAGCCCCACCACCGACGTGCCACAGCCCGCGGCTTCCCGCAGCTAGCCCTGCGGCCTGCCAACCCGTTGCTAGTTGAGCCGTGGTGGCCGTTGACGCCCCGGATTCAATCGGTTCAGTTTGCCAGCTTAGCCAAGCCGATGATGCCCAACAAAATATCAAAAGAGCTGCTGGCTTAATTTGACGTCTACGATTCTACGGCCGTGTCTGTGCTTGGTCACCGACCGGTCGCTTGCCGGTTCGGGCTCCCTAATCACCCGAGTGGTCCAAGCGGTGGAAGGCGGAGTGGACATGGTCCAGCTAAGGGAAAAAGACCTGTCCGGCGGCCCGCTCCTGAAACTGGCTGATTCATTGAAAGACGCGATTCAGGATAAGGCGCTTTTAATCATCAACGAAAGAGTTGACATAATGCAGTTCACGGGAGCATCAGGTGTCCAATTGGGCGAAGATGGACCGCCGGTTGAGCGAGTCCGCCGTCTGATTGGGCTGGAATGCCTTATTGGTAGATCAGTACACAGCGTGACCGGGGCCGGGCTTGCCCAATCCCAAGGAGCCGACTTCTTGGTGGCCGGCACGATGTTTGCCACCCGGAGTCACCCGGGGGCCTCTCCGGCCGGTCCCGGGTTGGTTGTTAAAATGGTGGATCAAATGCCCCAAGAATGCCGGTTGCCGATCATAGGCATCGGAGGGATAACACCGGATAATCTGGGCTCGGTGATTCAAGCCGGCGCCAGCGGTGTGGCGGTCATCACCAGCATATTAGCGTCGGACCAACCCCGGAGAGCGGCCGAAGAGTTGAAACATGCTTTATTGGAGGCCGTGGCGGTTGCGGACGAGTTGAAAAGTGGGATGGAAGATAAGATGAAAAGTGGCCGGAGGATAAGCGCCACCGGAGGGAACGGCCAGGGATGATCAACCTGATGGTCAACGGAAAACCAAGGGAGTTGGAAGAAGCGGTTGATTTGGCCAGCTACCTGAATTCCTTCGGACTGAATCTCCAACACGTCGCCGTGGGATATAACGGCGACGTAGTGGCCAAAGACCAATTTGATCAGGTCAAGCTGAAGGAAGGGGACGTGCTGGAGATCGTGCGTCCGGTGGGCGGCGGTTAGGGCGTTAGGATCACTTTCCCCAAGGCGCCCCGGCTGGACAGGTGTTGATGGGCTTTACCTGCGTCGGCCATGGGCAGCACCCGGTCCACGACCAGCTTGATCTCCCCCCGGGTCATCATGGGGAATATCTCGGCCATGGCGGCTTTGTTGTCCAAGGTTCCCATGGGAGACCGGCTCATGCTAAACCCGATGACGGTGCGGTTGGCCGGGGTGATGTCTTCGGAACGAAGATTCGCGGCTGTTCCTGAAGCATTGCCGTAGGTTACCAACCGGCCGTAGGGAGCGACGCAGCGAACGCTCTTTTCCAATACGGGACCGCCCACGCTCTCCAAAACCAACTCCACTCCCTTTCCATCGGTTTCCCGCAGCACTTCCTCTTCAAAGTCCTGGTCGGTGTAGTTAATGGTCACGTCCGCTCCCGGCGACCTTGCCAACCCTAGCTTTTCTTCAGTTGAGGCGGTGGTGATGACCTTGGCGCCCCAGGCTTTGGCCATCTGTATAGCTATGGTGCCGACCCCTGACGCGCCGGCCTGAACCAACACCGTGTCCCCCGGTTGCATCTGCCCCCGGGTCTTCAATGTGTGGTAAGCGGTCAGCATGACCACGGGCATTCCCCCGGCATGGATGGGATCTATGGTTTCCGGATAAGGGAATACAAAGTTTGCGTGTACCACCACGTATTCCGCGTGGCCAGCGGGACCCATGGCCATCACCCGTTGGCCCGCGGTCAGGTCTTTGACGTCTTCGCCCACCTCTACGATGGCGCCGGCCGATTCTATCCCCAAAATGGAGGGTAAAGAGCCACCGGGATGGGTGCCGCCCCGCCGCATGACATCGGCATAATTGACTCCCGCCGATTCCACCTTGATCAAAACCTGGTGTGGGCGCGGCTTGGGCTGGTCTACCTCCTCCCACCTCAGCACTTCAACGCCGCCAAATTCGTGTATCCGTATCGCTTTCATAGGGCCACCGCTTACCCGAGCCCCCTTAATTGGGGGGACTTCAGTACGTCGGGGTTGATCACCCTGATAGGCTCGCCGCTGGCTAGGCCGTTGATGTCTTCAACCACGCCGGCGTAAAAGGCCCGGTAGCCCTCTTCCGTCACGTAGCCTTGATGGGGCGCGATCACCGTGTTGGACAGCTTTAGGAAGGGATGGTCCTTGGGCAGTGGCTCCACGTCAAAGGTATCCAACCCGGCGCCGCCGATGGCCTTGCGCTGTAGGACGTCTATCAGCGCTGGTTCATCGATGATGGGCCCTCGGGATATATTGATCATATAGGCAGTTGGCTTCATCAACCCCAACTCGTGCGCGCCAACCAATCCCCTGGTCCGGCCGCTGAGTCTTAGGTGAATGGTGACGATGTCCGAGTCACGAAATAGTGTGTCTTTATCCACCAACGTAGCCCCACAACTTGAGGCCAGTTCGGTGGTCATATTCTGGCTCCAGCCGATCAGGTTCATATCAAACGCCTTACCCACCCTGGCGACCAGGGAGCCGATGTGTCCTAAGCCCACCAGGCCCAGGGTCTTGCCTTTCAGACCCACCCCAATGGTCGTTCCCCAACTACCCTCACGGGTCAGTTTATCTTCCAGGGGTATCTGCCGGGCCAGGCCAAGGATCAACCCCCAGGTCAATTCGGTGGGGCCCTCGCCCGCTCCGGTAGTGCCGCATAGCACTACGCCCAACTCGGAAGCCGCTGCCTCGTCGAATCCAGCGTTTCTGCCGCCGGTGGTAATCAACAGGCGGAGTTCGGGAAGGCGTTCCAGAAGGGTGCGGGGAAAGCCGGTGCGTTCCCGCATACCCATGACCACCTGGAAATCCTTCAGGCGCTCAGCCAGTTGGTTTTCGTCGGTGAGGTGGTCCTGGAAAAACTCCACCTCAGTCCCCGAGGGCAAGCTGGACCAGTTGGCCATTGACTTGGCCACCCCTTGATAATCGTCTAAAACTGCGACTTTCACCGGTTGGATACCTCCGTTTTTAAGCTGTCAGCTTTCAGCGCTCAGCTATCAGCTCTTGGGGTGGGGGCGGGTTTCGGCGCTTTACGCGGGTTGGTTGATGACGGGGGAATCCCCCCACCCCCTTTTAGAAAGGGGGCGTTCGCGGTCGATTGATTCGCTGACCGCTGACCGCTACTTGAACGCCGGCATCACCTGCTCGGTTAACAGCTTCATGCTTCGTTGAACCGCTTCCGGGGGTAGCAGGCCGCCGGGGTTAAGCTCGGCAGCAAATCCGCTCAAGCCCAGGGTTTCCTTGAATTGGTTCAGGCGGTCGATCACCCGTTCTGGGGTGCCGAATATGACCTTGGTTTCCAAGATATCTTCGTAGCTTATGGCCGCCAACCGTTCGGCGCGGACCCGCCCTTCTTCTGGCGACTC
Source organism: Dehalococcoidia bacterium (assembly GCA_034428715.1). GTDB lineage: Bacteria > Chloroflexota > Dehalococcoidia > Lucifugimonadales > UBA3495 > Io17-Chloro-G2. The sequence goes on along the minus strand of DAOUHE010000094.1, from coordinate 32,453 downwards.
GCTGCCCCGGCGGCCCGCGTTGTTCAGATACATCTGGCGCCGGCGTTCAAAGAAAGCTTCAATGCTTTCCCTGGGTTCTTCTATGGCTTCGGCTTCAGTCTCGGCAATATATACCGGGACCCGCACCGAGATATCGCCGCCGTCCCCAGGGTGCCCGGCCGCAGTCCACGCGTTGTGGTAGTCCTTCAAGCTGGTCTCCAAGTCGTTTACATCCATCCCTCGGAGGGAGAGAAAAATGGGGAAGCCGAGATTTCCTACCCTGGCGAAACTGTCATTCTGGGTGGAGGCCAGACGAATCGGCGGCCTGGGGGTCTGAAATGGAGCCGGCGAAACCGTGGCGTTGTCGATGTGGTTATAGGTGCCATGGTAGGAGAAAGGCTCCCCTTTCCACGCCTCTATGATGATGTCCAGCGCTTCCTGAAACCGGGCGGGGCTCTCTTCATAGGGTATGCCCATGATTTCGTAGGCCCGCGCGTTACCGCTGCGTCCCACGCCAAACTCGAACCGTCCCTGGCTGATCTGGTCCACCGTCGCTGCTTCTTCCGCGATACGCAGCGGGCTGATCAAAGGCAGGACCTGCACCGCCATGCCGACCTTCAAACGTTCGGTCCGGGTGGCGATGGAACTGGCAACCACGATGGGCGCCGACATCACCGACCGGTTTGGATTGAAATGGGACTCGCCAAGCCAAATGGTGTCCAGGCCGGTCTCTTCTGCGATATCAACCAACTCAAAGGCTTCCCGAAATATCTCAGCCTGGGTCGAGCCTTTGCGCCGGCTAAAATCTAAAAAAACTCCAAAGTCCATGTTTGCCTCCTAAAGGGCCGTGGGGTGATGCCACCGCCAGGTTGGTATGGCTGCCGGGACATCTCTGATCGAGTCCGGCAGCCAGCGGGATCAACACGGCGGCGCGATTACTGCCCCTGTAACTTTTACGGTGTGGTTTTTACAGATTCTGCCGGTCTTAGTGGCAGACCGGAATCACCTCTTTGCCAAACAGTTCTATGGATTCCATCGCCTTATCGTGGGGGATGGTCTCGGTTTGCATGATGAACAAACACTGGTCTACGCCAATGTCTTCGTACATCTTTACGGTTTTGATGCAGCTCTCTGGATTGCCGGCGATGATCACCCCCCGGTCGGCGAGAGTATTGGCATCGAGTTGGGCGATGGCGGCCCGGGCTGCTCCGGGACCGGAGTCCAACGAGATTCCGGCCTCGGCTGCCTGCGTTTGGTGGGCTTCGTCGGACTGGCGCAGCCACCGGCCAAAGTCGGCCTGCAGGTGGTCTGGGATACCGCCCCAGGCCTCCAGCAGCTCCTCATAGGCTCCGATGCGGCCCGCGATATAAGGCTTGTCGGGCCCGAAAAAGGTTTTCATCGAATCGGCCGCCAGCTCTTTGGCCGCCTGGTCGTCTGGGCCGCAGAACGCGTGGACGTTGTTGCCCCAAAAGTCGTTGACGAAGGCCCCCACCGGGTCGCAATCTTTGATGGCGTCCCGGTAAACTTTTACGTGTTCTGCCATCACGTCGACAGCGTAGGAAGCCGAGGACAAGACGCCGATGCCCTTCTGGGCCGCCAACCGGAAGCTTTCCGTCTGGGTACATGCTAGATACATGCGGGGATGGGGCTTTTGGAACACCCTCGGCAGGATCCGCCGGGATGGGATGTTCCAGAAATTCCCTTCCCAAGAAAACTCTCCGTCGGACTGCCATATCTGAGGCAACATTCTCAACGCCTCGTCCCAGCGGTCACGGGTCTCACGCGGGTCTACCCCTTGGCCTATCTGCTCATAAGCGTTGGACCGGCCGGTCCCGAACTCCACCCGCCCGTCGGTAAGTTGGTCCACCATGGCCACTCTTTCGGCTATATGTATGGGATGGTGACTGGGCAGGATGGACACGCCGAACCCTATCCTGATGTTTTTGGTGCGTTGGCTCAGTGCCCCGAAGAGGACTTCCGGGCACGGCGAGCCCGAGAATCCCGTGAGGAAGTGATGTTCCACGAACCATAGGTTGTCGAACCCCATCTGGTCGGCCAACTCACACTGGTCTAGTGTTTCCTTGTATAGACTGTTCCAGTCAACCTCGTTACCTTCGTAGGCGCGCTGTGTTTCAAATAAAAGGCCGAATTTCATTTTTTGTCTCCCGTTGCCGATTAACCTGGTTGTCCCGTTAGGGAATTTTACCGGCGATATTGATAGTCCACCGGACCCCCGTTCACTTGGCAAAGTATACCCCAATTCCAATTCCATCGGAACAAGCTCAGATAGGCGCAGCCCTTGACCCCCATTGACTCTCAGACTACTCTAGCGGTGACTTAAGTGGAATGGTCCCAAACAAGCCCTCCCGGCCAGTCAGGAAAACGATAAAGCAGGAGAAATAAACATTTGAACGCTGAAATCGTCGCCATCGGCTCGGAGCTGCTCCTGGGCCAAATCGTCGATACCAACTCGGCGTGGATGGCCCAAAGGCTGGCTGATCTGGGCGTGAACCTTTTCTATAAGACCGTGGTCGGCGATAACCCTGGCCGCATGTTGGAGATCACCACCCGGGCCATGGAGCGCTCGGACCTGGTGATCACATCCGGAGGACTGGGGCCCACCCAAGATGACCTCACCAGGGAGATCGTCGCCCGGGCAACCAATCGGAACCTGGTGATGGACCCCGAGTTGATGGTGCAGATAGAAGAGCGGTTTCGCCGGCGCGGGTTAATCATGACTGAAAACAACAACCGCCAGGCGCTTATTCCCGAGGGAGCCATCACGGTGAAAAACCCCAACGGCACGGCTCCCTCTTTCATAGTAGAAGACCCTCGGGCGGTGGTCTATTGCCTGCCGGGTGTCCCCTTCGAGATGAAATGGCTCTTCGACAACGAGCTGGTCCCCTACCTGCGCGGGAAATTTGGGCTTTTAGACTCCATTTATTCAAGGGTGCTGAAGATATCCGATCTGGGCGAGAGCGGCGTCGATGATCTAGTGGGCCACCTCATCGCCAACTCGGTCAACCCTACCGTCGGAGTATTGGCCCATCCTGGCCAGGTAGACGTGAGGATCACGGCGAAAACCGCCAACCGGGAAGAAGCCGATAAACTGATCGCGCCTCTAGAACGGGAGGTTCGGGAGTTGTTGGGCGGCCATGTGTTTGGCGTGGATGAAGAAACCATGCCACAGGTGCTGGGCCGGCTCTTAAAATCCCAAGGACTGACGGTGGCCTGTTACGAAGGTTTGACTGGAGGCATGGTCGCCCAGCAGCTACAAGACGCGGGCCAAGAGTTTTTCCTGCAGGGCACTGTGGGCCGCCAACCGGGAGTCTTGCGAAGCGTGCTGGCGGCTTCCGAAAAAGGGGTTTCGGCGGACGACCTGATGGGAGATGGCGCCGCGTTGGCCGATGGGCTGGCCGCCGGTATCCGCGCTCAAACCGGCGCCGCGCTGGGGTTGGCGGTGCATTCTGTGCCCGAGGGCGGCAACCCGACGGAAAACCTTAGCGAGGGCCGTACCTACATCTCGGTTTCTTCCGGCAGTGGAACGTCCCAACGGGAATACAATTACGCCGGGCCTGGCCTGCCCGACCGGACCCGTGCTTCGCTTAACGCCCTGGACCTGTTAAGAGTGACCATTCTCCAAGACCAGAATAAACCGTGACCGCAGCCGCGAAACATCTGGGGCGGTCCGCTATTCAACCGTGGAACCTTCGGGAAACGAGGTGAATCATGGAATCGTCAGTCTTCGACGTTGTCATAATCGGTGGCGGCATCATCGGTCTGTCCACGGCTCTGCGCCTGAAGCAGGAGCAATACCCCGATTGGCGGATCGCGGTGGTTGAAAAGGACGCCGGATTGGCCAACCACCAGACGGGCCACAACAGCGGCGTGATCCACTCGGGGATCTACTACCGGCCCGATTCCCATAAGGCGCGGTTTTGCGTGGAAGGCGCTCAAGCTCTGCTGAAGTTTTGCGATGAGAACGAGATTGAGTACCAGCTATGCGGCAAGGTGATCGTGGCCGGCCACGAATCGGAGCTGGGCCGGTTGGACAATCTTTACGAGCGCGGCGTGGCCAACGGCGTGCAGGGGTTGGAGATGATCGGCCCGGAACGCCTTAAAGAGTTAGAGCCCCACGTCTTCGGGATCAAGGCCCTATGGGCGCCGGGGACCGGCATCGTCGATTACAAAAAAGTCGCCGCCGCATACGCTGGAAGGTTCCAAGAGGCCGGCGGGGACATCTTTATTGGCGCTGAGGTAAAGAACATCAGCAAGCATACCGACGGCATCGCTATTGAGACCAATGGCGGTGTTTTGAAGGCCAAACACCTGATCAACTGTGCCGGCCTGCATGCCGACCGGGTGGCTGAGATGATGGGCGAAACCATCGACGTAAGGATAATTCCCTTCCGCGGCGAGTATTACACCCTTAAGCCGGAGAGCCGCAGGCTGGTGAATGGGTTGATATACCCGGTCCCAGACCCCCGGTTCCCATTCCTGGGTGTGCACTACACACGAAACATCCATGGCCAGGTGGAGGCGGGTCCCAACGCTGTGATGGCCTTCAAGCGTGAGGGATACCGAAAATCCGACGTAGATTTAAAGGATTCGTGGGGCACGCTGTCTTTCCCCGGGTTTTGGAAGATGACGATGAATAACTGGAAGATCGGCCTGGGCGAGATGCACCGTTCCTACGTAAAGAGCGTTTTCGTGCGCGATCTGCAGCGTCTGGTGCCCGAGATACGCTCCGACGACCTGGCTCCCGGCGGTTCGGGCGTGCGAGCCCAGGCGGTGTCCCGGAACGGGGCCCTTCTGGACGATTTCCACATCATTCAAGGCAGGGAAGCCGTCCATGTCTTGAACGCTCCATCCCCTGGCGCCACCTCGTCATTAGCCATTGGAAAGTACATCGGCGATCTGGCGGCCGAGGCGTTCGGGGAAGGCTGATCTGACCATCTCTTTCTGAATAAAAACCATGTCATCCTGATCCAACCACTATGTCATCCTGAACGCAGTGAAGGGTCTGGGGCAAGGGGCGTCCCCTCCCCAGATGTTTCGCCGCCGCGGCTGGCTCAACATGACTCTCTGTTATGGGGACTCTCAATGATCCGGTCCAGACGCTTAACCATCAGGCCCGGTCGGTCTTTTCCGGAGGTACCGCTGCTCACCATGAGCGGAGGCGCTTCCGTAGATTCTCATGTTCAGCCCTCCGGCTTAGTTTGCGCTGGTCGTATCCGGCCGGTGACTGGCATTTCCAGATATTTTGGGTTTTAATCTCCCTTAGAGTCTCTCTACGGCGGAGCCTAGAATGTTGATGCCGGTGGAGCCCCTGAGTATAATCGACAAGGCATATTCGCCAAAGGAGTGGGCTTAGTGTCGCAGTCGCAGGCCCCAGCTGAACCTGAAACAGGAATCCTGCTGGGAACCTGGCAGGTCACCGAAGAGTCGGTTCTGCGCTACGTCCAGGCCGTGGGAGACGCCCCGGACCTATACCTGCAATCCCGCCTGGCGCCACCCATCGCATTGCTTGCCTGGTCCCTGGGCGGATTGTTGCAACACCTTGGTCTCCCACCTGGCGCCATCCATAGCCTTCAGGAAATGGAAACGAAGAGGGGTATTCAATTCGGAGAGTCGATCACCGCCTTGGCCCGTATGGGCGCGGCCAGGCGCAGAGGCGGCATGGAGTTCATCACCGTCGCCTACACATTAACAGCTGCCGGCGGCGAAGAGGTGATGCGCGGCAAGAGCACCGTTCTGGTGGACCGTAGCGACACCGCTTCACCAGAAAACCAGGTTTCGGGCGAAACCCAGCCCACTGAACACGAAAAACCCTCCCTTCGACCGCAGCCGAACCCGCCGCCAGAGCTTGGCCAATTTGTGGTAGAGCGGACGATAACCCAGGATCAGCTCAACGCTTACTCCGAAGCGTCCGGCGATTACAACCCTTTGCACTTGGATCCGGCATTTGCCTCCACGACCCAATTCGGAGGAATCATTGCCCACGGTATGTTGAACCTGGCTCTGGTGTCCGAATCCATGGGACGGGCTTATGGCAAAGCGTGGCTGGAGAGTGGAACACTATCGGTCAAGTTTAAAGGGGCTGCCTACCTGGGCGACCGCCTTTATGCGGAAAGCGATTTTTCCAAGCAGCAGTTGGTTGAACAGGGCCTTCGGCAGGTCTGCACCGTGGGAGTCAGGGAACGGGAAAGCGGACGGGTGTTGGTGAGTGGGTCTGCATCGGTTATCATAAGCGGCGAAAATTTGGGCTAAAATGACTGGAAGAGCGCGGTTTACCGCCGCCCTTCCAGACCAACCGCAAGCGCTATGAGGGGAAGCAGGGATGGCCAGTAATGGGAAATCAGAAGCTCAGCCCGTCAGAGTGGCCTTGGATGCCATGGGCGGCGACTTTGGTCCGCGGGAAACGGTCAAAGGCGGGATTCAAGCCCTGAGCAACGATAATATCGAGCTTTTACTGGTGGGCGATCAGGAGCTAGTCCAGGCAGAGTTGGACCGCTACAACACCGCTGGCCATTCGGTCACGGTAGTCCCTTCGGTAGGAAAGATCGGAGACGACGAGCACCCTATTCAGGCATTACGCCACAAACCTAATTCTTCTATCTTGGTTGCCACCAATCTGGTTAAGACCGGCAATGCCGACGTAGTTGTCTCCATGGGCTCCACCGGAGCTTCCATGGCCAGTTCAGTATTCCTCCTTGGTTTAATGGATGGTCTGGAGCGGCCCTGCATTGGCGGTCCCTTCCTGGGCGTTTCCCCGGGGACCGTGATGGTGGATGCCGGAAGCAATTTGGATTGCCGGCCGGCGCTGATGTTGAGTTTTGCGGCGTTGGGGTCCGTGTTCGCCCACCGGTTCCTGGGCATTGAAAACCCCAGAGTCGGCCTTCTCAGCGTTGGGTCCGAGGAAGCCAAGGGCAACCGGCAGGTGCAGGAAAGCTACGGGTTGCTGCAGGAAAGCCATCTCAACTTCATCGGTAACGTCGAGGGCATGGACTTCTTCACCGGCCGGGCCGACGTCATCGTTTGCGACGGATTCGTCGGCAATATCCTGATGAAATTCGCTGAAGGATTGGGCGGGGCTCTTTCCGGATTTTTAGAAGAACGCCTGGCGGGTTCACTGTCCCCCGAAGACCTGGCAAGAATCAAAGACGACCTTTGGCAAACCACCAATATGCCCAGAACCATGGGCGGCCCGCTGTTCGGGGTGAACGGGGCAGTGGTGCTTGGCCACGGTTCATGCGAGGCCAGCGGCATTGCCGGCGCGATCCACACCGCCCAATGGTACGTCCATGTGGGCCTGGTGGAGAGCATGAAGGAAGAGCTTTCTCAGATTCATCGAGACCAGCAGCCCGAAAACCAGCAGACTGCGGCAGAAGGCCGAGGCGCCGCCGCCAAGTTTAAGGCCGACGATTAGCTGTTACGGGCATTCGAGACCTGGATTTTCAACGGGATCATTGAGATGAGGGAAATGCGGTGACGGCGGTGGATTCGGAAAAACAGGTAGCCCTGGTTACCGGGGCCTCTCGCGGGATAGGCGCCGTCATAGCGAGCCGCTTGGCCCGGGCCGGAATCCGCGTGGGCGTGAATTACAATGCCAGTGGCGAAGCCGCCGAGAAGGTGGTGGCGGACATCATCGCTGCCGGCGGCGAAGCATTTCTGGTGGAAGGCGACGTTTCCAAGGACGATTCGGCGGCGGCGGCCGTGAAAAAAACTTTCGAGCGTTGGGGCCGTCTCGACATCCTGATCAATAACGCCGGTATCCACCGTGACCGCCTTTTACTTCGCATGGCCTCCGAAGACTGGGACCAGGTGATGAACGTAGACTTGAAGGGCGCGTTCCTTTGCACCAAGTTCGTCATGCCCTACCTGCTGAGGAGGCGCCGGGGGCGGATAATCAACATCTCTTCGGTGGTCGGGTTGAGTGGCAATCCCGGCCAGGCCAACTACGCCGCAGCTAAGGCGGGCCTGATCGGGTTCACCAAATCGGTGGCTCGGGAAGTGGCTTCTCGCAACATCACCGTCAACGCATTGGCCCCGGGTTTCATCACCACCGACATGGTGAAAGGCCTGTCGGAAGAGACCCGAATCCAAATCCTTTCCCGAATCCCCATGGCCCGCTTTGGCGCCGCCGAAGACGTGGCCGAAGCCGCCCTTTTCCTATGCAGCGAAGGCGCCGGATACATCACCGGCCAGGTTTTGACTATCGACGGCGGCCTCATCGCCTGAGGTCTGCGGGTGCGGCCACCATTGATCGAGGGTCGTAGGGGCACGGTATGCCGTGCCCCTACGTTGCTAGGCCAAATGTGGAATGCACGGCGGCCAGAACGACCGCAGCGGCCATCTATCGTGGTAAAAAACCCGAAGTATTAGTGGATCACCGCCGAAGTTCGAGCATTATTCTTGGTAATCTTCCTGCGAAAGCCGTAGGGGTGCACGGCCGTGCGCCCCTACCATCTTGGGGAGGCCATGGTTTGAGCAAGCGAACCGTCGATAACGGTAGGGGCACGGCATGCCGTGCCCCTACCGTTCCTGGGGGGCAAGATATTTTTTAGCCGGTTCATGAATCCCAACCTGAACCCATTAGGAGGGAAACCATGGCAACCAAAGAGAAAGCCACCACCCGATTTCGCAAGCTGCTAAACCAACCTGGGATCATCGTCGCTCCCGGCGCTTACGATTGCCTTACCGCCAAGATAATCGAGCAGGCGGGTTTTCCCGTGGTGTACATGACCGGCGCGGGTACCTCGGTGGCGCGGCTGGGCCAGCCGGACCTGGCGCTGGCCACCATGACCGAGATGCTGGCTAACGCGGCCGCCATTGCCGATACGGTGAATGTCCCCGTGATCGCCGACGCCGACACCGGTTATGGCGGGGTCTTGAACGTGGGCCGGACGGTCAGGCAATACGAGCGCACCGGGGTGGCCGCAATCCATATAGAAGACCAGGAATCACCTAAGCGGTGCGGCCACCTGGACAACAAGCGGGTGGTCCCGGCCGGTGAGATGGTCCAAAAGATCCACGCCGCGGTGGACGCCCGCATTGACCCTGAGTTCACCATCATCGTGCGCACCGACGCTTTGGCGGTGACCGGCTGGGACGACACCATGGAGCGGTGCGATGCCTACGTGAAGGCGGGCGCCGACGTACTTTTCGTGGAGGCCATCCGCGACGAAAAAGAGGCGCAAAAGGTAGCCTCCCGGTTTGACGTGCCCCTCCTTTATAACTTTGTTGAGACCGGGAAATCCCCGCTGATACCGGCGCATCAGTTGCAGGAATTGGGGTTCAAACTGGTCATATTCCCTGCCAGCGCCCTGATGCTGGTGACCCGGGCCGTGGCAGGCCTGATGGATGAGATCAAAAGACAGGGCACGACGAGTCAATTGATGAACCAAATGTCCAGCCTGGAAGACTGTTTCAACCTGGTGGGCATGGCCGAGTTGTTGGCCCAAGACGCAAAATACGCCGGCCAATCGGCGGCGATCTAAGCATTAATCTAGTAAACGCTTCACACTCGCCCGCGCCTATCTGCCGGGGCTCCCCATCTCAGGCCAGCACGGTCTGACCCGGCCGTTGCTTTTTGATACCTCCCAAGAATGGTACGTTTGTACCTTACTCCGGTAATACGGTTCTCCCTAAAATGGACATGAAGGTCAATTCAGCATGGCCTATGGGAGGGAACCATCATTTTACAGACTGCTTCATCCAGATGGCTGGCCGGCTTGGCCTTGGCGATCGTGGTCTTGGCCGGAGTCAGCGCGATCGTCGCCTCACTGGACCGGCGCGGAGACCAATCCCTCTTTCCCGAAGGCACCCCGGAGAGAACGGTTCAGCAATACCTGCTGGCCATTGAAGAAGGGGAGACCGAAGCCGCCTATGGCTACCTCGACCCCGAGATTCAGGAAACCTGCGACAGTCAACACTTCCGTGATTCCCTGCGCGGTATTCGCGGCGATGGTTTTAGAGGCGGTTTAAGCGGCGGTTTTTCGGAAACAGAGGACCTTCGGGTGACGTTGGTCGACACCAGGGAGGTGGAAGACCGGGTGGAAGTGCAGGTCCGTATCACCCGGTTCCGGGTTTCTCCTCCCTTTGGCGCCGACGAGTACTCCTATGGTGAGCGGTTCGTGCTGAAGGAGAACGGGGGCGCATGGGCCTTCGTTGAACCACCATGGCCCATGAGGTGGTGCCCGCAGGCTGAGAAACCGCTCCAGCCCGGAAGGTTGCGCTAGGAGAGGTGGATATCGATGGAAATTTTTTTTGGAATAGCGGGTAGTTTGGTCCAGTTACTGGTGATAGTGGGAATCATCGCCGCAGTGGTGATGTTTGTCCGCCGGCGCTCGGGAAACGGCGAAGATCCGGGAATCGGCACCCTCAAGCGGCTGTATTTCTATGGCATATCTTTTGCCGCCTTAATTGTCTCGGCGGTTGGCGCCTTTCTGCTCATCGACTCGGCTGGAGACGCATTGCTAGGGGAGGATATCTTCTACCGGGGCCAGACCCAGCTGGCCTTGGCATTGGCGCTGACATTGGTGGGTGTTCCCATTTGGCTGTTCCACTGGAACCTGGCCCGGCGGGCCGTCAGGCAGGTACCGTGGGAGACCCAGGCTACAGCGCGCCGGGTTTATCTTTACCTGGTCTTGGCCGTTTCCGGCGCCGTGGCCGCCTTTGGGTTCGTGTCCCTGTTCCGGTGGTGGTTGGGCGCCGATGAATTTGACGGGTTGCACTTAGCTCTTCCCGTGGTATGGGGCGTGGTCTGGGCATTCCATTGGCGGCAGGTGGGTCTGGAGAAAAATAGCCATCCCGAGGCGGACGCCGTGGGGCCGCTGTACGTCTACGCCGCTTCGTTGGCCAGTCTTGTCATGCTGCTGGTGGGATTCGGGATAATGTGGCAGGGTGTTTTCCTGTCTGTCTACGATTCCATATTTGCCACCGAGCTGCTGGCGTCCACCAGCCTGGGTCTGTGGAACGACACCATGAAAACGGCCCTGGCAGTCGCTGCCACCGGCGCGGTTTATTGGTGGTGGCACTGGCACCGCGTATCACGGCCTTCCGGGGCCATTCCGTCGGACATAGCCAACGATCTTAGGCAGGCTTATCTCTACATATTCGCTATATTGGCGGGGTCGGCCACCGTTGTGGTGTCCCTTAGCATCGTGCTGTTCCGGTTGCTGTCGTGGGCCTTCGGAGGGCCGGATATCTACGGCGCCGACGACTATTTCCGCTTTTTGCCCAGCGCCCTATCCGCTCTGATTGCCGGTGGTGGACTGTGGGGGTATCACTGGGCGGTGATGCAACAAGAATCCCGGGCGACGGGAGGTCTTCCGGCGGCCCGGCGGGTATACCGCTACCTGGTGGCCGCCGTGGCTTTGGGCGCGTTGAGCACCGGCCTGGTGATGTTGGTTGGAGTGGGCGCCGGATCCATATTTCCCGCGGGCGGGGAGAAGCTGGCCGGGGCGCTATGGTGGCGCGGGCAGTTGTCGCTGGCCCTGACCTTGCTGGTGGTGGGAATTCCGTTGTGGGCCTATCATTGGTTCGGGGCCCAACGGGATGTCGCCAGGGGCGGGACCGAGGAATTAGCCGCCCTATCCCGCCGGGTGTTCGTCTATTTCGTGTTCGGCGTGGCCGTTCTGATCGCCTTGGGCAGCGTCAGCGGAGTGTTGTTCCTGGTTCTGAAGAACATCTTGGAGGGGAACCTGACATTCCAGGTCATTCAGGACGCCAAACTTCCCTTAGGCATGGCGTTGATGGCGGGCGCCGTGGGGTTCTATCATTGGCTAGTACTAAAGGAAGACCGGAGGGCGCTGGGAGAAATCCAAGGCGTTGATCCGGAGGTTGCCCCGGACTCACCCACGATAACGAAGAACGTCATTGCCGTGGCTTCGGGCGCGGCACGGCCTGTGATTCGGCGGCTGGAAGCGGGATTGGGGTCTCCGGTACTCTTTTGGCTAATCGATGGGGATGAGACGGTTCCCCGCTTGACCGAGGAGCAGTTGGCCGAGGTCCGAATCCGCATCGCCGAGGCCCCTGGCGACCGGGTCTTGCTCACCCTGGATGCATCGGGAATAAATGTTTTGCCCTATCGGGAAGCTTGATCCTGGCGCGGGGGTCTCCCGAATTTCACGGTAAGCCAGGAATTTTCCGTTCGCCATGAGCCCGTCGAAGGGCAGCCAGGTGGTTCGACAAGCCTGTCCTGAGCGCCGCCGAAGGGCTCACCACGAACGGGGGCTAGCTGGCACAATCGAAGGAAACCTGAACGGGCCGCGGGATGCTTGAACCTGACGCGCCGGCAAGGTAAAGTTGTCGGCCACATCATCGGCGGGCCAACGGCCATAGGGAGGATCAAATGCCCAACGTAGTTCTGGTGGTAGACATGGTGAAGGGATTTCTGGAGCCGGGCCACAACCTGTATTGCGGCGACGATTCCCGAAAGATAATTCCCAACGTTAGGGCATTGCTGCAGAGGGAACGGCAGGCCGGCTCCCAGGTGCTGTTCATCTCCGACCACCACGACCCCGACGATCTGGAGTTCCAGGTTTTCCCGGTTCATTGCGTCAAGGGGACGGAAGAGCCGGACGTGATTCCAGAGCTGGAAGATTTTGTGACCGAAACCAATGTGGTGCCCAAAAATAGGTACAGCGGTTTCTTCAACACCGATCTGGCCCAGCGGTTGGAAGACCTGAACCCGGAAAAAGTGATCATCTGTGGGGTATGCACCGACATCTGCGTGATGCACACCACCAGCGATGCCCGCAACCGGGATTATGCCGTGGAGGTGCCGGCAGACTGCGTTGCCACCTTCGACCCCGGCGCCCACACCTGGGCGTTGGGGCATCTGGAGAAGATATTAGGGGCTAGGGTCGTTTAGGATAGACCCGTCAAGGAAGCAACCTACCCATTCATAAGAGTTCGTGCTCTGCGAATAAATGGTCCCCCCGACAAGGATTTCCCCGAAATCTTCCGACGGCAAATGTGCCGCTACCTGCATATCTCTAACCGCCTGGTGTTGATTCAGTACCTCAACAGTTTCGCGGGCAATGAGATCAGTCACCAATTCGGCTTGCTCGCAGGACGCCTCAGAATTCGGGTGAAAATCGGGGTCGTTAGCGAGACTCAAAAATACGTAAAGTTTTGAGCCATTTTCCTGCACTGAGAAATGGGACACCTTGGCTGCTACCACCGGGTCCTCTGCCAACCCACGGATTGCCGTTAGGGCTTCCGTGGGCAAAGGGGCGGTACCGCCGCACCCCATCAGTAACGCCACGAAGAGACCGGCTAGATATCTTCCCGTCAGTCCTTCCTCTTGGCGAATGCCTTTCGTTGCAGATCCGTCCTTCGACAAGCTCAGGATGAGCGGTGGTGGCCGGGCCGGCTGTTTGGAGTCTGGGACTAATTTGAAGTACACGGGGGCGGATGCCGCCGACTTGTTAGTCGTTCTTTAGTGTCATCGGAGATTTCCCCGCAGGGAAGCAACGATATACCAGCGATCAATTGAAGGCCTCGGCAATGACCAACTCGACTATCTCTTCATCGGTCATTCCCAGCAGGTCTCGCAGCACCTCTTCGTTGTGCTGGCCCAGCACCGGCGCTGCCGACCTGGGACCGTTGTCGTAGCCGCTGATACGGAACTGGTGGCCGGGGTAAGGAATGGCGCCCATTTCTTGGTGGGCCAGGTTTCGGAAGAACCCTCTGTGAGCCAACTGGGGGTCCTGCTGCAGGTCGCTGCTCCGCTGCACCACGCCGGCCGGCACGCCTTCCGAGAGCAACGCGTCCATCACTGCCCTTGGTGGCCTGGCTTGTGTCCACTGGCTTATTTTGTCTTCTATCTCCTCCTGATGTGCCATGCGGCCCGCTACACCGTCAAATCTTTGGTCTTTGGTCCAATCCGGTTCCCCCATGGCCCGGCGCAACCCGGCCCATTGCTGGTCGTTTTCCACGGCTATGGCGCACCACTCGTCTTCTCCTTGGCAAGGAAAAGCGCCATGGGGGGCCATAACGTCAGAGCGGTTGCCGTTCCGGGTGACCGTCCGGCTGCTGACACCGTGATCGATCAACTGGGGCGCAAGAAACTGGAGGCCCATTTCCAACTGGGCGGCGTCGATGTATTGACCCTCGCCGGTCCTCCGCCGGTGGTCCAGGGCCGCCATAATGGTGGCGGCTATGAATCTTGGAGAAAGGGTGTCGGTATAGGCCGTCCAGGGACCGTCGGGGGCAAGGTCCGGCCATCCGGTGATCTCGTAATAACCTGCGATTGCGCCGGCGTGGAACCCGAACCCAGCGAAACCGGCGGCTGGGCCAGTCTGCCCCATCAGGCAAGTGCTCGCCATGATTATCGACGGGTTAAGGGAGCGGGCGGTTTCGTAGCCGATGCCCATGCGGTCCACAGTGCCGGGGGTAAAGCTCTCGGTAAAGACGTCGGCCCACGCGATGAGGCGGCGGGCCACATCGATGCCGGCCGGATTTTTCAAGTCCAGAGTGATTCCGTATTTGGAGGTGTTGTAGTCGGCGAAAAACTGGGTGCGGTCTGGGCCGGGAACGCCGTCTTTGAAGGGGCCGGCCACCCGCAATATGTCAAGAGGACTGTTGGTTTCCACCCGTACCACCGTCGCCCCGTGGTCGGCGAGGTATTTTGTGGTTGTGGGACCCACGACGACCCAGGAAAAATCGGCAACCTTGATTCCCTCGAAAGGCAGCGTATCCGGCATGTGAACCTCTATCCCTGCTCTTTATCTCAACTAAGCCGGCAACCGGCCCGAAGCGGCAGCTATCTGGCTCGTCGACAACCCCAATAGGCCGCCCAAAACCTCTGCGGCATGCTCGCCCAACCTTGGGGGCCAGCGGCGAACCTTCATGGGCGTGCCACTGAGGTTAGCGAAGATACCGGGCACCTGCGCCTCCTGTCCATTTGGCAATGGGGCGCTAAGCCAAAACCCGCGCTCCTCCAAGTGATGAAATCGCGTCAAGTCCTCCATATTGTTCACCGGAGCCATAGAGACCCCTTCTGCGAGCCCTTGCTCGAGCAGTTGGTTTTTGGTTTTATTCCAGACATACCGGCCAACGGCGTCCAGTATTTCTTCGATCTCGTGGGAAACGGGTTGCTGCTGGAGCACCTTGACGTGGTACATAGGCCAATCTTCGGCCGTGAGCCAATCATTGGGAACAATCCCGTCTCGGACCCACCATTCAACCATCTTGGTCAACGCGCCGCCAATGGGGAATAGCACCACGTAGCCGTCGGCGCATTCGTGGACCAAGCGTATGGTGACGGTCCCCATTTGGAGGGTATTGCCGCCCCGGTTGTAGTCCCAGCCCTGGGCCGGATGAGCGACCATACCTTGCAGCATGGTCCAGATCATGGCCGTCTGGGCGGAAACGTCGACAAACTGGGCTTGGCCGGTGCGCAGCATGAGGGCATGGGCGGTCAATGCCCCTACCGTGGCCTCCACCGACGCATGGAGCCACGCCTGGGGCAGCGATAGGCGCACCGGAGCACGGTCTGGATGCCCTTGCAGGCTCATGGGACCGCCCATGGCCGCCAGGGTCAAATCGCTGGCGGGGAAATTCGCATGGGGGCCATCTTGGCCGAAGGGGGTTATCGCCACGTAGACGATTTGGGGATTGGCCTGCCGCATGGCTTCAAATCCCAGCCCCTTTCTGGCCATCTCGCCGGGCCGCGCCGACTCGATGATGAAGTCGGCTTTTTCCGCCAACGACAACAAGGCTGTCCGGCCCTCCTCTGCCTCTAAATCAAGACATATGCCGCGTTTATTGCGGTTGAATGCGAAGTATTGGAGGCTTCGTTCCACCTCGGTCGCGTCGGCCAAAAACGGCCCCATCGATCGGCTTGGCGAGCCACTGGGCGGCTCAACCTTTATGACGTCGGCGCCCATGTCGCCCAGCACCATGCTGGCCAACTCGCCTTTTTCATCGGTCAGGTCAAGGACGGTGTAGGGACTCAGCATATCCCGTATCCCTCGATCGAGGTTTGCGCGAAGTTGGCGGATTATAGCACGGCGCGGGCACGTCGAATGGACCGGTTTCACTTGCTGTTATCAGAACGGCGGGAGTATCATGGAGACATTATCCCACGCCCCTAAACTTGATTTTCTTGTTTGAGCCGGGAATGGGATGCTGACCCCAAACGTTTCTAAGGCGTGAGGGCACATGTTATATCGAACCTACCGGTACTCCCAGTGGGACGGCACCCAAAGCATTTTTGACCTGGATGCCGAAGCGTTAATGGACCAGCTTTCCGACGAGGTATTGAAACAAGGCGACCTGATGAAGGCTATGCGGGAGATGTTCCGCGGAGGTTTTCAAGATAGGGAAGGCCGTCAGATGCCCGGCCTCAGGGACCTCATCGAGCAGTTAAAGAACCGCCGCCGGCAGCAGTTGCAGCAATACAACATGGATTCGGTGGTGGATGACCTGAAGGAGAAGCTGGAGGAGATCCTGCAGACCGAGCGGTCGGGCATAGACCGGCGTTTGGAAGAAGCCCAGCAGCAAGTTCAGAGCGCCACGGACGAGGATCGGGAACAGCAGGACAAACTCTACGATTTGCTGGAGAGACGGGCCCAGCGCAACCGGGAAAAGCTGGACGATCTGCCGGAAGGGGTGGGCGGCCAGATCAAAGACCTGATGGAATACGACTTCATAGACCCGGACGCCCAGCAGATGTTCCAGGAATTGCTGGACATGCTGAAGAGCCAGATGGCCCAGAACCTTTCCCAGCAGATGCAACAACAAATGCAGGGTATGTCTCCCGAACAGATGGCCGCCACCCGGGAAATGCTGAAGCAGCTATCCCAGATGATGCGGGACAAGATGGAGGGCAGGGAGCCCGCCTTCGAACAGTTCATGCAGCAGTTCGGCTCCATGTTTGGCCCCAACCCTCCGCAGAGTTTCGATGAGCTGATGGAGCGGCTGCAGCAACAGATGGCCCAGATGCAATCCATGTTGGAGAGCATGTCTCCGGAGATGCGCCAGGAGTTGGAAGACGCCATGGCCGCCGCTCTGGACCCCGAAACCAGGGCCGCCATGGCCGAATTCGCGTCGATGATGGAAATCATGATGCCCATGGACGAGTTGCGCCGCCAGTACCCGTTCCTGGGGGACGACAGTTTGACCATGGACCAGGCCATGGACCTGATGCGCCAACTCCAGGAGAACGATCAGCTTGAGCAGGCCCTTCAAGAAGCTATGCGCACGGGAAATCTGGAAGGTATAGACCCCGATAAATTGGCCGAACTGTTAGGAGATGAAGCCAAACGCGTGTGGGAGCAACTGGACCAACTACGCCAGATGCTCAAAGACGCGGGATACATAACCGACGACGACAAGTTCGATCTGACGGCTCGGGGCATCCGGCGCATCGGCCAGAAGGCCCTGCGGGAGATCTTCGTCCATTTGAAGAAGGACCGGCTGGGCAGCCACATGATGGAGACCCGCGGCGCCAACGGAGATGTGTTGGGCGACACTAAGCCCTACGAATTCGGCGATCCCTTCCAGTTGGACCTGCAAGCCACGGTGAAGAACGCCGTCCTGCGCGCCGGAGCGCGGATACCGGTGCGTTTGAAACCAGAGGATTTTGAGATCTACCGGAACGAGCACATGACCAGGACGGCCACCTGCATCCTTTTGGACCAGAGCCGCTCCATGGGATTGTTCAATAACTTCCAGGCCGCCAAAAAAGTCACTCTGGCGCTGATGGCCCTGATACGAACCCAATACCCACGGGACGTCCTCTACATCATCGGGTTCTCCGACTACGCCAAGGAGATCAAGGAGGAGGAGCTGCACAAGGTCAGCTGGAATTCCTGGGTGTCGGGCACCAACCTGCATCATGCCCTAATGCTGTCACGCAAGCTCCTGGCCAAGGAAAAGGGTGGGTCCAGGCAGATCTTGGTCATCACCGACGGCGAGCCCACATCACACCTGGAAGGAGGCCAGGCATACTTCGCCTATCCGCCCAGCTACCGCACCGAGCAGGAAACCCTGAAAGAGGTCAAACGGTGCACCAGCGAAGATATCGTGATTAACACATTCATGCTGGAGAACTCGTACCAGTTGGTGAATTTCGTTGACCGCATGACCCGGATCAACCGGGGGCGGGCCTTCTACAGCAGCGCCGACAACCTGGGCGAATACGTCCTGGTGGACTACGTCAGCAACCGCCGCAAGAGGGTGGCCGCTTAGGCAAATCTGAGTTAAACCGAAGGGTTTTGATCCCGGTTCACCTCTTCCGCCAGTGACTTGAGTCTGGTAATATAAAAACTGACAATTCAATATCTGGGAATCAGTTCCCAGGGTCGTAGGGCTGTTCAACACTGGGCAGCCGGGCTTTTAAGGCAGTCCTGTGAGGCTGGCAAGGTTCAACGTCCCAATCAACGGCCGGAGCATCCGCTAGTGGCGGACGGCCTGTTTGGTTGCCCCTTGCCGGAACGCAGGCAAGGGGTTTTTTGTTGAATCCGGCATTGGCGCCAGCTAGGAGTCAAATGTCACAACGTCAGATAATGAACCAGGAAGATATCAGGCGAGCGCTGGCCCGGGTGTCCCACGAGATATTGGAGCGCAACCGGGGTACCCGGAATGTTGTCCTGGTTGGCATATACACCAGGGGCGTTCACCTGGCGCACCGCCTGGCGAAAAACCTGAAGGAATTCGAAGGCGGAGATGTGCCGGTGGCGGCTCTGGACATCAACCTTTATCGAGACGACCTCCAGGCCCGTTCCAGTCCCCTAGTGCGGCCCACCACCATTCCGGAGGATATCCAGGGCAAAAGGGTGGTGTTGGTGGACGACGTGTTGTACACCGGGCGCACCGTCCGAGCCGCCATGGATGCCCTGAACGACTTCGGCCGCGCCAACCAGATCCAGCTGGCCATATTGCTGGACAGGGGGCACCGGGAGTTGCCCATCAGGCCGGATTTCGTGGGCCAGAACGTTCCTACAGCGCCCGACGAAGTGGTGAAAGTCAGCCTGGTGGAAACCGAAGGTGTCGATGAGGTAGCGATTGTTAGGGGAGACCTGCCAACTGAATCTCGCCGTGGATCTAACCGGGACGCTGGCCGGGACTCTGGCCAGAATCCCGGCCGGCATCCCGGGCGGAACTCTTGATGCGGCCCCGGGTCATTCACCCGGCGATGCTGGCTCCACGCCCGGAACAGATCGTTCAACCGGGCATGCAGTCGCGCTTTCTGGGGGGAACGGCGTGAGTCTTTCCAACGCGATCGAAAACGCCCCTGAAATCCCTCGATCGGCGGTTGAGCTGGAAGTCCCCAGCATGCCCGAACGGCGTCATGTCTTGGACCTCGACGATTTCAGCCGGTCCGAGATCAACGCTGTCTTGGACTCCGCTCAAGGCATGGCCGAGGTTCTCGGCCGTGATATCAAGAAGGTTCCGGCCCTGCGCGGGCGGGTGATCGTGACGTTGTTCTACGAAGCCAGTACCCGTACCCGGATCTCCTTTGAAGAAGCGGGTAAGGTGCTTAGCGCCGACGTCATCAACATGGGTATTTCGGGCAGCAGCGTGGAAAAGGGTGAATCTCTGCTGAACACGGCGCTGACCATCCAGGCCATGGGCGTAGACACCATTGTGATACGCCATCCCCATTCGGGAGCGCCCTATTTGCTGGCGCGGCACCTGGACCGAGTGGGTATCATCAACGCAGGTGACGGGATGCACGCCCATCCCACCCAGGCTTTGCTGGACATGTACACCATCCGTGAAAAGCTAGGCGTTCTGGAGGGTCTCAAGATCGTCATCGTGGGAGACGTGCTGCACAGCAGGGTGGCCCGCTCCAACCTGTGGGGATTCGCCAAGATGGGGGCCGAAGTGGTCCTGTGCGGCCCCAATACATTGCTTCCCCTGGATATGCTGGGCGGCGATGGTGGTCAGGTTCCCCCAGAGCTTGCCTCGGTCAAGATGGACACCGACCTGGACCGCGCCATCCAGGACGCCGACGTGGTGATGGCCCTGAGGCTTCAATCCGAACGCCAACACAGCGGGTTCTTGCCCAGCATGCGGGAGTATATCCGCCGCTGGCAGGTCACCGAAGCACGTTTGAAACGGGCCAAACCGGGCGCTCTAGTGATGCATCCCGGCCCCATGAACGAAGGTATCGAGATCAGCTCAAGCATCGCCCACGGCGGAAGCTCGGTGATCGAAGAGCAGGTCACCAGCGGTGTAGCAATACGCATGGCGCTCCTATACCAACTGACCAGCCGGAGCAGATGAACACTCCGATTGACGCGGAAGGCATAGGCATCAATGTGAAGCACAAAAATCCACATATGGTGTTGAATGTGAGGCAATTTGGCCGAAAGGATGACCCGTCGCACGGTTTGGGCCTGGGAGGAGCCACCTCCCCAGATGCTTCGCCGCTGCTGCTGGCTCCGCATGAGATTTGCTTTGGTTTGGATGAGGCCCTCCTGATACGGTATCACTTGCCAAAACATTTGATCCTAGGGTCCGTTGGGATTGGGGGGCATCGACGATTCGGGAGGGCGGTTTGGGATTAGAGCCGTTGTTGATCCAAGGTCCGCGGATCATCGACCCCGCCTCCGGTTTGGATCAGGTGGGGGACATTCTGATAGTTGACGGAAAGATTGCCGCCGTTGGCCGGGTTTCCCATGACCAGGTGCCAGACGGTTGCCTGACCGCCGACGCTACGGGTCTGGTGGCCTGCGCCGGATTTATAGACCTTCACTGCCATCTAAGGGATCCGGGCTTCGAATATAAAGAAACCATCGCCTCTGGTACTCGCGCGGCGGCCAAGGGAGGATTCACCTCGATCTGCGCCATGCCCAATACCGAACCGCCCGTGGACAACGCGGCCGTGGTTGATTTCCTTCGGTTCCGGTCCCAGGCAGAGGGGGTGGTTCGGGTGTTCCCCATCGCCTGCGTTAGCAAGGGCCGGCTGGGCCGTGAGCTCAGCGAGATGGAGGAATTGGCCTCGGTGGGAGCGGTGGCCTTTAGCGACGACGGCGACCCGGTTTACGATGCCAACTTGATGCGCCTGGCATTAGCCTACAGCATGGACCTGGGACTACCTATCATCAACCACTGCCAGGAACCATCGCTGTCCCGAAACGGGGTGATGGCTGAGGGGTCTGTTTCCGGCAGATTGGGATTGGCCGGCATCCCGGCCGCGGCGGAAGAGTCTATGATCGCCCGGGATATCGCCCTGGCCGAGCTCACCGGGGGGCGGTTGCACCTGGCCCACGTAAGCACCGCCGGTTCGGTCACCCTGCTGCGCCAGGCCAAGGCTCGGGGTTTGCGAGTGACCGCCGAGGTTTGCCCTCACCACCTCACCATCACGGATCAATGGGTCCTGGGCGGCAAGGGGCTGGATGCCGATGCGGCGGGCAGGTTTGCATACGACACCTCCACCAAGGTATTCCCTCCCCTGCGAAGCCAAAGGGACGTGGAAACCCTGGTCCAAGGGTTGGCCGAAGGGGTCATCGACTGCATCGCCACCGACCATGCGCCCCACGACGTCACCAGCAAACAATGCACCTATCAAGAGGCGGCCTTCGGCATCAGCGTATTGGAAACGGCGTTTGGTTCAACGATGCAACTGGTCCATAAAGGCCTGCTGGACCTGCCAGGTCTGGTACATCGGTTGACCGTTGGACCCACCGGCGTGTTGGGGCCGGCCTTCGACGATCTTGCCTGCCTTAAGCCCGGAACACCAGGCGATGTGGTTCTCTTCGACCCAGAAAAGGAATGGGTGGTGAATCCTGAGGAATTCTTGTCACAGGGTAAAAACACTCCTCTGGAAGGCGTCACTTTGAAAGGCCAAGTCTCGGCCACATTTTTAGACGGGCGCATGGTTTATCAAAAGGAGACATTCAATTTAAGCGTGGCCGGAAAGGGTAAGCCAGGGCTGGGAGCGGCGAGTTGATGGTTGGCAGTTTGATCGCGCCCGTGCCCGCCCACTTGGTTTTGGAAGACGGAACCGTTTTTCGGGGGGAATGCTTTGGCGCCCCGGTCCAAGGAATGGGAGAGGTCGTCTTTAACACCAGCATGACGGGTTACCAAGAGGTGCTGACCGACCCGTCTTACGCGGGGCAATTGGTTACCCTTACCTATCCGATGGTGGGTAACTACGGTATCAATGACCGGGATTTCGAGTCCGGAAAGATCCGAGTAGCCGGCCTGATAGTCCGGGAGCATTGCGGCCGGCCCAGCCACGGCGAGAGCACCAGGACCCTCCATGAATTCCTGGCGTCCCAGGGCATCCCCGCCATCACCGGCGTGGATACCCGGGCGCTGACCAGACGCCTGCGAAGCCGCGGTGTGATGTTGGGGATGCTAACTACAGAAGCGCCAGAGGAGGCGTTGGCCCGGCTGGCGGATCTGCCCAGCTATGACGACACGGATTTCGTGTCTGAGGTCACCACCCCGGAAAGTTATCAATGGGACAGCCCGTCGATAGAAATGGACCCTGAGGCCAAGTACCGTATCCTGGTGACCGATTGTGGGCTGAAGTTCAACATCCTGCGCCTGCTCAAGCAGCGGGGTTGCCAAGTGATTGCCTTGCCCTCCACCACTCCTCCTGAGGATATGTTGGCCCTTAACCCTTCGGGAATCTTGCTTTCGCCAGGCCCCGGGGATCCCCAACGTTTGGACCACCTGGTTGCCAACGCGGGCAAGCTATTGGGCCGGGTGCCGGTAATGGGCATTTGCTTGGGGCATCAGATAGTGGCCAGGGCGCTGGGAGCCGAAACCTTCAAGCTCAAGTTTGGACACCGGGGCGGCAACCACCCGGTGAAGGACCTGGTTACGGGGCGGATTTACATAACGGCCCAAAACCACGGTTATGCGGTTTTGGCCGACTCCATTGGGGGAGACTTGGAGATTTCCCACATCAACCTAAACGACGACACCGTGGAAGGGCTTACCCACAGAGATATGCCCTTATTCACCATTCAATATCATTCCGAAGCGTCGCCGGGTCCCAGGGACAACGAATATCTTTTCGACCGGTTCCTGTCGTTGATCGACGACTACGGCAACGCGGTAGCCAACCAGACGTAATCGTGAGGAGGTGAAGTAACAAAATTGGCAACCCTCCCCAAATGGGGAGATATATCCAGGATGGATCAATAGGACAGGACCAAGAGCCGTACAAGCAATCATCATTTTTATTTAAAACGGACACGTAAATCAACTAGGATTTGTCATTCAAGGTTCAAGCAATATTTGGAGGTTTTTAATGTCTTCCTTTACGCATGTGTTGCTGGAGGAGGGAGTGGAGGTGGAGTTGCCGGCGAGACTCTCGGACGTCATCGCCATGTTGAATGAGGATGTACCCGAATTTTCTTGCCAAGGGTACGGTTACCGGCTCGCCCCGGCCAAGGGGCAGATCGGCCGCCGTTGGGACTTGATCATAAAATCGGTAAATCCTGCCGGCCGCGATATGGATCTCACTCCGGTGGGTCGTTTGGAGGTGGAAAAACTAGACCAGGACACCGTCCTGTTTAGGGTGCCGCCCCTGTTCGAACAGGGAACAAATCACGTCGCAAAGGAAGTTGCGAATTTCGATACTGACCGCCGCATGTTGGGGTCCTTCGTATATCAGGTGTTGAACTCCTTCCAGCGGCGGAAATTAATCGACCTGCCGGGTCCGCTGCCCGTTCTCTAGTTCGGGTAGCGATTGGCTCCGGCCTGCTTGGCCTGATTCCGGCGGTTCCAGACGTAGACTCCGGTGAACGTCGAACGCCACCGGTGGGCCATGGGTTGGAACATGGTTTGTGGGCCGGAGCCGGTGGGGTTCCGGCAATAAGGTACGGCTTAAGGGGTTGATATCTCAGATAAACCTAAGAAGGTGCTGGTCATTGGATCCGGCCCCATCATAATTGGTCAAGCGGCCGAATTCGATTACGCCGGGACCCAGGCGTGTAAGGCCCTCAGGGAAGAGGGCATCACCACGGTTCTGGTGAATTCCAACCCGGCCACCATCATGACGGACGAGGGCACCGCCGACCGGGTGTACATCGAGCCCTTGACCGTCGAGGTGGTGGAAAGGATCATTGCCAGGGAGCGGCCTGACGGAATACTTCCCACCCTGGGAGGACAGACCGGCCTTAACCTGGCGGTGGACCTGGCCGGCGCCGGTGTCCTGGATAAGCACGGCGTAAAGCTGCTGGGCACCTCGTTGGAGACGATTCGCACCTCGGAAGACCGGGAACTTTTCCGCAACTTTCTCCATGCTATAGGCGAACCCGAGCCCGAAAATATGCCGGTGACGTCTATGGGCGAAGCACGACAGGTGGCGGGCGAGATGGGATTGCCCCTGGTGATCCGGCCCGCCTATACCCTGGGCGGCACCGGCGGCGGCATAGCCACCACCTGGGAGGAGTTCGAGTCCATAGTCCATAGCGGCCTGTCCGCCAGCCCCATCTCCCAGGTCTTGTTGGAGCGCTCGCTGGTCGGCTGGAAAGAGATCGAATACGAGGTCATCCGCGACGGGGCTGACAACTGCATAACCGTCTGCAACATGGAAAACCTGGACCCCATGGGCGTCCACACTGGGGATAGCATAGTCGTAGCCCCCAGCCAGACCCTAACCGACCGCGAATATCAGATGCTACGCACCGCCAGCCTCAAGATAATCCGCGGGCTCGGGATAGAGGGCGGATGCAACGTACAGTTTGCCCTGCAACCCCACCCCCGGATCCTCCAGGCCATTGGAGGCGTTTGGCAGCCCGATTCCCCCTACTACGTCATAGAGGTCAACCCGAGAGTGAGCCGTAGTTCGGCGTTGGCCAGCAAGGCTACCGGCTATCCCATTGCCCGGGTGGCGGCCAAGATCGCCGTTGGTAAACGCTTGGACGAGATTCCAAACGCCGTGACTAGCGTTACCAAGGCGGCATTTGAGCCCGCCCTGGACTATTGCGTGGTGAAGATACCCCGGTGGCCCTTTGATAAGTTCCCTCACGGCGACCGCCACACCACCACCCAGATGAAGTCCACCGGAGAGGTGATGGTGATAGACCGCACCTTTGAAGCTGCTTTGCAAAAGGCCGCCCGCGCTCTCGAGATAGGCGGCCGCACGTTGCTTTGGGAGGACCCCGCCTGGCGGGCCCATGGTGGCCCGGTGATGGACGATCTGCCGCTGGGACCCAACGACGTTAGGCTTTGGGCGATTTTGGCCGCACTGCGCCGGGACATGGACCGGGAAGAACTGCTGGACCGGACGTTGATCGAGCCCTGGTTCATCAACGCCTTGGAACGTATCGTGGCCATGGAGCGCCGGCTGCTTTCAGAGACCTTGACCCCGGACCTGTTGCTACAGGCCAAGCGGATGGGATTTTCCGACGTTCAAGCAGGAACATTGGCAGACATGTTGCCGGAGCAGGTCAGGAATCTGCGAAAGCAGTGGGGTCTTAAACCCGTCTACAAGATGGTGGACACCTGCGCCGCCGAATTTGAGGCCGCTACTCCCTACTTCTACAGCACCTATGACCAGGAAAACGAAGCCCTTCCCCTGGAGGGACCCAAGGCCCTGGTAATCGGCAGCGGACCCATCCGAATCGGCCAGGGAATCGAATTTGACTATTGCAGCGTTCACGCCGCGTTGGCATTGTCAAAAGCAGGGGTCCGCAGCATCATGGTCAATTCGAATCCAGAGACTGTCTCCACCGACTTCGACGCCAGCGACCGGCTCTACTTCGAGCCCTTGGACGAGGAATCGGTGAGGGACATCATAGAGAACGAAACCATAAACGACCAGCCGCCTCCATCCGTCGTGCAATTTGGCGGGCAAACCGCTATAAACCTGTCCCAACAACTGGCGATGGCGGGACTGCCCATCCTTGGCTCCAGCGCCGATGCCATAGACATAGCCTCGGACCGGTACAAGTTTGAAGAATTCATGTCACGTCTGGGTATTCCCCAACCGCCAGGCAGCGCCGTGAATTCGGTCAGTGACGCGTTGCAAGTGGCGCAAAATATCGGTTATCCGGTGGTGGTCCGCCCCAGCTATGTCCTGGGTGGCCGGGCGATGGAGATTGTTCAGAACGCGACGGACCTGATCCGGTACGTAGCGGCGGCGACGGATATCGACCCAGAACGTCCGGTGCTCGTTGACCACTATATGGAGGGTAAGGAGTGCGAAGTCGACGCCATCTGTGATGGAGAGCGGGTGCTGATCCCTGGGATCATGGAGCATATCGAGCGCGCGGGCGTCCACTCAGGGGATTCCATGGCCATCTATCCAGGCCTGAACCTGAGTCAGGATGAAGTCGCCACCATCGTCGATTACACCACCCGGATGGGCCTGGCCCTGGGGGTAAAGGGCCTGATGAACATCCAATTCGTGATATTGGGCGGGCCGCCTTACCGAAGTCCCCACCTTTCGGCTGAAAACTCCGGAGATAGTGCCCCGGCCACATCGGTCTACGTGCTGGAGTTAAATCCCCGGGGCAGCCGCACCATCCCCTTCATCTCCAAGGTCACCGGGTTGCCCGTTGCCTCAATAGCCACCCGGGTCATGTTGGGCGAAAGCTTGGCGGACCAGGGCTACGAAGGTGGGTTGTGGCCGGCCCCAAAGCTGGTGGGAATCAAGGCGCCGGTGTTTTCCATGGCTAAATTGATCGGCGTGGACTGGCATCTGGGCCCGGAGATGACATCCACGGGAGAAGTGATGGGCATTGACCACGACTTCTCCAACGCGTTGGCCAAAGCATTGATGGCCGCCAAACTCAGCCTAAAAAAGGGCATGGGGATCCTGTTGAGCATCGCCGACCCCGACAAGGCCGAGGCGCTATCGCTGGTTCGGCAGTTGGACCGGGCCGGGTGCCAGCTCTATGCCACTGAGGGCACCGCGGCAATGATCTCAGCCATGGGATTGCCGGTGACCATGGCCACCAAGCGGCTGGATGAGGGGCATCCAAACGTGTTGGACGTGATCAACCAAGATAGCGTGGGCGCCGTGATCAATACCCTGTCGGGCGACACGTTGGTGCTGCGCGACGGTTTCTACATCCGCCGGGCGGCGGTGGAACGGCAGATCCCCTGCTTTACCTCCCTGGACACGGCCCGGTCCGCGGTGGAAAGCCTGTTGATGGAAAAAGGTAACTACAGCGTCCGCTGCACCGGCGAATACCTGGCGGGCGAGTACCTGGATGGAAACTAACTTTTTACCAGTCGATCTCTATGACGGCGCCCCGGCCTCCTAGGATTGCCGTACGGTATCTTGGTGGAGTATAGGATGCGGGAAGAGAGGTCAAATAGTGAAATACAAGGTGATTTTGCAAGAGTCAGACGAGGGCTTTAGTGTATCGTGCCCCGGGCTGCCAGGATGCTGGTCCCAAGGGGAGACCGAAGAAGAGGCGGTCGAGAACGTTAGGCACGCCATCCGGGAATACTTGGCTGCTTTGGCGAAAACACTTGAAGGTGAAGAGGTGCGGGAAGTCGAAGTGTCGATATAGTTGTGCCAAGGATTCCCGGCATCAATCACCTTCGGGCAGTAAGGGCATTGAGAAAGCAAGGTTTCGCATCGTTCAACAGGGTAGGCACATCGTGATGTCCGACGGAGTCCGGTATTTAACCATCCCGCGGAACAACCCGGTTAACGCGTTCACCATGGGAGGAATAGTTAGCGATGCCGGCTTAACCGTTGAAGAATTTCGAGAATTGCCCTGATTTTTTGCCCCACGTTACTCTGGCTGTTGCAGCGATGGTATCCCGGTAGCCCCTACCGACTAGCCTAAACTTGTATATTAACCAGCTAATGGTTGGATTCTCACCTGATGGTAGGTGGTGTACATTTGGGCGTACGAGTGGCTCATTGCCAAGTTAAACACGACACGTCAACTCAGATCGAAATCCAAGTGTTGAAATCGGGGTTTTTGACGTGTATCCGATAGACCACAGGGTGAAAGATTTATTGAAAGAAAACTTTGTTGTTGAACCGGTTGAATCTGGTGGCCGCGGCTCAATCTAACGAGTGGTTGCAGGTGACCGTACCGAAGCCGCGGCGGTTCATTGGAGACTACCCGTCGCGGGAGCCGAACCGCAAGCTGTCGCCACACGGATTGAAATGATGCCTTAATGTCTGTGGTCAAATGGGCGACAATGGTTTAGACCGACTCTCGGGGCCTGAACCTGTTTTGAATCACGGCGAACGCTCTGTGTAGCAATGGGGCCTCACGGAGCCTGCCGGTGTTGACTCGCATGCCCATTCGGTAGACCAACTCGGCTCCGAAATAGTTGCCCACCACCAGGAGAGCCAGCCCAACCAGAGAAAGCGCCAACACGGGGCCGGAGGTTCTGGACGCATCCAAGGCTGGTACCCTGAGTCCCAAGCTGAGGGCATAAATTAACATCAGCGACAGGTTGGCCAGCATGTGCCAGGTAGTGACGCGGCGCTTTCGGGAACCCCGCACCATTCCAAAATAATCAACAAATCCGGTAAGCACGGCCAGTAACCCAGCCGCCAGCCCGACGGCGATATTGAAGAAAGCCGCTTTCACCAGCTCGGGCTGGGTGATGACCCAGGAAAGGAGGTCAAATAGCAAGCTGGTGGGGAAAAGGGCGGTCGGGAAGTGCACAAACATAGGGTGGCTGGGATGCCCCAATGGCTTACCTTGCAATACATCCTTGATGCTCATGTTTTCAGAACTCCCGACGCCCTCCCGGTGCCAGGGAATGAACCTGCAACCGGTATTTGAACCAGCAGAGTTAGCCTGATTGGCCAGCGTTTAGCGCTTCCACAATGTTGCGGGCGGCCTCTTCTGTGGTGATCTCCGCCGCCTCGGCTGCCGCTGCTAAATCTGACAGGATGATATGCCTGTCGTCGCCGTGGTTATCGTCCGGCTCCCCGCATCCACAACTTAAGCACATTTCTCTTCTCCTTTTTGGGCCCCTGCCCCCCTTTAGCGATTATTCCGGCCTGGCAGCCGGAAACGTTTGAAACTTGAGCGCTTCCTGGCGACTGTGTCCCAGAGAGCCTCCGGCCAATCATAGCGTGAAGGGTGTATCCGGTCAATTGGAACCGTCTTCGCTTCGGGCGCCCGAATGCCGAGTGAACCAATCTTCCTCGATAACAGCCTTTTTCTAATCGTTCGCCCAGCGGATATAGCTGGGACGGGCATGGACCCAACCGGAAAATTCCGGACAAGAGAGCCACACAATGGGTCTTGCCGCCTGGCAATGCCGTGTCGTGGGCATTTGTGAACCTTGGGATGCCCAACGAATTAAGGGGAGAATCCTAAATCCTAGCCGGCCGGTCCCGTTGCTTGGCTCAAGGAGAGACCGAAGAAGAAGCGATCGACAGCATCATGCTATCAGGGAAGACTTGGCTGCCATCTAAGCAACTCTTGAAGACGATGAGGTGATGGGAGTCGAAGTGACGGTCTGACCCGGCCAGGCCTACCCGAATCCATCACCCACCAGCGGTTGCTGGTCTCTAAAATGCTGGATTTCGGATTATCAGGTAAGGCCGGCACATCATGATGACCGACGGGGTCCGGTTTCTGACGATACCGCAGAGCAACCCCGTCAGCGCTTTCACTATGCCTGGAATTATTCGAGATGGGGGGCCGACCGTGGAGGAATTTCGAGACCTGTTATTGTTTGCCGGCGCAGGACAGGCGGATCCCGGCCAGAAGCTGCTTTCCTACCAGTCCATCTCCATGCCCAAGCCGGCGGATTTGGCGCTTTCGTAGGCTAGCTTGGCTGCCGCTACATCGGCCACGCCGGTGCCCATGAGTTTGGCGTAGATGATCTGGCCGGAGTTGTCCCGCCCGGCAACCATTCCGGCCACGGCGTGGCGCAACTCCAACACCTGGCTCCACTGGAAGATTCCCCGGTCCACCGCACCAGCCATATCGCCGGCTTCCACCGGCGCCTGCTCGGCGGAATCCACGAATACCTTATTCGCCCGGGCCAGCGTTTCGTCGTCCACCTCCCTGGCCCGCCAGGTGGTGGGTCCGGCGCCAATCACGGTGGCGCCCTGCTTTAGCCAGCTGCCCTCCAAAACAGGGTCCATGGTCGCGGCGATGCATATGACCACGTCGCTGTCGTCCACCGCCTCGCGGTTGCCGGCGGATGCGGAAACCTCCACTCCAAGAGAACTGGTCATAGACTGGGCAAAGGCCTCCCTGTTTGCCTCGTTACGGCTGAAAGCCTTGACTTTTTTGATGTCGCGGACTTTGCAAACGGCTTCTAGCTGCGTGGGCGCCTGGCCGCCGGTGCCGATGATTGCTATGTTCGAGGCATCGGGGTTGGAAAGGTGCTTCACCGCCACACCGGTGGTGGCGCCGGTTCGCAGTTGGCCCAGCCGGTTTGCCTGCGTATAACACAGCAGGGCGCCGGTTTCGGCGTCGTACAGGCTAACCTGAAATGAATAGGCGCCCTTCACCACCGTGTAGGTCTTGACGCCCAGGACGCCATCATAGAACAACCCGCCGCCCATGACCGCCAGCAGTCCGCCGCTGTCTATTATCTTGCGGCGGGGCAGGCTGTAGGCTTCACCAAGACCGTAATGCCGCTGCATGGATTCGATGGTTTCTAGCATGGCATCCATGGTGACCGATCTTAGAACGTCTTCATCTCGTAAAAATAAGGCCATAACCCACCTTCCTGAGAGAGTGTGTGACACGGCAGTAGCCGCGGGAAAAGCCTGGATATCTTACTTGCCAAGGGTCACAGAGGCAAGGCAAACAGGTTCCCTCCGCGGCGTTAGGTTGCGTTGATGGTACGTTTTGGCAACCGAACTCCGGAGTGGCATTGAAATATTTGATAGTATATATGTAAAATAGGCATAGTGTTTCGCGCATTGAAGTATGCCGGATCGCATAACGCATCGAGACTGATTGAGATTCGTGCCGGCGAAAGGAATCTGGCGAGGAGAAGGTCAGTCCACAGTGGTCACGTCTGATGAAACCCAGCGGAATTTGAAGGGGATGAATGTTGCGGAAATCTGGTACCAGGGGGAATCGCCGAGGCGGCGCCATGGAGCCAGATGGGAAGAGACTGACGCCTCTACTTGAAATACTCCCTGTTTTTGCGGATGTACTCCCGCCACTTGGACGGTACCGTGAACTCGTCAAAGATGGCGTTCACCGGGCACACAGACTCACAATAGGAGCAATCGATGCAGGTTTCGGGGTCGATGTAGTACATATCGTCGCTATCGGTGGTGACGATGCAATCCACCGGGCAAACTTCGATACAACTCGCGTCTTTAACCCCGATGCAGGGTTCGGTGATTATATAAGGCATACTGGCAATATTGCTACGCGCAATTCCAGGATATCACGAGTTTAAAATTCCTAGCTAGCTAAATCAACCCGACCCTGTGACACATTCTCGAATCAGGGCGATATTTTGTCAAGCAATAAAAGATAATATACAATATTGGATGGATGCGGGTTATTCTGGGGGGCGTGGTTTATGGAACTTCGAGAACTCATCAGCTTCTATCATGTGGCCAGGCTTCGCAGCGTGTCCAAGGCTGCTCGGACCCTGGAATTGGGTCAACCTACCGTTACCAGTCATTTGAGGAAGCTGGAAAGTGAATTTGGCATCACCCTGTTCGACCGGATCAAGCGGCCAATACGGCTTACCTCAGAAGGAATCACCCTGCTGGAATTGGTAACCCCAGTGGTTACTTCAGTTGATATCTTGAAGACTCAGATGGACTATTCGGAACGGAGGGGTTCATTTTCAATAGGGGCCTATCCCGACTTGGTCATGCACCATTTGCCCCATGGGATCCAAACTTTCCGCGAGCTTTACCCCGATGTCCGCATTCGATTGATGGCCCGGAGTTATAACCCGCTAATCCAGTTGGTCAAATCGGGCGAAATAGACCTGGGATTTTGCTCGCCGCCTCCTATCGATGACCCTACCCTGGAATTCATGGAACTATTTGAATACAACGTGGTGTTGATGACTCCCCGAAACCATTCTTTGCTGGAGGTAGAGGAGCCTACCTTGCAGGAGATCGCAACTTGGCCGCTGATCCTTTCAGGGCCGGAAAGCCTGACAAGGCAGAAGGTAGAGCAGGCGTTAAAGGCCCAGGGCATCGCATGTGAAGTAGTCCTGGCCATGGATGATACCGAGTCCATCAAAAGATACGTGGAAACAGGGATGGGTGTGGCGGTATGCGCCGACTTTACCCTGCATCAAGAAGACCACGACAAGTTGGGAGTGGTTCGCTTGAACCATATATTCGATAGCTCCGTGATTGGGGTCTGCACTTTGAGGGGCAAGTTCCTGGGGCGGGCCGTCCGTAACTTTATCGAAACCATGTCCGATGAATTACGAGGGTATCACGCTGAAATGTCAGACTGGAATAAGCCGGCCATAGATACTGCGGTAACCTAAACTAAAGCCAAGGTGAGATGTGCATTTCTGGATGTTCAGAGACTTGGCAGAGTCTTCCTCCAACTAAAGAATATGGATACTACCGGGATACCTAAGCCCCATTTCTCAGTGTCCACAAAATGTAG